>NZ_CP024769.1:333964-673350 GCF_011395035.1 Pantoea cypripedii
CTCCGGAAAACAAAATGGCGTATAGTGTTAACCGGTTCCCGACCTCGTCATCAGAGATTGTTCAGCCTGCCTTGTGATGCGAAGTCAGTCTCGCGAGAGAAAGCTTCCTGGTACTCTTCGGCCCGGACAAGGAGGCGGGAGCCACTCTACAGACGAAGTCACTGTGATAGCTGCTTCCAGCGGCGCGCGGCTTCCCGGTTATCAGTTCAGATTTCAGAGAAATCATAATCTGACCCTCCAAACATACAAGCGGCGCGATTTATCGCGCAATTCTGTGCACGGGACCAGAAAACCCGGCGTGATAAATCACGCCGCTACAATACGGCGCTAGCTTCCTGTTGTGGGTTGGTTAGAATCAACCATCGGCCACTGACAGGAGCGCTCCATGCTGGACATCACCCACTTTCCTCTATTTCTCGCCTCAGTCTTTTTACTCTGTATCACGCCTGGCCCTGATCTGGCCTACGTGGTCGGGCAAAGTGTGGCGAACGGGCGACGTTCCGGGGTGATCTCGGCAGCAGGGGTGGCGTTAGGTAGCTGCACCCATGCGGTTGCCAGTGCCATTGGTCTCACCGCCTTGATTGCCGCGTCGCCGCTGCTGTTTACGGTGATCAAATATATCGGTGCCGCCTACCTGCTTTTTCTCGGCAGCAAGATGGTGTGGGGGACCTTTGTCAGCCGCAGTGCAGCCAATCAGGAAGAGGGAATGGCCGTCAAAACGCGCAGCAGTGCGCGCAGCCTGTTAACACGTGGGCTGATTACCTCGGTGACCAATCCAAAAGTATTGCTGTTTTTCATCGCCTTCTTCCCGCAATTTGTCGTGGTTGATGGCAATTACCACGTGCAATCCTTCCTGATCCTCGGTCTGACTTACGCTTTGATGGGTTTAACCACCGATATTCTGTTTGCGTTGTTAGCCGGTGGTGCCGCCAGCGCGGTGGCGAAAAACGCCACGATGCAAAAGTTACTGGATCGGGTGGTGGGTGTCACCTTTATTGGTCTTGGTATTCGTCTGGCCTTAACCCGCCGTGGTTAAACCTGATGGCAAAAGGAGCCGTTCATGACAGCAAAGCACAATATCATCGGTATCGTCAGCGATGAGTTCGCCAACCCCGGCAGCGTAAAAATGCTGAATGAAGTCACACGACAGCTGAATGCGCGTGGATATCTGGCGTTGCTGCTCAATGTTGATTCGCGCGAGCATTACCTGTCGTTACTCACTAAGGCCTCTGAACTGGGCGTAAAAGGATTGATTTTCCTCACCTCCCGTTATCGTCAAGAGGCGTCAGCCTTCCCGGCTATCTGGCTGAGTGGGGAGAATGCCCTCAGAGCTGATGGCTATGATGCAGGCGCGGAGATTGGCCGTCTGCTGCTGGCGCAGGGACATCAACGTTTTGGTTTTATGCGCGGCGAAGATTCCCCAACCGTTCCGCGCCAGATGCAGGGCTTTGTCGAGAGCTTAAGCGCGGCGGATAAAACCCTCGATCAGCGACTGGTTGCCGGTAACAACGATCGTGAACGGGCTTATCAGGTGATGATGGCTTACCTGAAAAAAACGCGTGCCTCCGAACGTATCAATGCGTTGTTCTGTGAAAATGATGTGCTGGCGTTTGGGGCCTTGCAGGCGGTGCGCGATTTTGGTCAGGGCGCGCATATTGGCGTGGTGGGTTTTGATGATGTGGACGAAGCACGTTCTTCGACCTGGCATCTGACCAGCTGGGCGCAGCGAGGTGATTTGCTGGTGACTGAAGCGCTAAATCGCTTGCTGGATAACAAAGCAGATGACACCGGAGCCTGGCAGCAGGGCGAATTGCAGGTCCGTCATTCGCATCATGGCAAACATGTGCATGGTGAGATGTCAAAGTGCGGCTGTGCCAGCCGCCACTAATTGCCAGAGACCCCGCACCAACCTGGTGCGGTATGAAGCGCGATTTCTCGCGCTTTTTTTATCCGTTAAATCGCATCAATCATCCCGCCATCCACTCGCATCACCGTGCCGGTGATGTAACTGGCGGGCTTGCTGGCGAGAAACGCCGCAGTGGCACCGTATTCTTCTGGTGCACCATAACGGCCCGCAGGAATACCCTGACGGCTTTTCTCTGCTACGGCATCCGCTGTGCTGTTTTCGCGTTTCGCTTTGATGGCATCCAGCTGGCTGACGCGATCAGTAGCGATGCGTCCTGGTACCAGCACGTTCACCGTCACACCGTCCGCAGCCACTTCACTTGCCAGTGTTTTAGACCAGCCGAGTAAACTCATCCGCAGGGCATTGGACAGGGCCAGATTAGGGATCGGTGCAATGACACCGGATGAAGTCGAGGTGATAATACGTCCCCAGCCACGCTGGCGCATGGCGGGCAGCACTTTGTCCGTCAGCTGGATCAGTGAGGAAACCATCAGGGAAAACTGCTGCTGCCAGACATCGGCATCCGTGCCCTGGGCGCTGGCGGGTGGCGGGCCACCGGAATTGTTGACCAGAATATCGACATCGCCCCAATGCTGACGAATATCATTTAGCACATCATCAAATTTCTCTGGCGCAGCGAGGTCGAGTTGCCAGGCCTGGGCGGTACCGCCTTGCTGCTGGATAAGTGCCACCGTTGCGGCCAGCTTTTCCAGGTTGCGGCCGGTCACCGCGACTTTTACCCCTTCCTGCGCCAGAGACAGCGCCATCGCCCGGCCTAAACCACTTCCCGCACCACAAACCAGCGCGACCCGTTGTTGAATTTGCAAATCCATAAACCACTCCTGATTGTATTTTCAGGATCATGATGTGCAAAATCGATGCCGATTATTTGCGTGGCCGCTTAATATTTACCTGGTCATAGGCGAATTGCAGATGTTGCTGCATCAGGCTGGCGGCCAGTTCCTGTTTGTTTTCCCGCAACGCATCGATGATCGCCACATGTTCTTCACACCATTCTTTCACGCGCCGCTTGTTATGGTAGCTGCCAAATTCCATCAGGCGACGTAAGCGGTTTTGCTGCTGAATTGCCTGTAACACAAACAGATTGCCGCTGGCTTCCGCCAGCAGCTCATGAAAGGAGGCGTCGGTTTCGAAGATATCCTTCGCCGGGACCAGGGTGATATCCGGGTGAGTAATCAGCCACAGATGCTGCGCGCGCAGCCGTTTTAATAACTGGCGATCGACATGTAAATGTGGCGTCAGCAGGGCGGCTGGCTCAATCATCAGGCGGAAACCGTAACTGTTGCGTAAAGCCACGTCTGAGTTCAGGGTTTGCAGGAAACGCCAGCCATGCCCGGCATTACGTGCAATCAGGCCATCTTCCGACAGCTTCACCAGCGTGCGTGTCAGTATCCCGCGGTCCACCTCATAGCGTTGCACGATTTCGGTCTGGGTAAAGGACTCGGGTAGCGTACCGGCAATACGGTCGCGTACCAGCAATTCATACAAATGCTGATCATTGCTTTTGGTTTGTTCGATACTCAGCTGCTGTAGTTCATCGGCGCTCTTTAACAGGAAGAAACCCTGATTGGGCCGGGCTTCCACCGCGCCCAGACGGGTCAGTTCTTTTAATCCGGCGCGCACCGGTGTACGTGAAACGCCCAGCGCATCGGCAAGATGTTGTTCACGTAAATGATGACCTGGATCGAATCTTGCTTCATATATCAGGTCAAGGATTTGCCGGGCGATCCGGCGACTGCTCGCAGTTGAGTCAGGCTGCATGGAGAACGTTCCCTGAAAGTGTATTGTTATGGTCTGAATATACAATAACACGGGAAAAGTTTTGCAGCGAAATAAAGCAGGAGCTGCACGATAAGCGTGCAATTGCACCAGGAAGGGACGTGTTTTTGTCATCATGATTGTATTTGTTGATTCATAAAATCCAAAATATTAACCAGGAGACGACTATGTCCAGCTCGTATTTCACCACTCGCCGCATGCGCGGATTGATGTTCACTCTGGCGTTGTTGCCACTTGCCAGCCATGCCGCAGGGGAAAGTGTGACCCCAGGTAAACTGACTTATGGCACCGCTGCCACCTTTATGCCGTTCGAATTTGTTAAAGACGGCAAGCTCACTGGCTTCGATATCGACCTGATCACTGCCCTGAGTAAAGAACTCAAACTCACGCCAGCCCCAATGGCGATGGAGTTCAAAGGTTTGATCCCAGCCTTGCAGGGCAAGCGTCTCGACATCATCAATTCAGCGATGTACGTCAACCCGACCCGCGCCACCCAGGTGGATTTCGTGCCTTACCTGAAAATCGGCAGCCGTGTGGTGGTGCGCAAAGGTAATCCGGCGGGCATCACCGGACGTGATATGTCGCTGTGCGGCAAAAACGTCGCTGTGACCCTTGGCGGTATCGAAGAGAGCCAGGCGCGTGTGGACAACAAAAACTGCGTGGCCGCCAGCAAAGCCGCCATCAACGTGCTGACCTTCCCGGCAGCCACTGACTCAGCAGTCGCTGTCGCTCAGGGCCGTGCCGATGCGGAATATCTCTCTACACCGGGCACCGTAGCGCTGTTCAGCGAGAAACCTGGCATGTTCGAAGCGGTAGGTGCGGAGTTTGAAGCCGACACCCATATCGCCTTTGCGGTACGTAAAGGTGATAGCGAAACCCGTGCACAACTGGAGAAGGGACTGCAAAGCCTGGTGAAAGATGGCACCTACAAGCAACTGATTGAGAAATGGAACTTCCCGGATTCCGTTGCCATTTTTTAATGCGTTTCAAGCCGTTAACCGGAGATAGCTATGTCGATTGATTTAATGTGGCAGTACTTCCTTTCCCCTGAGTTTTTACAGGGGGCGTGGATGACACTGCTCATCACCCTCTGCTCACTGTTGTGTGGCGTGGTGCTGGGTCTGGTACTGGCCCTGCTACAGGAGGCTCCTTTCCGCGCCGGAAAAGCGCTGGCTTTTTTCTACCTGTGGCTGTTTCGAGGCACGCCAGTGCTGTTCCAGATCATCTTTGTCTACAACGTGCTGCCAGGCTTCGGCTTACGCTTCTCCGCGTTTACCTGTGCAGTGCTGGCGCTTTCGCTCAATGAAGGCGCGTATATGGCTGAGATCCTGCGTTCCGGTCTCCAGGCGGTGAAAAGCGGGCAACGTACCGCTGGCATGGCACTGGGCATGACCAACGCGCAGATCATGCGCAAGATCGTGTTACCGCAGGCGGCACGTATCGTACTGCCGCCGATGGGTAACCAGATGATCAGCATGCTCAAATCAAGTGCGCTGGTGTCGGTGATTGCGGTACAGGAGCTGTTGCTGGTGGCAAATCAGGCTGCCAGCGCCAGTTTCCGCTACTTCGAAGCGCTGTGTGCTGCCGGTATTTACTATCTGCTGCTGACCACGCTGTTCATGATTTTCCAGTCATGGCTGGAGCGCAGCCTCGACCCGAAACAGCGCCGCCGCAAAAGCCAGAAAGCGCAATCCCATGAAATGAAACTGCCTAAACCAGCCCGGGAGGTGTCATGAACCAGGAACGTAAACCGCTGCTGGAAATGATCGGTATCGATAAAACCTTTGGTCGTCAGACCGTACTGAAAAACTGCTCACTGAGCGTGAATCGCGGTGAAACCGTGGTGCTGATTGGCCCGTCCGGTTCGGGCAAATCGACGCTGCTGCGCTGCGTCAACCTGTTGTCCCCGGCTGACAGCGGCGATGTGTTTTTTGCCCGGCAAAATATCAGCCGTGGCGAAGTTCCGCCTCATCAGCTGCGCCAGCGTATTGGCATGGTGTTTCAGAACTACGAGTTGTTTTCGCATCTCACCGCTGCGGAAAACATCATGCTGGCCCCGATGACGGTGCTGGGTATGAACCGTATTGAGGCGCGGAAACAGGCCGAAATGCTGCTGGCAAAGGTACGTATCAATGAACGTGCCGACCACTTCCCGGATGAGCTTTCCGGCGGCCAGCAACAGCGTGTAGCGATTGCCCGCGCGCTGGCGATGAAACCGGAACTGATGTTGTACGACGAACCCACCTCGGCGCTGGATCCGGAGATGATTCGTGAAGTGCTGGATGTGATGGCGGAACTGAGTGCCGAAGGCATGACCAGCATGGTGGTGACCCATGAAATGGGCTTTGCCCGCCGCGCCGCCAATCAAATCCTGTTTATGGAAGAGGGCGAAATTCTCGAACGCGCCAGCGCCCAGGACTTTTTTACTGGCCAGGTCAGCGAACGCGCCAAACGTTTCCTCGACCAGATCTTACATTAATAGCGGAGTACCTATGAGTAGTTACCAGGCAGACAGTGTGCGCATGAAGCGGGATCTTACCGCACTGGTCGCCATCAATACCGAAAACCCGCCAGGGCACGAACGTGAGGCCGCTGAGTGCGTAGCAGGCTGGCTGCGCGAGGCGGGTTTTGATCTCTCCTTCAGCGAGTATGCGCCAGGACGCACCAACGTGATCGCGCTGCTGAAGAATGGCGACGGCCCCTGCTTTGCTTTTAATACCCACCTCGATACCGTCCCGGCCGGGACGGGTTGGTCGAGCGATCCGTTCACCCTGACCGAGCGTGAAGGGCGTTTATATGGCCGTGGTGCCTGTGATGCCAAAGGCCCACTGGTGGCGATGGTAGAAGCGCTGCGTATGCTGGCGGCCAATCGACACAGCTGGTCCGGCACGCTGATGGGTGTGTTTACCGCAGATGAAGAGGTGGCGAGTGAAGGCGCGAAGTTTTATGTGCGCGATCAACCGCCCGCTATCGACTTTGCGGTGATTGGTGAACCGACGTCCAACGCCACCTTCTCGGCCCACAAAGGCAGCCTGCGCCCGCGCGTGCGGGTAAAAGGCGTCACGGCGCATTCCGGGACGCCAGAGCTGGGTATCAACGCGATTTACCAGTCGGCGAAGCTGCTGGGGTTGATCGAAGAAGCGCATCACCAGCAGGTGCGCTGCCGCTGTCATGCGCTGGTGGGTAACGCCAGCTTAACCGTCACCCGCGTGCACGGTGGACACGCCGATAATGTGGTGCCGGACAGCTGCGAACTGCTGCTGGACCGTCGCATGGTGCCGGGCGAAGACGAAACAGCGGTGAAAGCGGAGCTGCAACAACTGCTCGATCACGCCAGAGAACAATCCGGCGTTGAGGCAGAAATCATCGCCTGGCAGCCCACCACGGGCGGCGCCACCGAAACCGACAGCAGTGAAGCCATCGTGCAGCACAGTCTGACGGCCTGCCGTCGGCATGGTCAACCGGAACCGGGTCCGTTTGGTTTCCAGGGCGGCTGCGATCTGGTGCATTTCCGTACCCTCGGTGCCAAAGGCGTGGTAGTCGGCCCGGGTGCACTGGCGGTGGCGCATAAGCCGGATGAGTTTGTGCCGGTGGAAGAGTTTATCGCTGCGGCCTACATCTACCTTGATATCGCGCTGGCCATGCTGCCTGCTGAGGCCCAGGCGTGAAGGCGCAACTGTGGCGCGGTGACCTGCATTACGCCGGGGTAACGCTGCATACCGCCGCATCCGGTGCGGTACATGCACTCGATACCCTGTGGCTTCAGCTGGAAGACCAGGGTGTACAAGGCATCGGTGAAGTGCGGCTCAACATCGCCTATCTGCATGGCTACAGCGAACAACAGGTGCTGAACAATCTGCTGGCGGCGCTGACGCAGTGGGACTGGCAGGCCGATGCGCAAAGCATGCTGGCGACTATCCATGCCGACGATAGCCCGCTGCTGGCTCCGTCACGCATGCTGCTGGATATGGCGCTGCATGACCTGCTGGCGCGTCAGCAGGGCGTCAGCCTTGCTGCCTGGCTGGGTGTCCCGGCGGCAGCATTGGGTTTCGCCACTAACCAGACGCTGTTCTGGGGCAGCGAAGCGCAGATGCTGGCGCAGGCGAAAGGCTATGTCGAGCGCGGTTTCACCCAGTTGAAACTGCGTACCGGCGTGGCGGATTTCGCCACCGATCTGGCGCGTCTGCAGATGCTGCGCGACACCTTCGGTGACCGCATCAAGCTGGCGATTGACGTCAACGGCCAGTGGTCGCTGGCGCAGGCCCACCAGGCGCTGCCGCAATTGCGTGAGCTTCAACTGAGTTATATCGAGCAGCCGCTGGCGGTTGCGGACGACCGGCATCTGGCGGAGCTGTACCCCTACGGCATTCCGATCATGCTCGACGAAAGCCTTAACAGCAGCGCGGCCATCGATCGCCTGATTGCCGCCGAAGGGGCGCTGTGGGGGCACCTGAAGCTGGTCAAGTTAGGGGGGCTGGCTCCGACATTGGCAGCGGCACGCCGTCTGCAAAGCGCAGCTGTCCCTTTCATGATTGGTCAGATGAATGAAGGCCATGCCGCGACGGCAGCGGCGTTACAGCTGTGTCGCGTGCTGCAACCGGCGTTCGCCGAACTTTACGGCGCTGATGGTTTAACCGATGACCCGGTCAGCGGCCTCGCTTATGCCCACGGCCAGGTCGCCGTGAATGATTCTCCCGGCCTGGGTGTGCAGTTTTCTGCCGCCCGCGCCACTTTCCTCCAGGAGTTTAGTGATGCAACAGCTTAATAATGTGGTTCAGGGCAGTGAATCCGCGTTCAGCGCGGATGAGTATGCACTGCGTATTCAGCGCACCCGTGAGCGTCTTAGCGCCGCAGGTGTCGATGTGATGATCGTCACCGGGCCGGAAAATATCTTCTGGCTCACCGGTCAGCAAACCCCCGGTTATTACACCTTCCAGGCGCTGCTGCTGCCGGTAGAAGGGGATCCGGTGTTTGTGATTCGTCAGCTGGAATACTTCAACTTTATCGCCAACACCTTTATTTCTGACGCCGCCATCTATCAGGACGGCGATAACCCGGTGGATTTTCTTGTCGGCATGCTGCAACAGCGTGGCTGGCTGAATAAGCGCATCGGGCTGGACAAACGCGGCTGGTTCCTGCCGATTGCGGTTTATGAACTGCTGCAAAGCAAGCTCGGCACCATCGCCGACACTGCTGGGGTGATCGAACCCCTGCGTGCGGTGAAATCAGCGGCAGAAGTGGAAAAAATCGCCACCGCGGCACGTTATGTCGATGCCGGTATGCGCGCCGGTATGGCGGCGATTCGCAGCGGCAGCGATGAGAACGCGCTGGTTTCGGCCATGATGGGTGCTGCCATCGCGGCCGGTTCTGAATATGTCGGTATGGAGCCGCTGGTGTCCAGCGGGCCGCGCAGTGGTGTGCCGCACGGCACCTGGCGTCGTCGCGTGATGCAGGATAACGATCCGGTGTTCCTCGAAATGGCCGCCTCTCATGACCGCTACCACGCTGCGCTGATGCGTTCAGCCTGGATTGGTCGTCCACCGGCGATTGCGCTGGAAATGGAGAAAGTGTGCCAGGAAGCGTTACAAGCCGCGCTGGATGCCATCCGTCCAGGTGCGACCTGCGCCGAGCCGCATATCGCCTGCCAGAAGGTCATCGATCGCGCCGGTTTCACCGAACATTTCAAAAAGCGTACCGGTTATTCCATCGGTGTCTCTTTCGCACCGGACTGGGGCGAAGGCGGCATTCTCAGCCTGTACAGCGGTGTCACCACCGAATTGCAGCCGGGTATGACCTTCCATATTCCACCGGCACTGCGTATTTACGGCGAATTCACCGTCGGTGTCAGTGAAACCGTGGTGGTCACGGAAACCGGTTATCGCCAGCTTGGCAGTCTCTCTCGTCCATTAACTTTGCTGTAAGGAATTTCCATGAAAGATATTAACGAATGCCGTGAACGCCTGCGTGGCATTTTCAACATCACCGTCACGCCGTTTGATGCCGCTGGCGCTATCGACTTCGCTGCCCTGCGGGAAAACATTGAGCGCGTCATTGGTCTTGGTTATGACGGCATTCTGATTGGCGGGACGTATGGCGAGTTTCCGGTGATGTCACTGGCTGAACGCCGTGAATTGTTCCATCAGGTCATGGACTGCGTGCAGGACCGTATCCCGGTGATGTTGTGCAGCGCCAGCTCAGACCCGCGTGATGCGCGCGAGCTGACCATGCTGGCTGGCGATCTGGGTGGTTTACCGATGGTGACTGCACCTTACGTCAGCGAAATCACCGATGCACAAATCCTGTCTTATTTCAAAGAGATGGCCCCGTTATCAAAAACCGGCATTCTGGTCTACAACGCACCGGGCATTGGTATCACGCTGTCGCCCGCCTTGCTGGAACAGCTGGCGGATGTCGCGGGTGTGGTCGGTATCAAGCAGGGAGATCTCAACCCGACTGCCATCGACCAAATCGCCAACCGTCTGCGTGGACGTCTGCGTCTGTTCTGCGCCTCGGACCTCGCGTTCTTAGGCCCAATGATGGCCGGTTTTGATGGCATCAGCACCACCAACAGCGGGGCACTGCCGGAGCTGGTGTTAGCCACGTTCCGTGCGGTGGAAAAAGGCGATGCGGGTACGGCACGCGATCTTCATCAGCTGTGGTACGACTACCGCGCCCTGGCGCGTCAGCACGGACAACCGCAACTGGTGAAGGCGGCGATGGCGCTGCGTGGCTTTAATGGTGGTCGCGTGCGTGCACCGCTGCTGGACATTTCTGCGGAAGCCCAGACAGCGCTGACCAGCGTGATGCGCAAACTGGCCAGCGATGCGCGTACCGGCGTTACCCTCGCTGAGTAAGCGCCGCCTGAAGAAATGCGGTGATCAGCGGGTGCGGGGCGTCCGGGCGTGAAGCCAGTTCGGGATGTCCCTGCACCCCCTGCCAGAAACGATGAGCCGGCAGGGTGATGGCCTCAATGATGTCGTCGGTCTGCGCGTTAACCTGCACGCCACTGGCGCTGAGGGGTGCTAACAGCTGCGGGTTGAAGCGATAGCGATGGTTGTAGTGCATGGCAGTGTCATGAAATGGCAGCACCCCACAACGGTGTCGGCCATCGCTAAAGGCAACAAAGCTGTGCAGCGCGGCATCGGGGGCGACTTCCGCGAGGATCGCCTGTTCACATCCCGGTTGCTGGCGCACGGCAGCGGTAGCCATGCTCTGCATGCCCAGGCACAGCCCGAGGGTGGGGAGCGGGCGAGTAGCGGTGGCCTGGGCGACGCGGATTTGTCCCTGTACCGCTGCCATCGACGAACCCCCCGGCAGCAACACGCCGTGCAGCCCCTCCAGCTCATCCAGGCTGGCGGAGAGTGAGGCGGGTGGCAGGAAGTGGATGTCGAGCGTCAGATGCAGTGCCGCTGCGGCATCACCCAGCGCGGCCAGCGTCGCCGGGTAGGCCTGACGATGATCCGCTTCGCGACCAATCAGGCCAATGCGTAACGTGCTGGTGGCCTCAGCGGCTGGCGAGGCAGACCAGCGACCATAGTGGTCGGTATGCAGCGTTAGCAAGGTTTGGGTGTGGTCGCGCAGGACCAGCGTCTGACCGCTGTCGTGGCTGTACAGCCGGGAGCCAGGCCGATCGGCGATCTCAGCGGCACGCGCGATCGGTAAGACGATCACCGCGTCAGCGTTCGGTAGCAGGTCGGCGTTGCTCACCTCCTGTTGCAGCGTATCGCTACGATACAGGCCGCTGGTGACGCAGTAACCGGCCGGGATGACGTGTTGATGGCTATCGGGTACATCGCCGTTAAAGCTGGGGCGCAGGCTCCACAACGGCAACCCGAGTTGGTTAGCCCACTGGCTGGCGGTGACACCGTAACGGGCTGGTAAGGGTGAATCATCGAGAATGAATATCAGTGACACGGCAATTTTCCTGCTGATGTTGGATGAATAATTGTATTAGTTGAATCATCAGATACAAAAGAGGATTTATGAATAACAGTCAAACGGCCCGGCGTATGCAGCGGGTACGACCTTCGCCAACCGCGACCATATCTGACCAGGTACGTGAACTGGAAGCGGCAGGAAAAACAGTCATCAATCTGGGTGAAGGCGAGCTGGACTTCGCCACCCCGGCGTCCATCAGCTATGCCGGTATCGAAGCCATCGTGCAGCAGCAAACCAAGTACACCGCCGTGGCGGGTACGGCAGCATTAAAAGCGGCGATTGCCGGCAAATTTGCCCGCGACAATCAGTTGCAGTTCGCGCCAGATGAAATCATCGCCGGTAGTGGGGCGAAACAGTTGATTTTTAATGCGCTGCTGGCGACGGTGGATGCAGGTCAGCAGGTGATCATTCCCGCCCCGTACTGGGTTTCTTATCCTGATATGGTGACGCTGGCGGAGGGTGAGCCGGTGATCGTTCCCTGCACTGAGGCAGACGGCTGGAAGCTGCAACCGGCGCAACTGGCTGCGTGCCTGACGCCGGAAACGCGCTGGGTGATCCTCAATTCGCCGGGTAATCCTACCGGTGCGATTTATAGCGCCCAGGAATTGCGCGCGCTGGCAGATGTGCTGTCCGATCATCCTCATGTGCTGATTATGGCGGATGATATCTATGAACCGCTGCGCTATGACCAGACGCCGTTTGCGACCTTTGCCGAAGTGGCACCTCAGCTGGCACATCGCACCCTGACGGTGAACGGCGTGTCAAAAAGCCATGCCATGACGGGCTGGCGTCTGGGCTATGCGGCGGGACCGCGCTGGCTGATTGCGGCGATGCAGGTGTTGCAATCGCAAAGCACCTCCAATGCCAGCAGCATTGCGCAGGCGGCGGCGGTGGCAGCGTTGAATCAACCGGCAGATTTTCTGGTGGGCTGGCTGGAAAAACTGACACAGCGCCGTAACCAGGTGCTGGCGATGATTGCGGCAACTGACGGGCTGAGCGCCAGCGCACCACAGGGGGCGTTTTATGTGTTCGCCAATTGCCAGGGGTTGATTGGTCGCCGCACGCCGGGCGGTGAGGTGATCAGCGACGATAAAGCGCTGGCATCCTGGCTGCTGGCGGAAGCCCAGGTGGCGGTGCTGCACGGCTCGGCATTTGGTACGCCCGGCTACCTGCGTATTGCTTACGCGGTGGACGATGCGCTGCTGGCAACGGCGTGTCAGCGACTGGGGCAGGCGTGCGCCAGCTTGCGGTAATGGGTCCAGGTGCGCAGCCATGCGCACCCTCATTCACCCTGACTTTGATTACAACATACTACAACATCAACTAATAAAACCCGGCCACAGCATCGTTGTCACCCTGCGATATAAGCGAAGCAGCAAATAACTTTCATTTCGAATAAATCCCGCACTGAAATTACCCACAAGTTGAATGATATTTAATTTAATTGTGACGCTTTGCACACATCACGAATAATAAATGCAGAAAGCCCAACTGCCTGCGGGGGAGTAATTAAGCTTAGAGGCGCGAGTATGATTCTATGCTCAACGGCGACATTCAAAACTTAATACTTTCTGAAAGGTGCTCACATGTCTGAAAACCGCGGAGTGGTATACAAAGGTAAAGGCCAGGTTGAAGTCCAGTCGATTGATTATCCGAAAATGCACGACCCCAGGGGCAAGAAAATAGAACATGGTGTGATCCTCAAAGTACTCTCAACGAATATATGCGGCTCCGACCAACATATGGTACGCGGGCGAACTACCGCTCAGGTTGGGTTAGTGCTGGGGCATGAAATCACCGGGGAGGTGATTGAAAAAGGTCGCGATGTGGAAATGTTCGCGATTGGCGATGTGGTCTCGGTGCCGTTCAATGTGGCCTGCGGGCGCTGTCGTTCCTGTAAAGAACAGCACACCGGCGTATGTCTGACGGTGAATCCGGCGCGTGCTGGCGGAGCCTATGGCTACGTGGACATGGGGGATTGGGTCGGTGGCCAGGCCGAATATGTGCTGGTGCCTTATGCTGATTTCAATTTACTCAAGCTGCCGGATCGTGAGCAGGCGCTGGAGAAAATCAAAGACTTAACCTGCCTTTCCGATATCCTGCCCACCGGCTTCCACGGGGCGGTGACGGCGGGTGTGGGACCCGGCAGCACCGTTTATGTCGCGGGCGCGGGTCCGGTGGGCATGGCTGCGGCGGCATCGGCCCGCCTGCTGGGTGCGGCGGTGGTGATTGTCGGCGATATGAATGAAGCGCGTATCAAACATGCGGCCGAACAAGGTTTTGAAGTGGTTGATTTAAGTAAAGATACCCCACTGCATGAGCAGATTGCCGCCATCCTCGGCGTGCCGGAAGTGGATTGCGCCATCGACGCCGTGGGCTTTGAAGCCCGTGGACACGGCCATGAAGGTGCACAGCACGAAGCACCGGCAACCGTCCTCAATGCGCTGATGCAGGTCACACGTGTGGCAGGTAAGATCGGTATTCCCGGTCTGTACGTCACCGAAGATCCCGGTGCTGTCGATAAGGCGGCGAAGATGGGTAGTCTGAGCATTCGGCTGGGACTAGGCTGGGCCAAATCCCACGCCTTCCATACCGGACAGGCACCGGTGATGAAATATAATCGTCAGCTAATGCAGGCTATTCTCTGGGATCGTATTCCGATTGCCAAAATAGTTGGTGTAGAGGTGATTTCACTGGAAGACGCGCCGCGTGGCTACAGTGAGTTTGATTCTGGCGCACCGAAAAAATTTGTTATTGATCCGCATTTCTCCTTCTCGAAACCCTGATCAAAAAACCTATTTTCTGTGCGGTAAAAGCGTCGGATAAACTTTAATAAACTGCGCCAGCATTAATCAGAGAAATAAGGTGCTGGCGCGTCTTTCATTCAGCTAAAATTATTTACATAACCTGACAAAATATTATGCACCATCGGTTGAGCGTGTCAGTTTTTCCCAGCGTTTAATATCCGCATTCATTGTGGTTAATTTATCCTGTACCAGCGCCAGGGCATCGCTGCCCAGCAACAGGTGTGCCGGAGGGTTGTCGCTAGCGATGATATCCAGCATCGCCAGCGCGGCTTTTTGTGGATCACCTAACTGCTTACCACTTTTTTCCGCGCGCGCCTGGCGGATGGGGTCAAACAGCGCGTCGTAATCGGCAATGCTTCTTTCACTGCGTACCATCGAACGACCGGCCCAATCGGTGCGGAAAGATCCCGGTGCGACGGCAGTGACAAAGATACCCAAGGGCTGCACTTCTTTGCCCAGCGCTTCAGAAATCCCCTCCAGCGCAAACTTGCTGCCGCAGTAATAAGTGATACCCGGCATCGTGATAAATCCGCCCATCGAGGTGATATTGATGATATGCCCGCGACGACGCTGACGCATAAACGGCAGCACAGCCTTTATCATGGCGACAGCGCCAAACACGTTGACATCAAACTGACGGCGCATCTCCTCCAGCGAAGACTCTTCCATCACCCCTTCATGCCCGTAACCGGCATTGTTGACCAGTACATCAATCGGACCCACTTGCTCTTCCAGTGCAGCAACAGCACTGTCGATGGCGGCGAAGTCGGTCACGTCCAGCAGGCAGGCAATGGCATCACCCGGTTTGATCGCTTCAAATGCTTCTCTGGCTGCCTGATTACGCACGGTGCCGATCACCCGATGACCCTGGTTCAGCGCCTGTTGTGCCAAAGCACGGCCAAAGCCGCTGCTGACGCCGGTGATGAATATTGTTTTGGTTGATGACATAAGACTGGCTCCTGCTAAAAGTGAGAATGCATAATATTCTTCCTTCCATCTTGTATTGAGGCCATATCTTCTGGTTTTATTGCCTAATCTTATGAGTGGGTATTTTTTATGAGTGAGCAGATTCAGACCAGCATGGTGGCATTGCTACGTGCGCTGGCACCCGATGAAGGCTATAACCTGACCGCGCTGGAGCAGGTACGTATCCTGCGATCCGACCGTCCTCTGGCACGTACCCCGGTGCTGTACGATCCGGGTATTGTCATTGTCTGCCAGGGGTGTAAGCGGGGTTATCTTGGCGATCGGGTTTATGTCTATGACGCGCAGCACTACCTTGCCGTTTCAGTGCCGGTGCCCTTTGTGATGGAAACCGATGCCAGCCCCGAGCGGCCTCTGTTGGCCATTTATATGCATCTGGATTTCACAGTGGCGGCAGAGTTGATGCTTCAGCTCGATCAGCAGGGCGGAACCGAACCGATACCCGCACCGCAAAGCATGGTGTCCAGCCCGATGGATGTGGTGATGCAAGGCTCCGTGTTGCGGTTTCTGCAAGCGATGAACCACCCGCGTGATGCCGTTATTTTGGGACCCGCCCTGATGCGTGAATTGTATTACCGGGTGCTGACTGGCGAACAGGGCAGTGTGATGCGTTCAGCCCTGACGCAGCAGGGACAGTTTGGCAAAATTGGCAAAGCGCTGCGCCAGATCCACGCCACCTATGCGCAGGCACTGACGCTGGCGCAACTGGCCGCCGAGGCGGGCATGAGCGTACCCACTTTTCACAGCCACTTTAAGGCCATCACTGGCGCTGCGCCGATGCAATATGTGAAATCGGTACGGCTGCATCAGGCACGAATGTTGATGGTACGGCAGGAGATGACCGCTGCCGCCGCCAGCTTTGCCGTGGGTTATGAAAGCCCGTCGCAGTTTAATCGCGAATTCAAACGCCTGTTTGGCCTGCCACCTGCAGAGGAGAGCCGCAGAATGCAGCAGCATTTTGCTGTGCCACCAGAGCACCGGGACGCGGCGTTTGTTTCTTCGCATTGACCGAAGGCGCGATAAATCGCGCGGTTACGGATATCTGCGGTCGGTAGCGGCGCAATTTATTGCGCGCCTTTGGCCGCTGCTCTGAAGAAGATAGCGCGATAAATCGCGCGGTTACGTGCAGTCTGGGGTGGCCATCCACGCGGCAATCATTTCCCCGTATAGATTCTCCGCCTCCTCCAGCCGCGACAGCAGGCAATATTCATCGGTCTGATGGGCCATGGTGGGCTCACCAGGCCCGAGAATGACGCACGGCGGGGCACCCAGGGCCGGTAGCAGCAACGACGCATCGGTAAAGTAAGGCACAATCCGTGCAGTCAGCGCTTCGGCGTGTAATGGCTGGCATAACTGGAATACCTGCTGCATCCAGCGATGTTCCTCTGCACTCAAAACCGGAGGTAAATCGACCAGCGTGGTGACGAATACGTTTTCCCCGAGGGTTGTCGCCAGGCGCTGGCGGATCTCGCCATGTTGCAGATTCGGTGCGGTGCGGATATCGACATCAAAGGTAGAGCGATCGGGCACCGAGTTGATGTTTAACCCACCCTGGATGCGTCCAACGTTAATCGTCGGTTGCTTCATCAGCGGATGCGCCGCGCCAGGTGAGAAATGCTGGATTTTACCCAGCGCGTCTGCCGCCAGATAAATAGCGTTGATGCCCAGATGTGGCATCGCGCCATGTGCGGTTTTCCCCCGGGTTTCACAACGCAACCACAGCGCACCTTTGTGCCCAATCACCGGATAGTTAGCGGTCGGTTCGCCGACAATCAACGCGCCCGGTTGCGGCAGCTCAGTCTCATCGATCAACGCCTGCGCGCCGTCGCAGCCGGTCTCTTCACCACCGGTGAGGTACAGCACCACGCCACTACCCGCCATGATCGCGGGTTTGTGACGCTGACAGGCGGTGATAAAGGCGGCAATCGCCGCCTTCATATCGCTGCTGCCGCGGCCATAGATGCGGTCATCAACAATATCCGTACCGAAAGGATCATATTGCCAGTCAGCCACGCCCAGCGGCACGGTATCCAGATGCCCGGTAAAGCCGAGCGGTTTACCATCGGCTTTGCCAGGTAGCGAAGCGATCAGATTGGCTCGCCGGTCACCAAAACGATGCTGCTGCACCTGAAAACCCGCATCGCGGAGGTAATCCGCCAGCCACGCTATGCATTCAGCTTCGTCGCCGGGGGGATTGATGGTGTTGAAACGCAGCAATTGCTGCGTCAGATCGATTAACGCGCTCATGCTGGCGATCCGGTCAGCCAGTCGAGGCAATTGATCCACAGCTGGCGAAATCCGGCCCACTGGGCAAATTCCGGCGGCAGCCAGTGTGCAGACATATCGCTGGTCCACACCAGCGTGCGCCCCTGCTGATATTCACGGATCGCCAGCAGCGGATGCGGGGTACCGGCGATGGTCGCCAGTAACTGGCCCTCGGGCTGCATCTCCACTTCGTTATAGCCCAGCAGCCACGGCATCTCCGCAGGCAGGTTTTCCAGAATGCCATGCGCCTGCGTTTGTTCCAGATAACAACCTTCAGGACGTTCAACCCGGTCATCCCAGGCCAGGCAACGCACAGGCAGGGTTTGTTCCACCGCCGTGTTGCGGTAGCGTGCGCCGCCATTGATACCCTGAAAACTGTAGTAACCGCCAATCATCATCAGCGCGCCACCCTGGGCGACATAGTCATGCAATAACGTCAGACGGTTGGCGGTACGCTGACTTTTCAGCCAGGTGGCGGGGTGCAGCAGCAGGGTATTGGCCCCGATATCCGACAGGATGATCACATCCCATTCCTGCAACGCGGCCAGCGTCAGCGGGAACTGTTCGGGGGCCTCGTGCACCGGCATATGGGTGATCTGATAAGCGCTGTCCTTCAACGCCGCCAGAAAATCCACCGCGCCATTGTGCCAGGTGGCGGTGGCAAATTGATCAAAGCCTTTAATATGCGTTGCGGTGCTGGTCCAGGATTCACCCACCAGCAGAACCTTTTTCGTCATGATTTTCTCCATTACGCGCCAAATACCCGCTGTGGGTTGGCGATCATCAACGTTTCTAACTGTTCACCGCTGACGCCGTGGCGGCGCAGGCGCGGTACGAAATTTTTCAGGATGTGGCCATAACCGTGGCCGCCATAACGGGTCAGCATGGTTTTGAGAAACACGTCCTGCGACAGCAAAATCTGGTTGAGATAGCCGTCATCGATCAGGGCGCAGATCGCGCGGGCATTCTCTTCATCGGAGGGCGATTGCGCCTGTTCATCGGCGTAGTAGTAACTCATGCCGATCATGTCGTATTCGAGGTACGCACCTCGATCGGCCAGTTCGCGCTGATAAGTTTTGTCCGCGTGGCTGGGGTTCATATGACACAACACGGTATGCCGCAGATCGGCACCTTCCTGCGCCAGAATATCCAGCACCTTGTGGCCGAGACGTTCCCAGCCAGGCAGATGAACCTCAATCGGCACTCCGGTGGCCGCACTGGCGCGTCCCGCTGCCCGCAGCGATTTTTCTTCATCGGCGGTGAAGCGGCTTGATACGCCAATCTCGCCGATCAACCCGGCCAGCACCTCAGGTTTTTCCGCCAGCCCACCGAGGTCATAAATCAGCTTTTCCGTCAGCTGTTCCACGCTGGTGGTTTTTACCCACTCCGGGTGCGACGGTTGCAGATACAGACCGGTGCCCATAATGATATTCAGGCCGGTCAGGCGGGCGATGCGTTGTAACGCTTTAGGATCGCGGCCAATGCCGATATTGGTGGGATCAACCACCGTTTCCCCACCCAGAGCGCGGAACTTCATCAACTCTTCAATCGCCACATCAACGTCAAACAGCTGGCAGTTATCGCGGCTCATCAGCGGATTGAGCGATAGCTCACCAAGATTTTCGATACGTACCGGCATCTCGGCGACATGACGCTCGCTGCAACAACAGGGCGGTACCCATTTGCCCGAAGCATCCAGCAAAATGTGTTCATGCATCAGCGTGACACCCATCTGGTCCAGCGGCAGCGGGCCGAGGACCGTCATCACATAACCGCTTTGCACGCCGAGCGGCAGCGGTTCGGGATGACGAAAAATAGAACCTTTCATCAGCTATCCTTTGGCAGAGGCGCGTGCCGGGTTGAGAATACGGGTGTTGATCCAGATGGCGAGCAGGATGATCGCGCCGGTAGCGATTTGCGTATAGAACGGTGAAATATGCGACAGAATCAAACCGTTCTGGATAATGGCGATGGAAAGCGCCCCCAATAGCGTGCCGATCACCGTGCCAAAACCACCGAACAGGCTGGTACTGCCGAGCACCACGGCGGCGATTACCTGCAATTCAAACCCTTCGCCCTGATTAGATGAACCGCTGCCAAGACGGGCAGTGATGATCATGCCAGCCAGCGCGGCGGCCATTCCGCTGATAATGTAAACGCGCATCACCACCGCTTTGGTATTAATGCCACTGCGCCTTGCACCTTCGGCATTGGCACCGATGGCGGTGACATAGCGACCAAAGCGCATATTATTGAGCACCACATGTCCGACAATCAGCACCACAATGCCGATCAGGGCGGGCATCGGGATACCGATTAGCCAGGCGCGGCCCATAAAGGTAAACGGGCTATCGGCGGGGATCGGGATTGAGTAACCCTGAGTCATTAACAGCGCCACGCCTCGGACCACCGCCAGGGTTGCGAGGGTGACGATAAACGCCGGAATCCCCTCATACGCGATAAAAAATCCGTTAATCGCGCCGACTAACGCCCCCATTGCCAGGCCGCCAATCAGCACGCAATACCACGGCCAGCCCCAGCTGTTGAGGGCAATGGCGGACAAGGCTCCCACCAGCGCCAGGGTTGAACCCACCGAGAGATCAATGCCACCGGTGGTGATCACCAGGGTCATCGCCGTCGCCACAATCAACAACGGTGCGCTCTGGCGAATAATATTGAGCCAGTTGGGCGTGGTGAGAAAGTTACTGGTGATGAGTGAAAACACCACGCAGCAGAAGACAAAAAACAGCGCAATGCTGACCACGCCAGAATGGTTATGCAGCAGGCGTCTGGGTAGCGAATGCTGGATCATGCGTGTACCGGAAAGGTTAACCATACTCATACTCGTTCCCTTAATGGGCGTGGGCGGACGGCGCGCTAAACTTCTCGCCGACAATCAGGTTGACGATTTCGCTCAGGCTGGTATCGGCCACCCGGCGATCCGCCACGTTGGTGCCCTCGTACATCACCATGATGCGATCGCACACCAGGAACAGATCCTGCAAACGGTGGGTAATCAGGATCACACTGACGCCACGGGCGCTCACGCGTTTGATCAGGGCCAGCACCGCTTCCACTTCGGCCACGGCCAGCGCCGCTGTGGGTTCATCCATAATCAGCACTTTCGGGCCGAACGCCGCTGCGCGGGCAATGGCGATGGCCTGTCGTTGCCCACCGGATAAATTGCGCACCAGCAGGCGGGTATCAGGAATGGAAATTCCCAACCCCTTCAGCATTTCACGTGCATCGGCATGCATTTTTTGCTGATCGAGGAAGGGCACCCCCAGCCAGTGCTTCATCGGTTCACGGCCCATAAACAGGTTTCCCGCAACATCCACGGTGTCGCACAGTGACAGATCCTGATAAACCATTTCGATGTGGCAACGTCGGGCATCGGCGGGGTTAGCAAAACGTTGCTCCTCGCCATCAATACGAATCGCACCGCTGGTAGGCACCACGGCACCGGACAGCACCTTGGTCAGCGTAGATTTACCGGCACCGTTGTCACCGACCAGACCCAACACTTCACCGGGTGCCAGCTCCAGATTCACGCCGCGCAGCGAGCGAATCGAGCCGTAGGTTTTGGTGATATTGACCATCTCAACCCGTGCCGGGGCGGCACGTTGCTGCTGTTGCATCTCAACACTCCCCTTGTGATTCAAACGGAGACGTTGCGTCAGCGGACGCCTTACGCGGTAAAGGCTTACATCTTGTAAACCGGTTTACCCGATGCGCGTAATGCGTGTCGCTGACCAACGCATGTCTTGCAGAGATATTTGTTCGCCACTCGAAAGATAGCAGAGACTGTGCCAGGTGAAAAAATCACCGCATGCAACCTTGTGCAACCCAATGTTTACTTTGGTGAAATATTTTTTTCACGCAAGTAAACCGGTTTACCAGGTGGCGGAGATTTCAGGCGTGATGAGCCAGCAGGGTGCAACGATGCGCCAATTTAGCGCACGTTGTGCCGTGGGCTGATGGAGTCGCGAGCGATCCATTCCACCGGCAGACGGGTTTCCTGCGGTAGCGGCAAATCGCCATGCAGCAGATTCAGCATCTGTTCAACCGCTGCGCGCCCCATTTCACGCGCAGGCTGACGAATGGTGGAAATACGTGGCTGGGTGAAATCGGCATAGCTGGCATCATCGAACCCCACCAGCGACAGGGCCTCCGGCGCACGTAACCCACGTTCACGCAGGCCATCCAGCAGCCCGAGTACCAGATAATCACTGGCGGCGAACACCGCGCTCGGGCGTAATTCGCTGGCAAAGAAGTGGTGCAGGGCCTGCGCGCCAAAACTCCGCTCGTATTTGCCAAACATCACCCATTCCGGCACCACTGCCAACCCGGCCTGCTGCATCGCCTGGCAAAATCCCTGATAACGTTCGCGCACGCTCATCAACGCATCAGGACCACCGACAAAGGCAATCTGCTGATGTCCGGCAGCGATCAGTTGCTCCGTCGCCAGCTTGCCGCCCTGGACGTTATCGGCGAAGACTTTCGGCACGTTGCTGCCGGGAATATCTTCATCCAGCAAGACGATACGCTGTTGGCGCTGCACCTCTTTGCGCAGCAGGCCATTATCCGGGCGGTTGGTGGTGAACAGCAGGCCATCCACCTGGCAGGTATCCAGCCAGCGGATAAACTGACATTCCTTGTCTGGGTTGTTGCGGGTGATGCAGAGCACCAGGCTGTAGCCGCGCTGTGACGCCGCTTCTTCTGCGGCATCGGCCAGTTCGGCAAAGAAGGGGTTGGTAATATCGGGCAGCACCAGGCCAAGTGTTTCGCTACCGCCTTTGCTCAGGCGACGCGCCAGCGAGTTGCCGCGATAATCCAGTTGGCGGATCGCGTTTTCGATCCGCGTGACGGTATCCTGCGGCAGAACCAGCGAATGATTGAGATAGCGCGACACAGTTGCTTTTGACAACCCAGCCAGTTGCGCCACATCTGAAAGTAAAACGCGTTTTTTTGTCATGAGTGCACACCTTTTATCGGCCACAGCATTAACACATTTTTCCCTGCCAGCGACAGACTTTTTACTGCGGCTGCACTTAAAATATTCGCTTGACATTTTATTGCGTTCGGCGAATGTTAATACCCAGTTTATCCGATGCCGTTTTTCCTTTTGCGCTTTTCCCCCAGTCACTGAACGGAGTTCGTGACGGAAAAGTAATAAAGGCCGCCAAAGCAGGCAGCAAATATGACGTTTGCTGTTACAGATATTTGTCCCGCAAAAAACTTACCCACCAGGGTGCAGACACTTTTTGATGAGGGCAACGATGATGTTATTTAACACCAGCAAGAAAACCGTTCTTTCCTGTGTTGTGCTTCTCTCTTCGTTAATGACCACTGCCGTTATGGCTGCTTCGGCTGATTATGCTTTGGTGCAAATAAATCAGCAGGCCTTGTTTTTTAATCAGATGAATAAAGGTGCGCAGGAAGCGGCAAAGGCCAGCGGTAAAAATGTCGTTATCTTTAATGCTAACGATAATCCTGTTTCACAAAATGATGCGATTGAAAACTATATTGAACAAGGCGTGAAAGGCATTATGGTGGATGCTATTGACGTCAATGGCATCATGCCTGCAATAAAAGAAGCCGCTGGGAAAAATATTCCGGTGATTGCTATCGATGCGGTATTACCTGCTGGCCCACAGGCCGCCCAGGTGGGGGTGGATAACGTTGAAGGCGGTAAGATCCTCGGCAAATATTTCCTGGGTTATGTTGATAAAAGTATGGGCGGCAAAGCGCGTGTCGGTATTGTTGGCGCGTTGAATTCTGCTATCCAGAATGAGCGTCAGAAAGGCTTTGAAGACACCATTAAAAGCAATAAAAACATCAGTGTGGCCGATGTGGTTGATGGCCGCAACATCCAGGACGACGCGATGACCGCCGCTGAAAACCTGATTACCGGCAACCCGGACATGACCGCGATTTATGCCACCGGTGAACCGGCGCTGCTCGGCGCGATTGCGGCGGTGGAAAACCAGGGGCGTCAGAAGGATATCAAGGTGTTTGGCTGGGATCTGACTGCCCGCGCCATCAGCGGCATCGATCAGGGTTATGTGGTGGCCGTGCTGCAACAGGACCCGGAAAAAATGGGTGAAGAAGCCGTCAAAGCCCTGAATGCGATCAACGCCGGTAAAACGGTGCAGAAACACATCCAGGTACCGGCGACGGTGGTAACCAAAGAGAACGTGGGCAGCTATCGCGCCATGTTCAAATAAACCGCAGGCCCGGCATTAACGCCGGGCCAGAATGGCCTGTAACTCCGGGCGGGTGGGAAACGCGCTCCAGGTCCCCCGGCGGCTGACGGTAATCGCTGCGGCAGCAGTGGCATGGCGCAGAGCCAGTGCGTCCGGCAGGGTCTGGCGCAACAGGCTGGAAGCCAGCATCACGGCAAGGAAGGTATCACCTGCGCCGGTGGTATCAATAACACGGGCTTTGGCGGCGGCAACCAGCCAGCTTTGCTGGTCGCGCTGTAGTTGTGCACCGGCTGCGCCCAGCGTGGTGATCAGGCTGCCGTGCGGTGGTAGCGTCGGGGTCAGTAACGCCGCTTCTCCCTGATTGACCACCGCGATGTCTACCCAGGGCCAGCAGTGGACAAAATCCGGGTTGACTGGCGAAGGATTAAATACCGTGGTCATGCCACGGGATTTAGCCAGCTGGAACAGTGCCAGGGTCGTTTGCGGGGCGAGGTTTCCCTGCTGTAAAAAAATATCGCCTGGCTGCGCCACCGTTAAATGTGCGCTCACCGTGTCCGGGTTCAGGCTATTTGCAGCGGCATTGCTGGTCATAATGGCATTATCGCCCTTAGCCGTGGTGAAAATAACTGAATTGTCACTAAAGGGAACGGTGGCAGCAAAGGGTAGTAGTGCCAACCTTTCATGGTTGACGCGCTGGCGCAGCCATTCACCCTGTGAATCTGCGCCGGTAGCAGTAATTAATGAGGTGGGAATGCCACAGCGGGATAATACCATGGCCTGGTTGGCACCTTTGCCACCTACATCGCTATGAACTTTATTTCCCAGAGCGGATTCGCCCTCGGCAGGAAAATGATCGACCTGCCAGAATTCATCAACGGTAATATTACCGCATACATAGATATGCATGGTTTTCTCGAAAAGGTGATTAAGATGGCAGTTATCTCATCAGAAAAGAGCAACGCAATACAAGCAATATTTTCACGTTCAAAAGCAGTGATTGGTGTTATTCATTGCGATGCTTTTCCTGGTTCACCGAAATATCGTGGTGCATCAGTGAATGATATTATCGAACGCGCACTGCGTGATGCGGAAAATTACCTGGCAGGTGGCGTACATGGTTTGATTGTGGAGAATCATGGTGATATTCCATTTTCGAAACCGGAGGATATTGGCCCGGAAACGGCTGCTTTCATGGCGGTGATTACCGGGAAAATTCGTAGCCGGTTTGGCGTACCCCTGGGGATTAACGTGCTGGCGAATGCGGCGATTCCGGCACTGGCAACGGCACTGGCCGGTGGTGCGGATTTTATCCGGGTTAATCAATGGGCCAATGCCTATGTGGCAAACGAAGGTTTGATTGAGGGAGCAGCGGCCAAAGCGTTGCGCTATCGCAGCCAGCTACGCGCTGAGCATATCCGGGTATTTGCCGACAGCCATGTGAAGCACGGGAGCCACGCGATTGTCGCCGACCGTTCCATTCCTGAACTCACCCGTGACGTGGAGTTCTTTGAAGCGGATGCGGTGATTGCCACCGGGCAGCGCACCGGCGATAGCGCCACCTTAAGCGAAATCGATGAAATCCGCAGTGCCACTTCGTTGCCGCTGCTGGTGGGATCCGGCGTAACGCCGGGTAACGTCTGCGAAATTCTTGGCCGTACACAGGGCGTGATTGTGGCCAGCGCGCTGAAACGTGATGGGGTCTGGTGGAATGAAGTAGAACTGGCGCGTGTGAAACATTTTATGAACGTGGCAAAAGCCGCGCTGGAGGGGGAGTGATGTCATTCACCGACCGTCTGTTACAGGAACATCAGGCCATCTGGCAGGAGATGCAGCAACATCGTTTCGTGCTGGATATTGAACAGGATCAACTGGATGAGGCGGTATTCAATCGTTATCTGGTGTTTGAAGGCAACTTTGTGGCTACCGCTATCGCCATCTTTGCGCTGGGCATCAGCAAAGCTCCCGGCATCCGTCAGCAGCGCTGGCTGATTACGGTGTTGAATGCGCTGGTGGATACGCAGATCGCCTGGTTTGAAGAGGTTTATGTGCGACGCAATATTGATCCGGCCAGCGTGCCGGGTGATCTCCCTGGGGTAAAACGTTTCGACCAGGGGATGCTGCAAGCGGCGCAGCAGGGCAGTTATGCCGACATCATCACCATCATGTTTGGCGCTGAATGGATGTATTACCACTGGTGTGCACGGGTGGCAGAGAAAAGCCAAAGTGATGCGGACATTCGTCGCTGGGTGGAGTTGCACGCGGAGGAGGCGTTTTATCAACAGGCGAGCTGGCTGAAAGCGGAACTGGATGCCTGTGCCGCGACGCTGCCGGAAAGCGAACAGCAGCGGCTGTCAAAGCTGTATGCAGAGGTGCTGCGCTGGGAAATTGATTTCCACAGCGCAGCCTGGCTGGATTAACGCAGGTTAGCCGGGAAGTCGGCGGGCAGTTCGCTCGCCGCACAGGCAATCACGTTCTCATTATCGGGACCGCAGTCACGAACAAAGGTAATGGTGGCGAATTCATCAATCACTGTGGTCGGATAAGTCGGTCCCTGTTCACGAAACGCCGCCATTTCACTCAGATGATCATTCTGGAAGCAGACGGTTTTTTCCGGGTTTAGCATTACCCATTGCGGGAAGAAAATGGTGCCGTGAAAGACAAGGTCAGCGAGGTTAGCGATCAGGCTGACGTCGGTGCCGGTTGGCTCGGTCCAGGAAATTTTATACACCGCGTCGGCGACCCGCACGATGTAAGCCTGCTGATCTTTCACCCAACGATTTCCCACCAGACCGCTGTGAATACGGTAGTCGAGGGTGGTGGCATTTTTCACGTAGATCTCGTAATTCCAGCCATTGTCGTAGGTGTAGACCAGGTGTTTACCAATAAAACCGCTCAAATCTTGTTTATCAAAGTTGCTCATTTTTCATCTCCTTCAGTTGATGAACTTACGATACCCCTTTAAAAATTGAATGAATAACGCTAATTTTGGATAGTTTTAATCTAAATATTGGATGTGTTGATGTTTAAGACCACGCTGGAACAATGGGCGATCCTTGATAAGGTCGTCGAGCTGGGCGGATTCAATCAGGCAGCGGAAGCGATGAATCGTAGCCAGTCATCCGTCAGCTACAATCTTTCGCTGTTACAGGAACGTCTTGGGATTTCATTGCTGCGCATTGAAGGCCGGCGAGCGCTCTTGACCCCGCAGGGGGAGACGCTGCTGGCACAGGTGCGCCCATTGCTGAATGCCTTCCATGTGCTGGAGTCGCGCGCGGCAAGTTTGCACGACGGCGCGCGTACTCAGCTGGAACTGGTGGTTGATAATATTTTTCCGCGCCAGACGCTGTTTCGCGTGTTGCAGCAGTTCCAGCAACAATATCCGGCGACGCAAATCCAACTTACCGAGGTGCTGGAATACGACGATCCGCTGCATCCGGCGGTGCCTGACGCCGATGTGATGGTGATGACGCGCCGCGAAGACGTTTCCGGACGCGGGCAGTGGCTGATGAATGTTGATTTTCTGGCGGTCATTCACCGCGACCATCCGCTGCTGACCTTAGCGCAGCCGCTGACGGAATATGACCTGTCACGCTATCCGCAAATTCGTATCGGTACCTCGCGCTCGCAAGCGCCGAACGCCTCGGTGGGGCAATCGGAACAATGGTTTTTCTCGACGGTGGATACAGCGGTTGAAGCGGTGATGCACCAGGTGGGGTATGGCTGGCTGCCGCAGGAACGCATTTCTGAAGCACTGCAGCAGGGAGTATTGCAGCTCTTACCGTTAAATCATGGCGGTCGCCGCAGTACCCCGATGCATCTGATTGTGAAAAAGGAACTGATCCCGCTGGATGATCAGGTAATTGCGTTGGTGGATCTGTTTACCCGTTATTGTTCAGGGCAGAGTGCTGTCACCGACACCTAACTGGCGTTGCATAATCACCGTATCCAGCCAGCGTCCGTGTTTGAAGCCAACCGAGCGCAGTGTGCCGGTCACGGTAAAACCGGCTGAACGATGCAGGGCAATGGAAGCGTCGTTCTCGCTGTTGCCTACCACGCCCACCATCTGGCGATATCCCTGCTGTTCGGCCCATGACAGCGCCTGCGCCAGCAATTTTCTGCCGATACCGCGCCCGGTGTAACGCTGGTCGATATACACCGAATCTTCAAGGCTAAAACGGTAGGCAAAACGTTCGCGCCAGCGCGAGAGGTAGCAATAACCCAATACCACGCCATCCTCGATTGCCACAAACCACGGCAGTCCGGCGGCGTTTATTTTTTGCAGGCGGGCCAGCAGGGTGGCTTCATCGGGTGGATCGGTTTCAAAGGTTGCGCAGCCGTATAAGACATGGTGCGCATAAATCTGTTGAATGGCGGGGATATGTTGTTCTTCTGCCAGCAAAATTTCCATTGTATGGCTCTCGTTTGTTATCTGCATTCAGGCTACCCTGTTGGCTTAATCTGTGGCAGCCCGGTGCGCTTATCCGCGCTATAAGGAATTTTTAGAGATGGCCAGCCTCAATCTCGATCATCTGGACACTTTCCGCCTGGTTATCAGCCGGGGGAGTTTTTCCGGCGCGGCTGATGCGTTGGGGCTTTCGCAGCCTGCGGTCAGCCTGCAAATCCGCCAGCTGGAGCAATCACTGCAAACACGCCTGATTGAACGCACCGGGCGCGGAGTCAGGGCCACCGCAGCAGGGCAGGCGCTACTTGAGCACAGTGAACATATCACCAGCGCGGTTGCCACGGCACGGGCCGCCGTCACCCAGCATGCTGACGAGATCAGCGGTACGGTGATCATTGGCACGGGGGCGACCGCCTGCATCCATTTATTGCCCCCGTTGCTGCAACAATTACGTCAGCAGCATCCGCAGTTAAAAGTGGATGTGCGGACCGGCAACACCGCCGCCATTATACGCGCAGTGGAAGAAAATCAGGTGGATATCGGGTTGGTGACGTTGCCGGTAAGCAGCCAAAGCGTGCATGTCAGGCCGTTATATGAGGAGGATTTCAGAGTGATTGTGTCCTGCGACAGCAGGGAGGCAGTGGCATCACCTGTCACGCCAGTGGCGCTGGCTGCGCTGCCGTTGATCGTATTTGAACCGGGCAGCGGCACACGGGCAGTGACCGACGCCTGGTTTCGCGAGGCGGGTTTGCGTCCAACACCCGTGATGGAGCTGGGTAGTATCGAAGCCATCAAGCGTATGGTACGTGCCGGTTTGGGCTACAGCCTTGTGCCTGTGATGGCACTGGAGCAGGAAGAGGACCGGGCAGGATTAAGCGTGTTTGCTCCTGAGCCAGAGTTGCAGCGCAGCCTTGGCATTGTGATGCGTCATGACCGTGTGGTGAGCCGCGGGATGACGGTGGTACTCAATGGGCTGCGTCGGGCATAAAGTCTGCTAAAAAGGTAAGTTCGGTCTTATCAATCTCCGGCAGCGCCCCGTAATAACTCCTGACAACCAGTTGGGAGTATGTGGATATTTTGCCACCAAATATTGGGGGGTTCCATGTTGTTTAATTTTTTCAGCACGGAAATGACAGGCAATAAATCTGATTCATTATCAAAGTGCATTTTGATTTTATTTGCGATGAGTCTAATTGCATCACCAGTGTATTGATAAAAATCATCTCTGGTCATATCTATCAAAACGCTTAATACCAGTGGATTACTGTTTTTACTTTGAATTAGAGCATACAAGGCGGTATGTCTCTGCTGCTTAGGGAGTTCTCCAATGGAGCTGGCGAGTTTGAGTTGGATCTTTTTCCGTATATCGTCAGGCATTTTATCAATATTCTTCTCAATTAAGTCAGAAAGGATTTCGAAGCTATGGCGATTTATCAGCCTGGCATGGTGAGATTGGTTGTCATTGAATGTTTTTATTTTTTTATTGATGGATGTGATAATTTCTGCCAGTGCTATCCGCGACTCATTTAATCTCTGTTCCATTCGATCTGAGTTACACTGTGTAGCAAGTAATGCTTCTCTTTTTTGACTTATTTTTAATACTAAGGTGATAAGTCTTGTTCCCGCCAGTTCAGATGCTTTTTTTATTCGTTCTTTTAATGGGGTGTTTTTGTTCTCGCCACAGGCATTATTTATATCCCAATGACTTTCCCTCACCTTATGGAAAAATAGCAGGTTTTTGGCTTGCTGGAGTTTTGTATCCAGGTTAATAATTATTTGTTCGCGCCTGAGCTGAGTTATTGTTTTATTGATGCAATGATTTTCAAAATTTGCTAAATTTTCCGGCAATAGTTTTTTTTCAGATCGAAACGTCATGTCAAATACGCTTAACCTGCCAATGCATTCAATCAGGTTAAGTATGATTCCCCCCATGGAATTCCCATCTGATTTCTTATCGGAAAGGATGAAATATATAAAAACAATGAAGGTATCGAAGTGTTGTATTCGTTTAATAAAATTTTCGCTGATGGCATTTATTGCATCCTGTTGCCACTCATTTGGAATCTCAGTTAACATATCCAGCAGTGTCTGGGCATTTTCTGCATTGGTTTGTGTTGCCGAGCAGTCCAGAAGCCTCGAATAGGGTTCAGGCATAAAATTCTGCCACGGGTGGTTGACCTGGCGTGTTGGATGCAGCCCCCTGACAATTTTAAGGAGAATTTCATCAGGAAAAGTCTGTTTTAAAATCCTTTCAAATGACGTCAGACTTTCTGTGCTATTGGTGATGGTTGCTACATTTTCGCTTACCTGAGCAACGGGTTGTTCTGCCGCAGACAAGAGAGGACTTACAACGGGATTTGTGGATGTTGAGGGGACGGTATTCATGCTATTCCTCGCTGAATTTTCAGACCGCGGCCTTTATCTTAAACTTTACAGGAGATCGTTTAATAACAGATTCTGACAGTCACGGGAAATCAGATGAAAAAAGGTCAGAAAGTTTCTTATTTCTTCCAGTCTCGGCGCTATATAGGATCTTAGTGCGGCAATGACGTGTGATACATCTTCATTATTGTTATAAGAAACCTCCATTTTATTCGCAATCAACGCCATGGCAACAAACGGCTGTGCAAAAAAATCGCCATCAAGTTTTTTTGCTAAAATTGCCAATACCTCCGGGGTACTACTATCACTTTTTATCAGGCAGGATAACGCGGAGTGGCGCTGGCTTTGCGTTAATTTTTCCATAGAGTTGACCAGTTTTACTCGTAAATTTTCCCGATCTGGTGAGGTCATTCGGCTGGCGTTCTGGTCAAGGGTGCTGATGATAAGCTCGAATACATGGCGGTTTATGATATCTGCTGCCTGATGTTTTTTCGTATTGAAGAGGTTAATTATTTCGTTGATATCCCGTATTTCATAATGGTTGTTTTTCGATCCCGGTTGAAGGGGTTTATAAACCGTCTTATAGCTAAGAGCAGCGCAATCAGTGGCATTTTTTTTACGAACGATGTTTTTTATCTGTTGCTTTGTCCTTTTTATCTCTCTGTTGAGAGACTTTTCCTCATTAGTTTTTGTTTTTATTTCAGGGTTTTCACTGTTGAGGTCCTTAATCTTCCAGTTAAATTTTATTGTTTCACGAGCAAAAAGCGCTGTGTGAAGCTCCAGAAGTTCCAGGTTATAGAGGGAGCTAATTTTCAGAAGGGAAAGGTTAGCCATTTCATAGCATATATTTCCTTCACTATCCTGATGTTCTATCGGATCCCAGGATAATAAGGCATGATCTGCTCCCCAAAAGTCGTCATTAACTTTAAAATCCCCAACCTGTTCTATTAGAGTCTGCATCATTAACATAAATGAATGACTGTCTGATTTTTTATTGGTGATAATAAATTCAATTACAGCGCAGAAAACGGGAAATTCATCTATTCTTTTGATAAAGTTTTCACAAACAGCCTTGATGGCATCATGCTGCCAGGCCTGTGGAATAAAAGGAATTATTCTTATAATTTTTTTTAAAATGCCAATCTCAGGATTTTTGGTGGACAGGTCCAATAACTGTGAGTATTGGCTGGGTAGAAAATATCGCCATACGTGCTCAGCCTGTCTGGTTGGATGCAGGGTTCTGAAAATCCGCGTGATGATTTCCCTGGGTAAGATCTGCTGCATTTCTGTCTCAAATGAAGACAGGCTTTCCGTGCTATTGGTGACGGTTGCCACATGCTCGTTCATCTGAGTGATGGGATGTTCTGCTGTGTAGAGTTCGGTGTTAATGGAGGAACTGCCAGATGTCGTTGGGGTGATATTCATTCCATTCCTCATTAAATTCTTTCCTGGGGTCGCGTAGCACCAGGCTTGTCAGCAATTTACACGGAGTGATCACGCAATATTTTTTGACAACTATGGGTAAGCGAGTCGATATCATTCCACCAGTTATCCTCGTTCTCTGATTTATTTTCGACACATACGCGCAGCGTAGAAATGATGTGGGAGACATCCTCGCCATTATTAAAGTATTCTTCCATTTTACCTGCCACTAATCTCAGGGCCGCATATGAAAATTCATAAAAACCGTCATTCAGTGTTTTTGCCAGTGTCGCCAGGACCGGGACGCTGCATATTTCGCTTTTGACCAGAGCACATAAGATAGGATAGCGCTGATTTATCGATAATTTTCCCAGACAATCGACCAGCTTTATCTTTATTTTTTCCAGGGCATTCTCAGAAACTTTCACTGTGTTGGCGCATAACAGGCTGGCTATAATTTCAAAAACGAATCGATTTGTCTGTTCAGTGATATGAAGATTGCTGTTGTTTAATAGATTGATCTTGAGATTGATATCTTTTACCAGGTCATTTGTTATGTTAAAGCTCTCGTGGTATGACATCGTTTTAGTTAAGCGACCGATGTCTGCACGATCGATTTGTGCTTTTCTTCGGTTAATTGCCGCGATTTCCCTGCTTAAATTTTTGACTTCACCATTAAGTCTGTTTTCCTCCTGTTCTTTTATTATTTTCTTTTCTATATCGTTGCTGTCAACCTTAATGGTTTTTATTTTCCATTGAATCCTTCTGATTTCGTTTAGAAAGAGTTTTTTCTTCTTATCCTGACGTTGGATATCAAAGCCAAGGCTATCCTTCTGGTATATGAGTTCTGCCATTTTGGTTGCGATATTTTCTTTTTGATGCTTTGGGTTTACCGGAGCAGGTGGCGGTAACAAATGGTTTTCCTGAAACATCTCTTCATTCACGTTAAAACTGCCGATGCGAGAGATCAGGCTATGCACCATCAGCTGAAAAGAATGGCTATCTATTTCCTTACTGGTGATGAGGAAGTCAATTGCTGCACTGAAAGCGGGGAAGCTTTCAATTCTTTTGATGAAGTTTTCGCATATTGTATTAATAGCATCATGTTGCCAGTCATGGGGTATGAGAGGAAGCAACGCGATCAATCTATGGAAATTGCTGGCATTCGGCTGTTTTGTTGAGCACGCCAATAACTCAGCATAGGGTTGCGGTAACAAGTATTGCCAGGGATGGCTGACCTGGAGAGGGGGAGAGAGTCTGCGCAGAATTTCGACCAGTATTTCGTTAGTAAAAGTATGTTGTAAAAGGATTTCAAATGAGGAGAGATTTTCTGCGCTATTATCGATAGATATTAAATTTTCAACCACCGGAGAAATATGTTCTGATTCAATGGTCAGGGAAGAGGTTGCAGCCCGACTGGTTGATGCCACGGGGGTGGTATTCATTGTGTACCTCATTTTAATACGGGAGCGAAGACTGTGGCGGAAGTGTGACAACCACTTCAGTAACATCATAGATTCCTCTGCCATGCGATATCTGGCCACCGCTTTGTAAAACATCGGAAAGTTTACAGGTAATTGTGTTGGAGGATTCTCCAGTGCTAATTAATGAAACCTTGAAATGAATACCATCAGTTTGGCTGTCAAAATTATAGGCGAGCGTGTTGTTGTGAAGAATAACCTGATTATGGTCCATACAAAGATGGAGATAAATGTTCTCGGGAGCAATATTGAAATGACCGGGTAGATTTAGTGCTGAAGCGATTGTTTTTACGCTTTCAGTATCTTGTGTTTGCCATTTATTCGCCTGTTTTACAATATCCGCTTCATATTGTGCCCGAAGTGAGTTTTCATAGTTTTCCAGTGTCTCCGTGGGAATCGATACGTCCGGTGGCAGTATCACGACCACGGCTCTTGAGTCATTAGCCACGGGATTATTAATGATTTTTCCACCGCATTGGATAACATCAGAAAGTTTGCACATCTGGGGGATATGCCCTGGTTTTGCATAGGGATCAGAGACTTTTCTTTCTAATGAGATCAGCAAAGGGACACCGCCATTTGGAAAATATCTCGATTGTGCTTCACCCTGACTTTGCGTTATATAACTCCCCTCAGAATTATATGGGGAGACGGAACGGTGGAGAAAAATATTTTCAGGAGATAAATGCGCGAGTTCATTTAAATTAACATCAAGGCGGTTTGCAATGGTCTGGACTGTATAGGTATCCCGTAGCCCCCATTTTTTAACAATATCATTGATTATTGTTTCACGCTGCGATGGATCATAACTATTTGTATGCCGAGGGGATGCCGTATTTATCTCGGGCTGATTCACGGGAGTTTGCTGACTAAGGAGCGTTTCACCGGTACTTTCTATATGTTGTATATTAGCGGCCACGCCCGCGACGGGTGATTCTGCTGGCTGTTCGGATGCATTGCCAGAGTTTACAATAGGGGATATCTGCATGTTTTTCGTTCTCATCAGAATGGGGTGCCTATCGTATGAAATGTTGTAAGTCGTCACCATGCCGAAAATATGAAGTATCTCTGATAATATAATGAATGGATAAGGTAAGAATAACCACAGATTGACATGAATGAACGACTTTCAGGTCATCAGGGACGGCGTAAAATCCGCGCGATAAATCGCGCCGCTACGGTGTGGGTCAGACAGTTATAAATCTTTTGCCAGAACAAAAGGAATAAACTCATTTTTGGGCAGTTTGACAAAGACCGCCCCTTGCAAAAAACTATAGGGGTCATCAATGATCGTGCCACCACAACGTAGTACATCAGACACACGGCAGACAAGTTCAAAAGAATCATGCTTAGCATATGGGTTGTGTTCTTTTTGTTTCAGTGAGGCCAAAAAATAAATTCCGTCCCCAGGAAAGCAAGCATTTATTTTATTACCTATCTTGTTTGATTTTAAATTTGTGTATTTTTTCGGCTGGGCGCGGTGCAGATAAATACGTTCTGCATCAAGTTCGGTGATCATTAATTTTTTTTCCCGTTCGATATCAGCCAGTTTTTTTACTATCATTTTGACAGTGTCGAAATCCTGCATACCCCATTTTTTTGCCACGATATGTATTTCAGCATTCGTTTTGAACGCGGGATAAACGATCTCTTCAATTGATTGTTCGGTTACCAACGATGGCGATTCTGAAAAGGGATAACGCACCATCGCTACCAGTGAATTCCCGATGCTGCGCAGGCTCTCCAGCAAACGACTCGTTGCTGATGGGCATGGCTGAGCGGGAGCAGCCACAGGTGTTGAAGATGGCGTGATATGCATGATTTACGGCCTCATCAAAGGGCCTTCAATCCTATGCGTGACGAAAACCTATCGCCATGCAGAGGATATGAAGCATCCCTGATAATTAAATGATCGGAGACCGATATCAGCCAGGCTAGCGCGGCGGCAGACGATACATTTTTTGCTGCATCAGCTCAGCCTGACGCGCATTCATTACCGGCCAGGCCTGCTGTGGAAACAAATACAGGCGCACGCTGGCAAGATGGAACATCGGGGTTAACAGATTTTCGTCCCACATCGCCAGGCGCTCCAGCATCAGCAGCAAGGTATCGATTTCATCCAGCAGGTCGGGATGGGGTGTGGCCTGCAACGATTTCAGACGTCGTTTAAGAAATAACCCCAGCTCGTGGAACATTTGCCCGCTATCGAGATGATATTTCGCCAGCAAATCTTTATGGCGCGCGTAGTAGTCAAAGCTGTTGACCCCTAACCATACCTCGTTCAACAGCATACCCGCCGAGGTCATGTCAGGTTGCGGATCGAGGCGCAGACGCGGCAGCACCACATTCAGCTTATCCAGCATCAGGCCGATAAAACGTTGTCGTCCCAGCAGCGACGAGCCGTTACGCTCCGTTTCTTTAATAAACCTCAGCAGTTCGCGCAGACCAATACGTACCGCGCGGCGTGCCGTCCACGAGGGTTTTTTATTACGCAGGATAGCGGTGAGAATGACCGCGAATAACACGCCGGTCATCGAAGAAATCGCAGTATTGGTCAGTGCCACCAGATCAGGCCGCAGATGATGGCCCAGGCCAATAAAACCCGGGATCTGAATCGCCACGCTCAGACCAATCATGTTGGTGGTAGGGCGGGCAATCATCAATCCGAGCAGCACCAGGCCCGGTGCGAGACAAATTATCAGCGCTTCAAAGGATGTCGCCTGCGGCAACAGGATAGCCACGTAGATCACGCTAATAAAGATGGCGACGATAACACCACGGATAAAGAGTTTCATCGAGGTCAGTGGCGTATCCAGACTGGCAAAAAACGAGCTAAGAATCGCGGCCATCACCGGGGCGGATGCGCCATCACGCCACCCTGTTGCCATCCACAGCAGACAGGATCCGAAGGTGGCACAAAAGGCGGTGAGGGCGGATAAGCGGATCAGCCCCTTGTCAAAAAAGCGATGGGTACGTTTGCCGCGCGCCAGAGTTGTATCGCCTGAAAGGTCGCTCACCAGACCTCCTACGCTCTGATAGGCTCCGGCAATGCGTACAAAGTCGGTCAGACGCTCCAGTACACCGATGAGTAACAGGTGGGACTCGGTGGGCAGCTCCCCCAGACGCCAGGCGTCGTTAAGTTCTTTCTGACAGGTTGCCAGCGCCTGCTGAATATCGCTGGTTTCGCCCACGGTTTCGCCGTCATGTAACCAGAGCAGAAACTGGCGAAAAGTCTGCGCCACATTTTCCGGGAAGGTGATTTGCAATGCGGATAATTTTTGCAGGCGAATTTCAATGGCGATAAGCGTTGGGATCAGATAGGAAAGATGCTGATATTGCACACTGACCAGACGAATCAATCGACGCGCAGCATCCCCTTCGTATACGCAGTGGGTGATAAGAATTTCTACCTGCTGCGGATTGGTCGCCATGCGGATCAGAATGTCGTCACGTTCAGGAGACTTATCCGTGGGGATACCGGACAGCAGATCGCTACACAGTTTGCGTCCGTTGAGATACCACTGGCTGACACTTTGCTCCAGCAGGCTGCGCATCGAAACCGGAAACAACAGGCCATGTACCAGGCTGCTGCACACGATACCCAGGGTGATCTCTTCAATGCGAGATAGCACCGTATTGGTGATTGCCAGTGGGGTAGTGACTTCCGGAAACCCCATGATCGCCGCGCTGTAACCGGCCAGCATAAAGACATAACTTTTTGGCGTGCGATCGTGCAGCGACAGATACAAGCAAACGCTGACCCAGAGCGATACGCACAGGCTAAACAGCAGCGGATGCTCCACCATCAATGGAAAGATAAAAAAGATAAATACGCCACCCAGTAAGGTGCCCATCAGGCGGAACACCGATTTGGAGATGGTGGAGGCTGAATAAAGCTGGGACGAAACAAATACCGTGGTCAGTGCCCAGGCGGGTTTATCCAGGTTCAGTTCCAGTGCGAAATATAATGCCAGAAAGGCGGCCAGACAGGTTTTAACAGCAAAAAAAACGGCGTTTTTTGAAAACCACGGCATGACAGTAATAAGACCAGGAGGAGGCGCTAAGTGCGGCGTATCCTGCCAGAATTAAAAAACCACTCACCCCGTTAAATATGACAAATTGTTTCGCAATCAAAAATGATGTTCTTACGCAGTGATCAATTCGCGATTAATTATTAAATATTTCTTATGCGGCAGACGGAAGGAAATGCCGGGAGAAATGCCAATGTGGCGCTATTTTGCTCAGGTTGCGCCGTTTTCAGGGATTTTACCCGGGTGTGCCTTCAATATGTTAAATGTGATCTGGATCATATTTTTGCTAATTCCCACAATTTTCGTGTTGTCACCATAAAATAATTTCGCGCTGGCTGGCGCTATTCCCTGCGCCAGATCAATCCATTACCGCTAAGAATCCGTATTGCCTGAGGATCTGCTGCGCTGCCGGCGATTGCAGGAAATCGGCCAACGCCATCGCCTGAGGATGACAAAGCGCCCAGGCATATTCCGCCCGAATGTTATAGGGGGCCGGGATGCTGAAAACCTGAAGCGTCGGAAGTAACGACAGGCGCGGGGCATAACTGGCGTAACCAATAAACATATCGGCGTGATGGTGGGCCAGAAGCCAGCTGGCAGCCAGTTCACCCGGCGGGACTGCCAGGCTGTCTGTCCCGCCGACCAGGCTGCGCGCTTTGGCCTGAATCTGCTGACCTAATCCGGGGTGACGCTGCTCGATGGCGGCAAACAGCTGCCAGGTATAGTCACCCGAGGGGTCGCTGCGCGGTGTCGAGGTGGCGAGCGTCAGATCAGGGCGTGCCAGCAGCGATAGCCAGTCATCCTGTTCGGTGACGCGGTCACGTTTTACTGTCAGGCAGAGCGCATTGGCCGCAAAGCGGCCCGTTTTTAGCGCCAGCCCACGCTGAAGCAAATCTTCAGCGTGGGCGAGATTCGCCGAGGCAAAGAGATCACAGCGTTCGCCCGCCACAATACGTTCGCGCAGCAGACCTGCCGGACCGAAGTCGGTCTCGACAGTCGATCCGAATTCGGCCATTAACGCAGGCCATAGCGGTTTCAGGCTACCGGCTGCCAGTATGCGCAGCGTTGTCATGATAATGCGTCCGGTAAAATTGTTGATACCACTGGTCAGCCTGTTTCTGCATATCAATATCGCGGAATTTTTCCGGATAGAGTTTCTTCGCCATCCACAGTTCTCCCAGCCCAATGGCTTCAGGCATCGGATAACCCCAGGCCTTGGCATATTCTGGCATTAACCACACACGATGATTTTTCACCGCATCGATAGTTTGCCACTGCGGGTTATGGGTAATTTCATCCACTACCTGCGGGTATCTGTCCTGGACAAAAATCACCTGCGGATTCCAGGCAATTACCTGCTCCATACTCACCTGCTTAAAGCCCTGAATGGTCGACGCCGCCACATTGAGCGCCCCGGCGTGGGCCATCATCAGCCCGGTATATTTGCCGGAGCCATAGGTGGTGAGGTCCGGGTTTGCCATATAGGCGCGCACGCGTTGTTGCTCAGGAACTGACCGTAACCGATCGGTCACCAACTGGCGGCCAGCAAACGCAGCCTTGATCAGCGCTTTCGCCTGTTGCTGCTTATTTACCACCTCACCAATCAGCGTGATGCCTTCCTTAATACCCTGGTTATAGGCTTGTTCCTCATCCTGCATGGATGGATTGATTTTGCCCTGCTGACCGGCGTCGTCATGGCGTAGGGAGATCGCAATTACCGGGATACCCAGCGCAGAAATCTTATCAATCATCTCTTTCGGCGCGTAGTTGGTGACAAACACCACCTGCGGATGGAGTGCCACCAGGCTCTCCACATCCACATGGGTAAGATCGCCAAGCATCGCTTTATGATTGAGTTCTGGCACCAGCGTGGCGTAACCGTCACCCAACTGTTGCTTCCAGTTGGCCAGGATGCCGACGATTTTGTCGGTAGCGTTCAGTTGCACCAGCAAATTAAGGGTCTGATGTTGTAACACCACCACGCGATCCACCTTGTCGGGAAGGGTAACCTGGCGACCTATCTGGTCGGTGACCACCCGGCTGGCAAAGCTGTGCAGTGAGGTGAGTAGTAAAACGCCGGCTAAGGCAAAGCGGGAAAAAGGGCGGTTCATAATGGCTCCTGATATCGATATGCACAGGATTATATAGCGAAGTGTGCCATGACTAAATATACGATTGCTCTTTTAAAATTTAACGATATATAATGATTTACACAACGATAATAATAACCTTACAAAACAATACCATAAATCAATCTTTTTTATTCAGTAAAGCAATGGCCAGGAAATGAAAATTCATTCGCGCAACACCCCGGTTATCAGTTTAATAAGTTTAAGCGTACTGATAGCGATTAATACCAATGCGGCAGAAAGCAGCACCGAGCAGCCTGCTATTACCGTCACCGCAGCACCTAATCAAACCCCTTCATCTGTCGATAAAAAAGCCACCTTAGGTAATTTAGGAAGCCAGGAAATACGCAATACACCCTGGTCGGTTGAGACAGTTTCTCCACAATTAATGAAACGTCAGCAACTGAAAAGTATCACCGATATCTATCGTTATATGCCTTCGGTACAGGGAGATGGCGCGCGTCCGCAGACGCGGGGTATGCAGGGCAGCGTGGTACAAAACAGCATGATCGATGGGTTGAATGTCGTCTCAACCACCGATTACGCCGCCGAGCAGTTTGATCATCTGGAAGTGCTGAATGGTCTGGCCGGTTCGCTGTATGGTCCCGCCAACCCGGCTGGGTTATTTAATTTTGTCAGCAAACGTCCCACCGATATCCCGCAGCATAGCATCACGGTCGGTGGCGGAACCGGGCTTAGCCATCTGCTGTCGGGTGATTTTAGCGGCCCGCTGGATGCTAATGACCGGCTGCGCTATCGCCTGAATATGCTGGATGATGAAGGCGATGGGTACGTAAAAGGCAGCAAGAAACGTCGTCAGTTAGTCAGCCTGGCGCTGGACGCCAACCTTACCGATAAGACGGTGCTGGAGACCAACTTCAGCTATTACCATTTCTATGACAAAGGCTTGCCGGGTAAATTTGCGCTGGGTAGTGGCCTGACATTTCCCGCCGCACCCGATCCGAAAACAGCGCGTCTGGGCCAGTCCTATGCCGGTGACAACAACCATACGTTGACCGCTGGCGTGCATCTGAAGCACGATTTTAACGGCAACTGGCAGGGTGAAATCGGGGTGTTGCGGCAAATCGCCGATCGCGAATCGACGGCGGTTACCAATACGTTTACCGACAATAAAGGCCATTACACCACCACCACGTCCTCCGCCACTGCCAGCCGTTTTACCATCAACAGCTATATGGCGAATCTGAACGGTGAAGTGGATACCGGCTGGATTCATCACCAGATATCCACCGGCATGCGCGGTTTTGTCTGGAAAAATATGAATCCGATAGCGGGAGGGACTTCAACGCTGGGTAGTGCCTCGCTGGACAATCCGCAGGCCTTTGCTGAACCGGATTACCCGGATTTCACCGATCGCTACCATTCGGCCACTGCCACGCAACACGCTTTTTTGCTGAGCGATAACCTGTCGTTCTCACCGCAATGGAGCCTGTTACTGGCGGGCAGCGAAAGCCTGCTGAGTTCGTCCAACTACAACAAGGCCGGCAGCCGTACCAGCGAATCGTCGAACAGCGGCTTTAGCGGCTCTGCCAGTTTGATGTATAAGCCGGTGGATCCGCTGACGCTGTATGTCAGCTACGCCGATAGCCTGCAACAGGGCGATACCGCGCCCACCGGATCGAATAACGCTGGCAACATCCTCGCACCTTATCGCAGCCGTCAGGTTGAGATGGGCAGCAAACTGGCGATTAATAAACTTCTCCTCACCGCCGCAGTGTTCCAGATCAAGCGTCCGTATGCTTATACCAATGCCAGCGGTGATTACGCCATCGATGGTGAACAGCGTAACCGGGGTATTGAGTTGATGGCTGATGGGGATGTCACCGATCGCCTGCATATTTACGGTGGTATGACGTGGCTGGACCCGCGCTTGTTAAAAACTGCCAGCAAACAGACGGAGGATAAGCAAATCGTCGGTTTGTCACGCTACGTCGCCAGCCTGTTTGCCGCCTATGACTTGCCGATGCTGAGTGGCACGGATATCCACGGTGGCCTGCATTATGTTGGTCGTCGCAGCACTGATAACCAGAACGATGGCTGGGTGAGTGGCTATACCACGCTGGATGCCGGAACGGCATGGCGGACCCAACTGTTCAACACCGCCACCACCTTCCGTCTGGATGTGACCAACCTGACGAATCGCCACTACTGGACCAATATCGTACCGGGCGGGCTAAATGGCTATAGCGGCTCGGGTTACGCCAGTGCTCAACTGGGCGAACCGCGTATGGTTCAGGTCTCCATGCAGCTTAACTTCTGACGGGAACACACCGATGTTGAAACCGATTTGCCGGTTGGCGCTTGCGCTGCCGTTATTGCTGGCCAGCGCCACTACCCTGGCGCAAACCGTGACAGACGATCGTGGTAACCGTGTGGAGATCACCCACCCGGTCAACCATGTCGCTGATGCCTGGTTCGCCCATCATTCGTTAATGATGACGCTGGGGGCGGGTGACCGCATTGTCGCGACGGTAAACCATCCGGCAGATCGGCCGTGGATGTTTAAGGTTCAGCCGTCACTGAACCAGGCTTTACAGGCGCATGGTAAAACCTTCGCCAGTGAAGCACTGGTGGCGCGGCATGTGGATGCGGTCTTTGTTCCGGCCAATGATCCGGATGCCCAGTCCTATCGTCTGGCGGGTATTCCGGTGCTGGAGATGCAGTTCGATGACTTCGATTCGATGAAACGTTCCCTCACCACTACGGCGGCGGTGATTGGCACACCGGAGGCGCAGGCGCGGGCTGTGGCTTATAACCACTATCTGGATCAGCAAATTGCCCGCATTCAGGCTAAAACTCAGGGATTAACCACCAGCCAGCGCCCGACGGTGCTGCATATTCAGTCGCTCCATCCATTGAAAGTGGATGGCCGCAACACGCTGATTGATACCTGGATCAACCTCGCGGGTGGGCGCAATGTGGCTGCGGGGATTGATGGCAATATGAAGCCTGTTTCTCCGGAGGATGTTATTCGCTGGAACCCGGACGTGATTATCATTGGTGCTGGTGCGGGAAATCTGGCGGATTCTGATTACGCAGGTCTTTTCAATAGCGTGAAGGCGGTGCAGAACCATCGCGTCTGGCAGAATCCGGCTGGGGTGTTCCCCTGGGACCGTTATGGTACTGAGGTGGCATTGCAGATTCAGTGGGCTGCCGCGAAGCTCCACCCGGAATTGTTTCCCGCGCTGAATATCAATGAGGCCACGCGCAGCTTTTATCGCCAGTTTTATCAGTACCCGCTAAGCGCTGCCGAGGCCGATCGGATATTGCAGGCGCTGCCGCCAGCCAGCTAACAAATAAAATCCCTGTCATATCAATCTGTTTCCTTTACATATCTCTACAATCGAAAAATAAATTTTGCCAGCTGTGTATTTTTAATACTGAAAACCGCCACACAAGAGCCCCCTGATTAATCAGGGGCTTCCTTAAGGTTAACTTAATGTTGTGATGTTCGTCGTGATGGAATACCAGATAATATCTGGTGAACCATGGATCAATTAGAGTTTTTCCTTTTTTTACTGCGTCGTGAGTAGGGAATATTTATTATTTTCATGTGTAGTGATACTAATAATTATTATCATTACGCTTTTAGCGACTATCTGGAGCACTCTACTTGCTGGCGACGTTCATTATCGCACTGCGCGAAGGCCTCGAAGCTGCATTAATCGTAGGTATTATCGCCGCTTTCTTACGCAAAAATGGCAAACCTCTGACCGCCATGTGGGTGGGCGTGGTCTGTGCCGTCATCCTCTCCCTTGCGGTTGGTTTTGTGCTGAACCTGACCGAAAACGCGTTACCGCAGGCTCGTCAGGAGATGATGGAGTCCATCATCGGTCTGGTAGCTGTGTTCTTTGTCACCGGCATGGTGATGTGGATGAACTCTCACGCCCATAACCTGAAGCGTCAGCTGGAAACCGAAGCCGCAGAGGCGATAACCCGTTCCAGCGCGATGGCCCTCGCCAGCATGGCTTTTTTGTCGGTGTTGAAAGAAGGGTTCGAGACCAGCGTCTTCTTACTGGCAACCTTTTCTGCCTCACAATCGGCAATCTGGGCGGCGGTAGGCGCGGTTCTGGGCTTGCTGGTCGCGATCCTCGTGGGATGGGGGATTTATGCCGGTGGAATTCGTATCAATCTGTCGCGTTTCTTCCGTTTTACCGGGCTGTTCCTGATTCTGGTTGCCGCCGGATTAATTATCTCCGCCTTACGCAGTGCCCATGAAGCGGGCTGGTTGAATGCCGGGCAGCAGCGTGTTGCCGACCTCACCTGGCTGGTGACGCCGGGTACGATTCAGTCTGCCCTGATTACCGGCGTGCTGGGTATTCCGGCCGATCCCCGACTGGTTGAGTTTGCCGGCTGGCTGATTTACATCGTCGCGGTTGCGGGATTGATCTACTGGCCAGCCCATCTGCGACCGGCACCGAAACGCGCAGCACAATTCACCGCCGTGACCGGGGCAGGCCTGGCACTCACCGCCGTGCTGCTGTTTCTGGTGTACCCGGCACCGAATGCCGATATTCCCGATGAAATGCCGCTGGTTAGCCGCACTTCGCAGCAAACCGTGGGCCATATCAGTAGCCAACCTGCCGCGGGCAAGCCACAGTTTGCCGTCACCCTTGAGGGGCTGCCAGCAGCATCGCTCACGGTGCCTGACGATCAGTTAAGCAAGGTCACCACTTCCGGTAAGCAGGAGTGGCAGGCGAATTACAGCTATGAGCCAGCCGATGCCAGCTCGCCACTGACGCTGGACCAGGTAATGGCAGCTTACGGCAACCGCATTCCTGTGGGGTTAAGCCCGGCGCAGCATCCCGGACCTTATCAGGCGAAATGGACGGTGAATTGCAGCGTCGATGCCACCATGATGCGTGGCGTGGTGGTGACCGCAGAATCGCACCCGGCAACCTTTATCACTCTATCAGGCAGTGGCTTACAGTCGCCACGCACCATCAGCGCCCGCGCCCGCAGCGCAGAAGCGGGCTGCGACTGGCAAATCAGCCCGGCGTTTTCGCAGGATATCGAACAACGGTTACGTGATGCGGCGGCTGCGCAGGATGTTTACCACTTCTGGGCCGTTATTTTACCTACGCTTTTTGCCATTCTGGCCTTCACCTGCTTTTTCTCAGCCAGTCGCCAGTTCAGGCGGCTAAAAGGTGTTCGTGCCCGAGGACGCAGCAAACAGGGACTGCTGGACAGTTCAACTCACCAATGATATTGCCTGAAAAACAAACAGGAAGGCACGATGAAGACAAAACCGTTCACCAAAAAATACGCGCTCATTGCGGCAGGGATTTCCGCGGCTCTGCTGCTTTCGGTTGATGCGCAGGCCGCAACGCAGGCACCTGTGAAAAACGGTGTTTCGCAGGTCAATATCACCATGACCAGTGAAGGCGATGGCACCTGCCATATCGACCATACCACCGCGAAAGCGGGTCCGGTCACCTTCACTGTTGTGAACAAAACCGCGACGTCACTGACTGAGCTGGAGCTGCTGAGCGATAACCGTATTCTGGGTGAAAAAGAGAATCTGGCACCGGGCCTGCCTGCGGTGAAATTCACGCTGACACTGGATGGCGGCACCTATCAGATTTATTGCCCCGGCGCGAAGCAGGAGCTGACCAACTTTACCGTGACCGGTAAAAGCGCAGCACCCGCAACCGGTAGCGTAGCAACCTTGCTGGAAGAAGGTACCAAAGGTTACGCGGGGTATGTGAGCGGTGTGGTTGATGCCATGGTTGTGGCAGTTGATCGCCTGAAGGCCGATATCGATGCGGGCGATGTAGAAAAAGCCAAAGCCGATTATGCGAAAGCGCGTCCGTTCTATGAACGTATTGAATCTGACGTCAGTGGCTTCGTGTTACCGGGTTTCAAAGCGACCGATAACGCGGGCAATCTTGACTACCTTGTTGACATGCGCGCGTCCAACATCGATCCGAAAGTGGGCTGGCATGGCTTCCACGCACTGGAGCGTGACCTGTTTGGCAAAGGGGTGATCACTGCGGAAACCAAACAGTTGGCAGCAGAGCTACAAAGCAATGTTGGCAAGCTGGATAAGCAGGTAAAAGCACTGACGTACAAACCTGAAGATCTTGCAAACGGTGCCGCAGACCTGCTGGAAGAAGTCCAGAGCAATAAAATCAGTGGTGAAGAAGAAGCCTTCAGCCATCTCGATCTGATTGATTTTGCAGGTAATATCGAAGGTGCAGAGCAATCATTTGCCTTCCTGAAACCGGGACTGGAAAAAATCGATCCTGAACTGACTAAACAAGTGAGTGAGCAGTTTGCGGCAGTACGCACGCTACTGGATACCTACCGTGACCCAGCGATTCCGGGGGGTTATAAATACTACACCGCCGAACTGAAAGCCTCAGATGGTGCAAAACTGAGTCGTGCTGTGCAGGCGTTGCAGGAACCCTTGTCAAAAATCGCTGAAAAAGTAGCAACCAGCGGAAAATAATCGATGAACGATAAGACAAAACCGGCCAGGGAGGCCGGTAATTTCACCCGACGCGATTTGCTGAAAGGGGCGGTGGCCAGCGCATTGACCATTCCGGCCATCAGCGCGGCGCATGGACAGAATGAAGCGATCCATAACCCAGAGGATCGGGTTGATCTTTCACGTGAGCATGCTTTCTATGGCACTGGCGGGCAGGTGGGCATCGAAACGCCACCGCAGCGTCATATTATGTTTATGACTTTCGATTTAACCTCGAAAAACCCACGTGATTTGCAGGTTTTACTGGCGCGCTGGTCTTCTGCCATTGCACAGATGATGCGTGGCGAAACCATTGGTCAGGTTGAACCCACTCGCACCAGCGGCGTAGGCAATGATACCGGCGAAGCCATGGATTTGGGGCCAGCGTCGTTAACCGTCACCGTAGGTCTGGGGCCGCGCATTTTTAGCGATGATTTGGGCCTGGCAGCTAAGAAACCCGCCCTGATGCGTGAGCTGATTCAACTGCCCAGCGACAATTTCAGCCCGGAACTCACCGGCGGTGATCTCTCTATCCAGGCGTGTGCGGATGACCCGCAGGTGGCTTACCATGCGGTCCGCAACCTGGCGCGTATCGCCAAATCGACGGGTACTGCGGCCACGCGCTGGTCGGTATTGGGCTTTGGTCGCGCTTCGGCGGGGAAAGGGCAATCCACGCCGCGTAATCTGTTTGGTTTCAAAGACGGCACGCGCAATATCACCGAGAAGACCGATTTTAACCGCCATGTGTGGATTAAAGATGACGGTCCAGCCTGGCAGCAACAGGGCACCTACCAGGTGGTGCGGAAGATTCGTATGCACATTGAAAACTGGGACACTGACCGCGTCAGCGACCAAAACAACGTGTTTGGCCGCCATAAACTCTCGGGTGCGCCACTGAGCGGGCACAAAGAGTTCGATCAGCCTGATTTTGAGGTGAAAGATCAGGCGGGGGAACTCGTTATCCCGGCCACTGCGCATATCAGCCTGGCCGCGCATGAGAATAATAAAGGGATCCGCATACTGCGTCGTTCCTACAATTATACCGATGGCCTTAATAATCTAGGCTTGCTGGATGCGGGGCTGCTGTTTATCAGTTATCAGAATGATCCGGCGCACTTTGAAACGCTGCAGGCTAAACTGGGCGCGGCGGACGCGCTTAATGAATATATTTCACATATTGGTTCCGGTATTTTCTTTATTCCACCGGCACCTGCGGAAGGCTCTTATATTGGTGCGGAGTTGTTCAGCTAAATAACCACACATCGCCAGGGGAAGCGTACCTGGCGATGTGCCTCACGCGCGTTAGCCATAAGCCACTTTGTCATTGATATGATACAGCGTTGCGGTGGCAGCCATCACATGCTGTCCATCATTGCCTGGCTGATGAGCATCCACATTGGTGATGTGGTAACCCACAGCGCCCGCTTCAAGTGCCTTTTTCACAAAGGCGTCGTTGAGTTCTTCCATTGATGTCACCCAGCTGACGCTGGTTACGCCCACGGGGTGGATCGACGCAATTTCACGGTGAGATAATCCTGAGCGGACCAGTACCGGATTAATTGTCTTCTCGGTAAAAATAGAAATGATGTCATTCACTAATGCTTTCATATCTGACTCCTCAAACGCTACTGTTAAGCCAGTTATACGTATGGTAATAGGGTTGTTGTCGTTTAATCTTCGTTGATAAAAATCGACGGTTGCGCACGGCAGGTAATCACCACCGTTAGGAATAATAAATACCTTTTAGCCGAATGACTTTTAGCTTTAACTGCTAATTAACACGCAGGTAACTTTCTGCCACAACTCAATTAAAATTGAGCGAGTGCATTTTCAGATGATTACAAATTACATAATTTTGCAATGAATCATCCCTCAATTGACCTTGCCATCACTCTAAATGTTAATTTTCGCCCTGGGAGGAAGTCATTAATGGGGATAATTCCCGGTGGCCCGGTTAACGGCAGCCCAGGCTGTCATTAAATCTCGCTGACTTAATGCCAGTGCCTGCCGTGCCTGAATAGCACTGCGCTGAGTATCGAGCACATCGATAAAATTGATCACACCACCATCATAACGTGCCTTAATCAGGGTCAGCGCCTGTTGTGCGCTCTGTGCGCGCTGTTGTTGTTGCTGGAGTTTTTGCTGTGCCGCCGCGTAGCGGCTCAGTGCATCATCAATTTCCTGCCAGGCTTGCAACACGGTCTTGTGATAATTGATAGCCGCCTGTTGCTGGTCAATTTCACGCAATACGACGGTTGCTTTGCGTCGTCCCCGGTCAAATATGGGCAGATCGAGAGTCGGGCCGACCGACCAGGTGCGGCTGCCCCATTCGGCGAAATTGTTTTCACTGTAAGAATCAAAACCAAGGCGTGCACCGAGCGTGATGCTGGGATAAAGCTCAGCCTCTGCAACCCCGATGCGTGCGGTGGCAGCATGTAAACGCGCTTCCGCAGCACGAATATCCGGACGCGCCTGTGCGACAGCGGAAGGGATGCCCAGTTGCAGGGAAGGTAGCTCCGACGTCGCCGGTGTGGCTGGATTGAAAGCCAGTTGCTGGCGCAGAGCTCCCGGATGTTCACCCAGTAATAACAACAGCTGGTTGATGGCGACAGTTTCCTGCGCCTGCAAATCAATCAGGTTAGCCCGGGTGGCGGCCAGCTCACTTTGCTGTCGTTCCTCAGTGCTATAATCCAATGCGCCACCGGCGGTGCGGGCTTTAATTAGCGTAAGACGTTCATCGAGAGTGTTAACGTCCTGTTTTGCCAGCGCGATTTGTTGCTGAATCGCGCGCAGATTGTAGTAATTATTCACCACATCAGCCACGATACTGAGTCTGGCCAGGTCCAGCATGGCTTGTTGTGCCGATGCATCCGCATTCGAGGCTTCCACTGCCCGTTGTACATGGCCCCACAGATCAATTTCCCACGAAAAATTCAGCCCGGCCTGATACCAGTTATAAGGATCGGCCATCAAATCCACCACCTGATCCGGGTTGGGTAAAATTTCTTTCAACGCACGGGTGGACGGACCATTGCCGCTTTGTTGCTCCCGGCTCACTTTGGCACTGGCAGCGATTTCAGGCACCTGTTGGGCACGGGTAACGCGGTATTGCGCGCGGGCACTGGCGAAATGTAATGCGGCGGTTTTGATATCCGGGCTGGCAGACAGGGCACGATCGACCAAAGCGTTAAGTTGTGGGTCGTTGTAGCGTTTCCACCATTGGCGGTCAGTCATTATCCCCGCATTTGGCATTGCGTGTAGCGAAGCGTCCCCGCTGCGCCATTGGGTCCAGTCCGCCGGAGCGGCAGATTTTGGTTGCCGATAGTCCGGGCCGACGGTACAGCCGCTGAGGCCAATCACGGTCAGCAGTGTCAATAAAGCGCAGTGGCGATTCTTCATAGCAAATCCAGTTAATAAAGTCGGTTACGGAACAACCAGGCCGCGAGGGGCAGTGTGATCACTGCCAGCGCCAGCATGGGAATAAAATCAAACGCGACATCGCTGAAACCCGCACCTTCGAGATAGACCCGCCGTACCAGGTCAATGGCAAAACGCAGCGGATTGGCGTAAGTCAGGATATTGAGTGCGGTGGGCATGGTCTGCACTGGCGTCAGCAGGCCGGAAAGCAGCATCAGGGGCATAATCACCAAAAAGGTATAGAGCATCGCCTGTTGCATGTTGATTGATACCGCAGAGATTGACAGGCCGAGACCCACCGCCGCGATGTTGAAACTCAGCAGGCCGAGATAGAGCAGGGCAATCGATCCATTCATGGGGATTTGGAACCAGAACAGAATGATCAACAAAATCAGCGTGGACTGAATCAGCCCGACCAAAATTGAGGGGAGCGCCTTGCCAATCAACAATTGCATTGGCGTAAAGGGGGTGACCAGCAATTGATCAAAGGTTCCCTGCTCACGCTCACGCGCCACAGATAACGCGGACAGCATCAGCGTCTGAATCATACTCAGGGCGGCGATCAGGGTGGGCATCAGACCCCAACGCGATTCCAGATTAGGGTTATACCAGGCACGGGTTTCCAGCGAAACGGCAGCCTGCTGGCCCATGCTGCGTTGGTTAAAATCGCTCACTACCGCGCTGATATAAGCTGCCGCTGCCCCGGCGGTGGAGGAATTGCGCCCATCGAGAATCATCTGAAGGGGGGATGACTCACCGTTATTGAGTCGGCGTTCGAAATCTGGCGGGAAGACCAGCACCAGCAATGCATCACCCGTTGTCACCACATGATCAATCTGTGATGAGGCGCTGAGGGTCGCAGTGCGGTTAAATACCCCGGTGCCATCGAGATGGGTGAGCAGTGCATTCGATGCCTGGCCACGGCTTTGATCCAGCACCGCGTAGTCCACATGGTTGACATCATAGGTGGCGGCATAACCGAACAGCAGCGCCTGCATCAAAGCCGGGGCGAACAGAATGACCCGATTGGCAGGTTCTTTCAGGATCGCCAACATCTCCTTATGGATAAGAAAGCGAATATGGCGCAGCCAGAGGCTCAACAGGGTCATCGGGATTATCTCAATCGTTTACGCAGTGACATACGCGAAGCGCTAATAAACACCAGGGCAAACACCATCAGAATGCCGCACTCCTTCAGGAACAAGGGCCAGTCATCTCCGGCGAGGAACAGGGTTTTGATGAGCGACATAAAGTGAGTTGCAGGTAGCAACTGGCTGATAATCTGTACCACCAGAGGCAAATTGCGGATGTCAAAAACAAAGCCAGAAAGCATCAGAGCAGGCATAAAACTGGCAATCAGCGCGATCTGGCTGGCGAGGAATTGGCCGGATGCGAACCCGGAAATCGTCAGACCCATTCCCAGCGAGACCAGCAGATAGAGCAGGGAAGCGAAAACGATGGCCCAAAGTGAACCGCGGATCGGAACGTCAAACAGAAAGTGCGCCGCCAACAGGCAGATCAGCAGATCAATTGTGCCGAGCACCACATAAGGTGCGAGTTTGGCGAGGACCAATTCCAGCGGACGCACCGGGGTGACAAACAATGCTTCGAGCGTGCCACGCTCACGTTCACGGGCTATCAGCAATGCGGTGAGAAATGCCCCGACCAGCGTCAGGATCAACACAATTAATCCCGGCACGATGAACCAGGTACTGTTGCCGGATTCATTGAACCACATGCGTTGCTCAATGGTCACTGCGCCTCCGCTGCTCATTGGTGCCTGGCGTGCCAGGGCACCACTGATATAACTTTGCGCTGCTGAGGCGACGCTGGTCGAGGCCCCATTCAGCAACAATTGCAGCCTGCCACGTTGTGCACTCAGCGCGGCGGCGAAATCAGGTGGAATGCGTAAAATGGCGTCAGTGTCGCCACGCCGCAAGGCAAGCTGTGCACTTTGCAGGTCGGGGTATTGCTGCACTGTCAGATAGCGGCTCCCTTCCAGCGCGGTGATCACCGCATGGCTTTGCGGCGTGCGTTGTTCCTGTACCACTGCAATTCTGGCGTTGGATAAATCAAAAGAGATGCCATAGCCAAACAACAGGATTAACACGATGGGTAACAGCAGGCCCACCGCCAGGTTGCTTCTATCGCGCAATAGCTGACGTGTTTCTTTACGTGTCAGTGACAGCAGGCGGCTGATAAAAGAAGAATCGTTCATAGCGGCTTCTCCTGATGAGAGCGACCTTGCTCAACGATGGCGATAAATGCCGCATTCATATCCGCAGCATGGGCTAAACCTGCCTGCTGGCGAACTTCATGGGGTGTGCCAAGCGCCAGCAATTTTCCGGCGTCCTGAATGGCAATGCGGTCGCAATATTCCGCCTCCTCCATAAAATGCGTGGTCACGATCACCGTGATCCCTTTATTAGCCAGCTCTCCGATGGTGTACCAGAACGCGCGCCGCGCCAGTGGATCGATGCCGCTGGTGGGTTCATCAAGAAAGACGATCTCAGGTTCATGTAACAATGCCGCTGCCATCGACAATCGTTGTTTATAGCCACCCGGTAATTCGCCGCTGATGGCATCAGCGGCAAGGTTGAATTGATGCAGGGAAGTGGTGATTTGTTGCGCCAGTCGCTGCCCAAACAGGCCATAGGCACCGCCGAAAAAAGTCAGGTTTTCCTTCACTGTCAGATTGCTGTAGAGCGCAAACTTTTGTGAAACATAACCAATCCGCGCCCGGGCTTTAGCGCGCGCGGTGCGCAGGTTGAGCCCCGCGACTTCCAGTTGCCCGCTACTGGCAGGTAACAATCCACACAACATACGGAAGGTTGTCGTTTTGCCGGCCCCGTTTGGTCCGAGGAGACCGAAAATCTCACCGCGCTTCACATCAAACGAGGTACTGGCAACGGCGGTGAAATCACCAAATTTCCTGACCAGATTCCGCACCACAATCACCGGTTCTGCTGACTGTTGCGGCGCGGGTGAAGCCCTGTCTGCCGTTACTGGTTGTGCGGTTGCCTGTGGTTGTGCCTGATGCAACAGCAACATAAAACCATCTTCCAGGTCGGCTTCCCGTGCTATGGCTTTCACTTCAGGAGGCAGGGCACTTTCGCCACCCGGCTGACAGATAAAACGCACCTTATCCCCTTTAGGGACGGCATCAATTATCTGTTGGCGATTTTCCAGCAGTCGCGCTTGCAGAGTGCGTGCTTTGAGTCCGGCAGGCGGGCTGGCCTGCCATGTCAGGCCGTGTGCTTTGCGCCGTAAGGCATCAGGCGTGCCCTGTGCGAGAATCTTTCCCTGGTACATGACATAAACCTGCGCACAGCGCTCCGCTTCATCCATATAGGCGGTGCTAATGATGACGCTCAGTTGTTCATCGCTTACCAGCTGCTCAATGATTTGCCAGAGGTCACGGCGAGATAAAGGATCGACGCCTACGCTGGGTTCATCCAGCAAGAGCAGATCCGGGGATCGCACCAGCGTGCAGGCCAGACCAAGTTTCTGCTTCATCCCGCCGGATAACTTGCCTGCCGGTCGTGCTGTAAAACGACTGAGATCGGTAATTTTCAGTAGTCGGGCAAAACGTTCCTCCCGGACTTGCTGTGGCACGCCATGGAGATCGGCATAAAGGTCGAGATTCTCTTGTACGCTGAGATCTTCATACAGACCGAAACGTTGTGGCATATAACTGATGCGATTCTGTACTGCTTGCGGATAGGTTGCCACATCGTTCCCCAGTACAGTGAGGTCGCCTGATGTCGGGGCATAAAGTCCGGCGATCAGGCGCAGTAACGTTGTTTTCCCTGCGCCATCGGGGCCAACCAGCGCTGTCAGCTCTCCGGCGCGAATGTTCAGCGTCAGGCCGTCGACGGCCTGTACTGTCGCGTCGGATTTTGCTGAAGCCGCAAAGCTACGCACCAGATTGCGGGCAACCACCACATCCTGCTCAGTTGCCATAATGCTTACCGTGGTCGATGGCGGCGGTATCCAGCGTTACGGTGGCGGGTTGCCCCATGCGCAGCTGGTCATCAGGATCGTTAACCACAATGCGCACTTCATAAACCAGGTTAGTTCGTAGCTCCTCGGTCTGTACTGCCTTAGGCGTGAATTCCGCGACTGAAGAGATAAAACCTACCGTACCGGTTATGGGTTTGTTCGGGAAAGAATCGGTCACGATACGAGCGGTCATGCCTGATCTCACACGACTCAGGTCGCGCTCACTGACCCAGACACGCACCCATTTGGGTTCGCTTAATGCCAGGGTGTATACCGTTTTTTGCGCGCTGGTCATATCGCCCGGTTCCTGCAATCGGGCACGGACCACCGCGTCTGATGGCGCTCGCAACTCGGCTTGCGAGAGGCGATATTGCAGCAAATCGACATCGGACTGGAGTGCGCGTACCTGTGCGACCGAAGCGAGACGTTGTTCGGAACGCACGCCTGCAACCAGCAAGGCCAGGCTGGCCAGCCGTTCTTTGACGCTGGCTTCTGCCACCTGCAGGTTACTGCGGCTCATGTCCTGTTCCTGCTGACTGATCCCTTTACCGTTGGTCGATGCGGAGATGCGCTGTACGCGGCTCAGATCCTCGCGTGCTTTTGCCAGTTGCGCCTGCGCTGAGGCCAGCTGGGCTTTTGCCTGGGCGATCTCCTCGGGACGGGCACCGGCTTGTTGTTCACGGACCGTTTGTTTTTGGGCATCTAATCGTGCCTGAGCCTGTTGTTGCTGGATATTTAAGGCGCTGACGTCGAGGCTGGCCAGTACCTGTCCGGCATGCACGCGATCACCTTCCTCCACCAGCATGCGGTTAATCCGGCCACTGTCTTCAAAAGCCAGCGAAACCTGGCGAATATCCACATTACCGTAGAGGCGGAGCTGATTCGTGTCCTGACTGTTGCGTCCATACAGCCAGACGGCGATCACCACCGCGACAAGTCCAACCGCTCCCAGCGCCGCGATTATTCTTTTATTCATTCGGTAAATTCCTTCTTATGTGCCGTGGTCTCACCTTAGTTTAAATTCAATTTAAACTTAAATTGTGCCAGAATAAAGGCAGATTTTTAAAAATAATGATCAGGCGGATCCAGAGAATGAACAGAGCGCGTCGTAGCGATGGTGACATTACCCGGGAAAGAATTTTAACTGCGGCAGGAGAACTCATCGCGAATCAGGGGCTTGCCAACACCACCAATAAACAAATCGCCAGTACGGCAGGGGTCGATCTTGCTGCCATCAACTATCATTTTGGCGGCAGAGAAGGGTTGTATTTGGCGGTGCTGTCATTGGCACATCAGCATTATCTTGATGGCAACAAACTGGCGGCGTTGGCAAATAGTGAGTTGCCGCCTGAAGAGAAACTGTCGCTATTTCTGGAAGCGTTTATTACCAAACTCAGCGAAGGCAATGGCTGGCACGGTCGCGTTTTTGCCCGTGAATTGCTGGCTCCCTCGGTTCAGTTAGCTGATTTCATCAATAAAGAGGGACTCGGCAAAGTGCAATCGATACGCAAAATCGTCAGTGAAGTGGCGGGAATGTCACCGGATGATCCTGCGCTGTTGCCGTGCATGTTAAGCGTAGTGGCACCTTGCATGATGCTGATGGTGGCAGGCGATCGCATTCCCGGTCCGATACGGGAAATTGTTGCGATGCAACGGCAGGCTTTAACCGAGCATTTCCGTCTATTTTCGCTGGCAGGGCTGCAAGCGATACGTGAGAAACATCAGCATCGTCAGGTGACTGAATAGCCATCAAATCGCGCTTCGCACCATATTATAAATAAGTTGTTAAGCATTGGTTTAATGTGGGTTTGCCTGATGGGAAGTATGTAAATATTTCTCCATGCCACATCATAATAAACATTCTCTACGTCCGATTAGCCCAAAAAGAGTTTGGGCTTTTTTTTGCCATCAAGGGCTTCCCGCCTCGTTCATGTCCCGTTTCTTCCGCCATCACTCCAGCCAGGCATGATGTGTCGTAGCAAACTTTGCGTTACAAAATGTTATGATATAACATATCTCCCTTCATCAAAGGAGAATGCAGTTGTGATGGGTAAATTTAAAAAAATAGCGTTATCTCTGGGACTTATGACCATCAGCCTTCAGGCGTTGTCACATGGCGATCATGCGCATGGCAAACCACTGACCGAGAAAGAACAGCAAGCGGCGGACGGGGTTTTTGCTGATAAGGACGTGCAGGACAGGACGTTGTCGGACTGGGAAGGTGTGTGGCAGTCGGTTTATCCGTTACTGATCAATGGCGACCTCGATCCGGTACTGCGCAAAAAAGTGGAGAAGGACAGCAGCAAAACCTTCGCCAGCGTCAAAGAGTATTACCGCGTAGGCTATGCCACCAATGTGGATACCATTGGAATCGAAAATGGGGTGATGGAGTTCCACATCGGTGATCAATCCAGTTCCTGCCATTACGCCTATGACGGACACAAAATTCTGACCTATGCCTCGGGCAAAAAGGGCGTGCGTTATTTGTTCAGTTGCCAGGATGCTGCCAGTCACGCCCCCAAATATGTTCAGTTCAGCGATCACATTATCAGCCCGCGTAAGTCGTCTCATTTTCATATTTTTATGGGCAACACCTCACAGGAAGCCTTGCTGAAGGAAATGGACAACTGGCCGACCTACTATCCGTGGCAGATGCAAAAGGCTGAGGTGGTGGACGAGATGTTGCATCATTAAGCCTGGCGCGACAGCCACCTTTCATACAGGCCCGGCCACGCCAAAGTGGGCGTGCCGGGCCTTCCCATGCCAAAGCCATGCCCGCCGCGGGTATAACGGTGTAACTCAACGGCCACATGCTGCTGTTGACAGGCCTGCTCCATAATCAGGGTATTTTCAGGGTTTGATACCGGGTCGTCTTCAGCCTGCACCAGAAAGAACGACGGAGAATCGGGACGCACATAATTTTGTACTGACCAGGCCGCATTCTCGGCTGCGGAGGCATGCGGGCCAACCAAAATGCGATGGGTGGACGTGTGGGTGTAGGGTTGTTCAAGGGTGATGATGGGATAAATCAACGCAGCCCGGTCAGCTGTGGCCGGCAGTTGGTCGAGCTCATCCTGTGGGGCATAGGAGGCAAAATCAGGGCGGGTTGCGGCCAGACCGAGAAGATGACCGCCAGCCGAAAATCCCAGTACGCTGACCTGCTTTTCACGTTGCCGCACCATCCGCAGCGCCCGTTGCGCATCCTGCAGCGAGACTCTGTTGCCATCCTTCCATCCTTCGTCCGGCAGACGATAGCTGAGTACATAGGCGGTAATCCCGCGGGCTACCAGCCACTCAGCGGCAGGCCACGCCTCTTTGCCCATCTCAATCCTTTTATAGCCCCCGCCCGCAGCGATCAGCACGGCCTGACCACGCGGAACCGCTGGCCTGATCATCGTCAGGGTGGGGACAGCGATATTACGCTGGGCCCCGGATGTGGAGATGACCAGGCTACCCGCCGGGCCGCCACCTCCGGGCGGTTGTCCCGGCCACAGGGGAATGACCGTGCGTGAAACTGCCGGTGCGGCAAATGCCAGCCTCGTCTGACTCACAACGAAAAAGCTGGCAGTCAGACCCGTAAGAAAGTGGCGACGATTCATAGCAACTCCTTGTTAATGCGGCAGACCTCTATCCCGCCATACAATCCGGGAGAAATGATGAAGTATTCAGCCAGCTGTGTAACAAAATGAATCGACGGGTTCATCGTGGCGATTATTTGTTGTCTGTTTGTTGCGTGAAAATCAACCACATTCACAAACGGTTATCATTTAGTGCTATTCCCCTTGCGAACATGAGGTGTTTTATAAAAACCTGTTAACAGTTTTGAAACTTAACCGGTAGGATGTTACCCGTAACTTTATTGTTCCTTTCGCATTAACATCAGGTAACCCATGAAACGACAAATTCCGGCTGAAACCGTTTCTGTAACCAAAAATGGAACCGGTTCCACCCGCAGAGAATTCCTCTTTGCAACCCTTGGTCTGACGCTCACCAGCGTGGTCGCAACCCTGCCGGGCAGGGCCTTCGCCGCCAGTGTCATCAGTGGCAGCGATGCCGTAAAGCAGTTCATCAGCATCTCCCAGGCCATCACCGAGCATAAGCATCTTGATACGGTGCTGGCCGCGCGTTTTTTTCAGGCATTCAGTCAACGTGATGCGCAGTTTGGCCCGCGTCTGACCCAGCTGGCGCTGCTGCTGCAACACGGTATGACCGCACAGCAGTTGCTTGATCAGGCCGATAAAGCCGGTCTGCACGATTTCCTCTACCAAATCGTTACCGCCTGGTACACCGGTACGGTGGGCGATGACTATCACGGCACCCTGGTCGCCTATAAACAGGCGCTGATGTATCAAACCGTCAGCGATGGCCTGATTGTGCCGACTTATTGCGGTAACGGTCCGATCTGGTGGACCGCACCGATTCCGGATGAGCACAGCAGTCTCATTGACTCGCTATAAATTTCTCTTGCATAAAAAACGACGAAAATCATGAAAAAACCTATTTTTTCTGCGCAGGGTGATGCTACCGCAGACATTGTTATTGTTGGATCCGGAGTGGTGGGCGGCTTGATGGCGAATGAGCTGGTCAGCCAGGGCTATTCCGTACTGGTACTGGAAGCAGGTTTACGTATTGATCGGGCGCAGGCGGTGGAAAACTGGCGCAACATGCCGTTTGCTAACCGTGCTGGCTCCGATTTCCAGGGGTTATATCCGCAGTCAAAATTTGCCCCGGCACCGCTTTATTTCCCACCGAATAACTATGTGAATGTCACCGGCCCGAATGCTGCCAGCTTTCAGCAGGGCTACCTGCGTACCGTTGGCGGCACCACCTGGCACTGGGCGGCATCGTGCTGGCGTCACCATCCCAGCGATTTTGTCATGCAGTCCAAATATGGCGTGGGTCGCGACTGGCCAATCAGCTATGACGAGCTGGAACCCTGGTATTGCCGGGCGGAAAACGAAATCGGCGTGGCAGGCCCAAATAATGTGGCGATGCAATCGCCTGCGGAACGCAGCCAGCCGTATCCGATGGATATGGTGCCTTTCGCCCACGGTGATAATTACTTTGCCAGCGTGGTTAACCCGCATGGTTACAACCTGGTTCCTATCCCTCAGGGACGCAGCACGCGCCCGTGGGAGGGACGTCCTACCTGCTGTGGTAACAATAACTGCCAGCCGATTTGCCCTATCGGGGCGATGTACAACGGTATTCACCATATCGAACGTGCGGAACGGGCCGGTGCGGTGGTGCTGGCCGAAGCGGTGGTTTACAAAATTGATACCGATGGCAATAACCGCGTAACGGCGGTGCACTGGAAAGACAGCTCCGGCGCGTCACATAAAGCCACGGGCAAAGCGTTTGCGCTGGCCTGCAACGGTATTGAAACGCCGCGCCTGCTGTTGATGGCAGCCAACGGCGGTAACCCGAATGGTATCGCCAACGGTTCGGATATGGTGGGACGCAACATGATGGACCACTCCGGCTTCCATTGCTCATTCCTGACTGAAGAACCGGTATGGCTGGGGCGTGGTCCGGCACAGAGCAGCTGCATGGTGGGCTATCGTGATGGCGATTTCCGTCGCGACTACTCCGCTAACAAAATGATTCTGAACAATATCTCGCGCGTGGTTGCCGCAACGCAACAGGCGCTGAAGAAAGGCCTGGTGGGTAAGGCGCTGGATGAGGAAATTCGTTACCGCTCGATCCACAGTGTCGATATCTCCATCAGCCTTGAACCGCTGCCAGACCCGGAAAACCGTCTGACATTAAGCAAAACCCGCAAAGATCCGCACGGTCTGCCTTGCCCGGATATCTATTACGACGTGGGTGATTACGTGCGTAAAGGTGCTGAAGTCTCCCACGCCCAACTGGAACACATCGGCCAGTTGTTTAATGGCAAGGAGTTCAACATCAGCAAAGGGCTGAATGCCAACAACCATATTATGGGCGGCGTGATCATGGGTAAAAGCGGCAAAGACGCGGTGGTGGATGGTAACTGCCGGGCATTCGATCACGAAAACCTGTGGCTGCCGGGTGGCGGGGCGATTCCTTCAGCGAGCGTGGTGAACAGCACCCTGACGATGGCGGCACTGGGTCTGAAAGCCGCACAGGACATCGCCCAGCGAATGAGGACTATGGCATGAAGACGCTAATCGCCACCGGCTTTGCGGCTTTGGTCGCCTTTAGCGCACAGGCCGATTCCCTTGATACCAACCTGCTGAAGCAGGGTGAACAGGTTGCTATCGCGTCAGACTGCCAGGCCTGCCATACCGCACCGGGCAGTAAAACCGCCTTTAGCGGGGGTTATGGTATTGCTTCACCGATGGGGGTGATTTATGCCACCAACATCACGCCAGCCAAAAGTGGTATCGGCGACTATACCGAAGCCCAGTTCTCGGCTGCGGTCCGGCATGGCATACGTGCTGATGGTGCACAACTGTACCCGGCGATGCCTTATACCTCTTACAGCATGATGACCGATGCGGATCTGCATGCCCTGTATTATTACCTGATGCACGGTGTTCCCGCTGTCGAGCAGCATAATCCGCAAACTGACTTGCCGTTCCCGTTCAGCCTGCGTTTTAGTATGCGTTTCTGGAACATGATGTTTGCTAACGACAAAATGTGGCAAAACGATGGCAGCAAAAGTGCGGAATGGAACCGGGGAAATTACCTGGTTAACGGCCTGGCGCACTGTAATACCTGCCATACGCCACGCGGTTTCCTGATGCAGGAGCAGCAGGATCGTCCGCTGGCGGGCGGGCCGTTGGGTAGCTGGTATGCGCCGAATATTACCTCGGACCCGGTAAGCGGTATCGGTGGCTGGAGTGATGACGAGCTGGTGCAATATCTGAAAACTGGTCGTGCGCCGGGTAAAAATCAGGCCGCAGGCGGGATGGCAGAAGCGGTTGAGCACAGCCTGCAATATCTGCCGGAGAGTGATCTGCACGCCATTGCGGTTTACCTGAAAGGGACGGCACCGATTCGTGATGAGGGCGAAACGCAACCGGCATACAGCTGGGGGGCGCCGATGGATGTAGAAAATAGCGTGCGTGGACGTAATCCCAACAATGCTAATCTCTCCCTGACCAACGGCGAAGCGCTATTTAGCGGCAATTGCGCCAGCTGCCACCAGCCCGATGGCTCAGGCAGCGCCAATCAGGCTTATCCCTCGTTGTTCCACAATACCGCCACGGGTATGCGTAATCCGAACAACCTGATTGCCGCTATTCTGTTTGGTGTGCAACGAAATACCGCCGACCATCAGGTGCTGATGCCAGGCTTTAGCTCGCCGTCGTATGTTGATAAGTTGAACGATCAGCAGGTGGCGGATATCAGTAACTTTGTGCTGAAAAACTACGGCAATCCGCATGTTACCGTCACGGCGGAAGATGTTGCCTGGGTACGTAAAGGCGGCCATCCACCGCTGCTTGCGCGCCTGCAACCGCTGATGATGCCGGGTATCATCGGGGGGATTATCCTGGTGCTGGCGGGAATTGCTCTCAGCCGGATTGTGAAACGAAAAGCCAAAAAGGCATAACCTTCATCCAGGCCTGGTTAACCACCAGGCCTGTCTTGTTACAACTCCGTGTTACCACCGCTGTGACTTACTGCAAATATCAGGTTTTACGCCCGCTGGCTTTGCGCGATAAATCGCGCCGCTACAGCCGGTGTGGATGCTAATTACCTGAAGTGATGCATTTTCGCGCATGGTTTCTCTGCCATATCACGCTGTTAGTAACAGCTTTCCTTAACACGATTTGCAGTGATTCAGATCGCAAAAATAATATCCAGACTCTCTTTAATAGATAGCAGAACCACGAATCTAAACGAAGGGGGCATTATGCAGGACCGTATTCCCGGAACACGTTGGTATCGCGTTATTGCGCCGATTTTGATCGTTTGCATCGTCTCCTTCATGGACCGCGTCAATATCAGCTTTGCGCTGCCTGGTGGTATGGACCAGGATCTGGCCATTACCAGCCAGATGGCGGGTATCGTCAGCGGCATTTTCTTTATCGGATATCTGTTTTTGCAGGTGCCGGGTGGCCGGACAGCGGTGAACGGCAGCGGTAAACGTTTTATCGCCTGGTCGCTGGTTGCCTGGACGCTGGTTTCCATCGCCACCGGTTTTGTCACCAACCACTATCAATTGCTGGCGTTGCGCTTTGTGCTGGGCGTATCGGAAGGGGGGATGTTACCCGTGGTTTTAACCATGGTGAGCAACTGGTTCCCCGAGAAAGAGCTGGGTCGTGCCAATGCTTTTGTGATGATGTTTGCTCCGTTAGGTGGCATGTTTACCGCACCGATTTCTGGCTACATCATCAATGTGCTGGACTGGCGCTGGCTGTTTATCATTGAAGGGTTGTTATCGGCGGTGATCCTGCTGATCTGGTGGCTGGTGGTCAGCGATCGCCCGGAAGAAGCGCGTTGGTTGCCCGAGAAGGAAAAGACCTGGCTGCTCAGCCAGCTGGGACGTGAACGTGCGGCAGTGCGCTCTGTCGCGTCGGTGAGTAAAGCACCTTTAAAAGCGGTGTTTCGCAATCCGGGGCTGATGAAGCTGGTGGCGCTGAATTTCTTCTACCAGACCGGGGATTACGGCTACACCCTGTGGTTGCCCAGTATTCTGAAAAACCTGACCGGATCGAACATGGCGGGTATTGGGCTGCTGGCGGCATTGCCCTTTGTCGCGACCATTCTGGGTATCTATGCGATTTCATGGTTAAGCGACCGCACCGGCAAACGTCGTCTGTGGGTGATGGTGTCGCTGTTCTGCTTTGCGGCAGCGCTGCTGGCTTCGGTGATTCTGCACAGCAACGTGGTAGCGGCCTATCTCGCATTGGTGGTCTGTGGTTTCTTCCTGAAGGCCGCCACCAGCCCGTTCTGGTCAATTCCTGGACGCATTGCCGCGCCAGAAGTTGCGGGTAGCGCGCGTGGGGTGATCAATGGCCTCGGTAACCTGGGAGGATTCTGCGGGCCTTATCTGGTCGGGATTATGACCATGCTTTATGGACAGAATGTCGCGGTCTGCTGGCTGGCGGGTTCGCTGGTGGTGGCGGGTTTGCTGACCACCACGTTACCCAAAGCCTGTGACCTGAAGCCGTCAGAAGGGTTGGGGGATATGCAGCAGGATAACCTGGCGACGTATAAACATTAACGACATATTTTGTAGCGGCGCGATTTATCGCGCGCCTTTTGGCCAGGGCGCAGTTGAAAGCAGCGCAATAAATTGCGCTGCTACAAATTTGAGCAAGAGGGACGTCAGCAGTATTACCAGCCTTTAATAATATCGCCTTTATAGATTTCATTGGCTTTATTGAGAACTTCCGGGGACTGGAATGCTTCTTTCAGCTTCTGAATATTCGGACTGTCTTTATTGTCTTCACGCGCCACAATCGCGTTCACATAAGGTGACGCCTTGCCTTCCATAAACATGCCATCGCGCGAAGCGGACAGATTCGCCAGTGCCGCGAAGTTGTTATTAATGATGGAGACGTAAACCTGCGGATCGTCGAGAGTACGCGCCAGCTGCGGGGTATCCACCTCAACAAACTTCAGGTTTTTCGGGTTAGCGGTGATGTCCAGCGTGGTTGGCAACAGGCCCGCTTCCGGTTTCACGCTAATCAGCCCCTGCGCCTGTAACAACAGCAGGCTGCGTCCGAGGGTGGTGGCTTCGTTGGAAATGGTGATGGTTGCGCCATCAGGCAGATCTTTTAATGATTTGATTTTGCGTGAATAGCCTGCGATGGGGAAAACAAAGGTATTGGTGATCACGGCAAAATGATAACCACGTTCTTTTGACTGCATCTCCAGATAGGGCAGGCTCTGGAAGGCGTTGGCATCGACGTCTTTGTTGAACAGCGCTTCGTTAGGCTGGACATAGTCGTTAAAGGCCACCACATCGACATCCAGATGATATTTATCGTGAGCAACCTGCTTCACGGTGTCCCACAGCGCCTGATCTGGTCCGGTGTTGATCGCCACTTTAACACTGTTGTTGCTGTCTTTATTGCAGGCACTGAGCAGCGTCACTGAAGCAGCCAGCAGCACGGAGACTAATTTCTTATTCATAACGAAGTTCCTTTCTAAAAACGGCGCAGCCCAAATGGGGCAGGTGACGCACTATAATCTACATCTGGACGTCTGTACATCCAGATGGAAATCGTTTGCTGAAAATTACAGCGTCATGCTGTGCCATTTTTTCTCAGCCCCCATCCTGACGATTTCGCCAGTTTTGAAAAGCCGCTGACCTGTTTTTCGCCGATAATGGCGTGCCAAAACTTCGCTTAAATTCCAGGGAATCTCACGATGTTTCACCTGATTTTCAGCCTGCCTGGCTGGTATGTCATCGCACGTTTTATCGCTCCCCTGGCGTTGCCGCTGGGTGTGAAGCTCCTTTTCTCCGCCGTGGTGTTGCTTGCCACGCAGTATCTGTTCTTCAGTCGTTTTACCTCCGGCAGCATCATGTCGCCGGAAATGCCGCGTCCGGTGATTATTCTGTTCAACTGGGCGTTCTGCGCGGTGCTGTTTCTCGCCATGCTTCAGGTCGTCATCGACGCAGTAGGGCTGATTGCGCTGCTGGCAGGGCATCCGCTGGTGATTGCGCCGGAAGTACGCTATCTGGCGGGCGGGTTCGCCATGCTGCTGGCGGCGGTGGGGGTGCATCAGGCGATACGTGTCCCCCCGGTGAAAGACGTGGTCTTCAGCATTAAAAACCTGCCTGCTGAATTTGAGGGGTATCAGCTGTTGCAGCTGACGGATCTGCATATCAGCAAACTGTTCAATGGAAAATGGACAGCGAAAATGGTGGAGAAGGCGATGGCGCTGGAGGTGGATCTGATTGTTGTCACCGGCGATGTGATTGATGGCACGCTGAACAATCGCCGTGATGACGTTGCGCCATTGCAGGGACTGAACGCGCCCGATGGGGTGTTTGCCATCACCGGTAACCACGAATATTTTTTTGAGCAGGCGCGCTGGACGGAACATCTCGCCTCGCTGGGGCTGAAGCCCTTGCTTAACAGCCATACGGTGGTGACCCGCGATGATGCCAGCCTGGTGATTGTCGGGGTGACGGATGCATCGGCACCCAACAGAGGCGCACCGGGGCCGGATTTGACTCGTGCATTGTCGGGCGCACCCATCAATGCGCCAGTGGTGTTGCTGGATCATCAACCGCGCAATGCCCGCCAGAATGCGGCGCAAGGGGCGGATGTACAGCTATCCGGCCATACCCACGGTGGCTTAATTGCCGGGTTCGATCGCCTGTTCGCCAAACCCAATGGTGGGTTTGTTTCCGGGCTTTATGCCGTCGAGGGTATGCAGCTTTATGTGAATAACGGGACCGCGCTGTGGCCGGGCATGGCCGTGCGCTTAGGCCGTCCTTCTGAACTGACGCGCATTACGCTCAAACGGGCAAATTAAGCGACGGGGGCGCGCAAGGTGCCCCCATTTTTTAAGATTGATTGGTATCGTTTCCACTAAATCCTCGTGTCATGAAATTTCCTCTTCAATGGAATAATCCTGAATTGCCACTTCATCGAGAATGAAAACAATAACATATTGATTGTTATCTTTATTTTTAAAATACATGGAAAGATCGCACAGAATTATAATGTAAATCCTTTGTGATAGCGTTTACACTAATGATGTAAATTCTTTACAGTTGTCACGTTTTTCCCTTCAAGGTTAATAAAATGTCACGGGCATCCCGAATTCTAAATTTGTTAACACTCATCTTTTCAGTGGTTTGTGCTGCATGGCTGCTGATTGGTGGTGTCTGGTTACTGTCGCTGGGCGGCAGTGCTTATTACCTGATTAGCGGTCTGGCAATGGCGGCGTTTAGCTGGCTGTTGCTGAAAAGAAAGCGCAGCGCGCTCTATCTTTACGCCGCGATTCTGTTTCTTACTGCTATCTGGGCCTGGCATGAAGCCGGGAGCGATTACTGGACGCTGGTTCCGCGTCTGGATATTTGGGTGTTGCTAGGTATCTGGCTCATCCTGCCTTTCAGCTATCGTCAATTCTCCACCAGCAACAAAAAACCGTTGGGTGCGATGCTGGTTGCTCTGCTGGTTAACGTAGCGTTGCTGGCGGGTTCAGCGATGCACGATCCGCAGGAAATCAACGGCGAACTGCCGCTGACCGATAAAGCGCCTGCCGCTTCAACGGTTCCGGCGGAAGACTGGACGGCGTATGGTCGTACTCAGGAAGGGGTTCGCTACTCACCGCTGCAACAAATCAATGAGCACAACGTTAAAGATTTGCAGGTTGCCTGGCAGTTTGAGACTGGCGATCACAAAACTGCAAATGACCCTGGTGAGATCACTAACGAAGTAACGCCACTGAAAGTCGGCAACATGCTGTATCTCTGCACGCCGCACCAAATCCTGATTGCTCTGGATGCGGCCAGCGGTAAAGAGAAATGGCGCTTCGATCCCAAACTGAAATCGGACCCGACGTTCCAGCATATTACCTGCCGTGGCGTCTCTTACCATGAAATGCCGATTGCAGCTGAAAGCAACGCCAGCCAGCCTGCCAGCTGTGCACGCCGTATTTTCCTGCCGGTGGATGATGGTCGCCTGTTTGCGCTCGATGCGCAGACTGGTGAGCGTTGCCAGACTTTCGCCAACAATGGCGAACTGAATCTGCAACATCAGCAGCCGAATGCCTATCCGGGTGGCTATGAGCCGACATCTCCGCCGATCGTGACCAATAATATGGTTATCGTGGCAGGTTCAGTAACGGATAACCTGTCTACCCGCGAGCCTTCAGGTGTAATCCGTGGTTTTGATATCAACAGCGGCAAACTGGTTTGGGCGTTCGATCCCGGCGCGAAAGATCCGAATGCGCTGCCTGCGGATGGCGAGACGTTTACCGCCAACTCACCGAACTCCTGGGCACCGGCAGCTTACGATGCCAAACGCGACATCATCTATCTGCCGATGGGGGTATCGACGCCGGATATCTGGGGTGGCAATCGCACCGCCGATCAGGAACGTTTCGCCAGTGGCCTGTTAGCGCTGCATGCCTCCACCGGTAAACTGGCCTGGTTCTATCAGACCGTACACCACGATCTGTGGGATATGGATCTGCCGTCACAGCCGACCCTGGCGGATATCACCGACAAAGACGGTAACGCGGTTCCGGTGGTGTATGTCCCGGCTAAAACCGGCAACATTTTTGTTCTGAACCGTGAAACCGGTAAGCCAGTGGTCCCGGCGCCGGAAACCCCGGTTCCGCAAGGCCCGGCAAAAGGTGATCACCTCAATCCAACCCAGCCATTCTCTGAGCTGACATTCCGTCCGCAGCAGAAGTTGCAGGGCAAGGATATGTGGGGTGCCACCATGTTTGATCAGCTGGTGTGCCGCGTGATGTTCCATCGTCTGCGCTATGAAGGACCGTTCACACCGCCTTCTGAGCAGGGCACGCTGGTATTCCCGGGTGACTTCGGCATGTTCGAATGGGGCGGCATTGCGGTGGATACCGATCGTCAGATCGCTATTGCCAACCCGATGGCGATGCCATTTATCTCTAAACTGATTCCGCGTGGTCCGGGCAACCCGATTGAGCCGGGTGCCGATGGCGCTGCGGGTTCCGGTTCTGAATCTGGCGTGCAGCATATGTACGGCGTGCCTTATGGTGTGGAACTGAATCCGTTCCTGTCGCCGTTTGGTCTGCCATGTCTGCAACCTTCGTGGGGCTTTGTTTCCGCGATCAATCTGCAGAATCATCAGATCGTCTGGAAAAAACGCATTGGTACGGTGCGTGACAGCGCTCCGGTGCCGTTACCGTTCAAAATGGGTGTGCCGATGTTAGGCGGCCCGGTTACCACTGCCGGTAACGTGTTCTTCGTGGCGGGTACGCTGGATAATTATCTGCGCGCCTATAGCGTCCGCGATGGTCAGTTGCTGTGGCAGGCACGTCTGCCAGCGGGTGGTCAGGCAACACCGATGACCTATGCGGTCGATGGCAAGCAATATGTGGTGATCATGGCGGGTGGACACGGTTCGTTCGGCACTAAACTGGGTGATTACGTCATCGCCTATAAACTGCCGTAAACCTGATTACCTCTGTCAATCGCGCCCCCGTCGGGTTATCCGGCGGGGGCGTTTTCGTTTAGTTTCCGGATAATTCGGTGGTTCTGCGCAAGGCAGCTAAAACGCTTTGCTGTAAACCGGCCGCAAAATCACTTTTGTTCAGTTCATAGATGCCGTTGATACCGACGCCGCCCGGAGAATTGTTGATATCCATCAGCTGACGCGGATGGCATTGTTTTAACTTCAGCATTTCCACCGCACCAATAAGATTTTCGTACACCGCCTGGGTTGATTGCGTGCGGGTCAATCCCGCCAGTACGCCCGCATCGGCTAATGATTCGATAAAGTAATAAACGTAATTCACCCCGGCGACGGCAAAAGCCGTGAAGGCGTCGATCAGGCGCTCCTCCAGCAACATCACCTTGCCAAAACTCTCAAGGAACGGCAGCAATGGGCCGCGTTCGACCTGGGCATTGAAGGCTACGCCACTGAAGCCCAGCCCGGTATCGGTGAGGGTGTTCGGGATAATGCGCGCAATGGGGCGCGTTGCGCCCAGCAACGTCGCCAGTTTCTCCAGTGTCACTCCGGCGATGATCGAAATGACGGTGGTATTGGCAGCGGCATACTGGTTAATCTGCGCGGCAACGGCGGCCAGATCATCCTGGGGTCGGATACCCAGCACAATATAGTCGGCGCTGGCTAACGCTTCCGGCTCCGTCAGGGTGCAATTGAGTTGATACCGTGTCTGTAGCAGCGCAATACGCGCCGGATCGATATCCGAAAGGGTAACGCGACTGGTGGATAATGTGTGACGTTGTAACGCAGCGCGGATAATGGCCTCTGCCATTTGTCCGGCACCAAAAAAGTGGATGTGACTCATGGGTGTATCTCCTGGTCAGAAAAACGCGAAGGCAATAACCGTTCCACCAATGAAACCCACAAGCCGATACCGGGGGTGATCAGGTCATCGTTGAAGTCGTAATTCGGGCTGTGCAGCGATGCGGAAGGCGTCGCGCCATCTGCGCCGAGCCATAAATAAGCGCCGGGGCAAGCCTGCAACAGATAAGCAAAATCCTCAGCTGCCATCGAGGGGCGCGGATTGTCATGCACGCGCGTGATACCTGCGGTCGCGAGGGCGGCGTGGCGTAATTCGTCAGCCTGGCTGGCGTGGTTTTGGGTGACCGGGTATCCATAGGTCCACTCGACGTTTCCCGCCACACCCAGCGCTTGCGGGACAGTGCGGGCATAGTCGTCAATCAGCTGCCAGCAGCGTTCCCGCGTCGCGGTGCTCAGACAGCGTAACGTGCCAGACAGCGTCAGGCGATCCGGGATGACGTTGATGGCTTCCCCGGCGTGAATCTGTGTCACGCTAATGACGCACTGCTCCAGCGGTGACAAACGGCGCGCGGCGATGGTTTGCAACGCCAGCACCAACTGCGAGGCGGCAATAATCGGGTCCGCGCCCAGTTCCGGCATGGCGGCGTGGCAACCTTTACCTTGCAGGGTGATGGTGAAGTTATCCTGCGATGCCATCATCACTGCGGAACTGATGGCGCATTCGCCCAGCGGCAGGCCGGGCCAGTTATGCAGCGCAAACACCGATTGCATCGGAAAACGGCTGAATAAACCGTCCTCAATCATCAGGCGGCCACCTCCGGCATTTTCTTCCGCAGGCTGGAAAATAAAATAGACGGTGCCGCTAAACTGGCGCGTTTGCGCTAAATCACACGCGGCCCCGAGCAGGATGGCGCTGTGTCCATCATGCCCACAGGCGTGCATGGCGCCTGCATGGATCGACTGCCAGTCACAGCCGGTACGCTCCTGCATGGGCAGGGCATCAATATCGGCACGTAGCCCAATGGCAGGGCCAGGCCCGTTGCGCAGCACGGCCACAATTCCGGTTCCGGCAATGCCACGGTGAACCTCCAGACCGAACTCGCTTAATAACGCAGCGATTCTTTCCGACGTTCTGAGTTCCTGTAAACCAATTTCCGGGATGCGATGCAACTCCCGCCGCCAGTCAATCGCCTGACGGATCAGCTCCTGAGAAATATTTCCCATAGCGCCCCACAATATCACAGCTAATAACATGGCGATCTGGATAACCGCCGCTAATTAATCAGTTAAAGACTTAAATATATGCGTGCCAGACCTTCTTTGGTCACCGCCACCGCATGTTCTGAACTCAGGGAAATATGCTGCTCCATTAAATGGACGCCTTTATCAATATCACGAGCGCGCAGGGCAGCAATAATTTCCACGTGTTCGTCGTAAGCGTTATTACGTCGTACCGGAGCTTCCAGATCGATGCGACGGAAGAAACGGCTGAGGGAGTTTAAACTTTCCAGCATTTCGTATAACCGGGTATTGCGGGCGATACGTGCGATCTCCATATGAAACTGTTCATCAACCTGGGCAATGCGCGCCCAGTAGGCGGCATCCTGCAACTCAGGTGGATGAAGGGTGACGTTTTCCCAGATGGCGGTAGTACGCGCAATATCCTCATCGCTGGCGCGCAGGCAGGCAAAGCGGAAGGTGGATTGTTCAATCACCATGCGTACTTCATACAATTCACGCACACCCTCGGGCGTCAGATCGCGTGAATAAAAGCCACGGTTCGGCACAAAATTCATAAAACCTTCCTGCGCCAGACGGTTCAGCGCCTCGCGTACCGGGGTGCGCGAAACCCCCAGCTCCGCCGCCAGCTCGACCTCATTAACCCGTTCGCCAGGGCGAAACTGGTAGTCGATTGCCAGCAGTTTTACCTTTTCGTATACCTTTTCCACGCTGTCGGCGCTGCGGATTTTCTTTTTTGCGATGACCAATGCTGTCCCCTTGATTTTTGCTGCATACGCACCTGCAACGATATTTTTAAATTGTTAGCACAGTCGTGGGGCGCAACTCAACTAATAAATGCATACACTTCTGTGCGCACCACCTAAGACAATGTCGTTTTATTTACTACGCCATGCTCAGGCTTATTTGCACCATAAAGTGACATCAATGCACCAAAATAGCGTTAAGTGTATTCACTTGTGCATTACGATTTTCTCGCCTGGCAGGTATTTATGAGCCTGCGGTGGTTTGCTACGTAAAATTATTTCTGCCGTCACCGACTTTGTATTTATTGAATATTTTCTCACCAGCTGAATAAAACCCCGATGTGATGCTCTCTGCCACTTAAGTGCATGGCACAGCCTTTGCTTAATACACAAGTGTATGCACTTCTGCATCGACTTTGCTTCACCTTGCCAACATCAGGGTCCCCTCGGGGGATAAACACCGGCCTCAGAGCCGGAACTCATTGAAAACTGGAGAAAGATCATGAAAAAGATGTTCCCCTTTTCGGCTGTTACGGGTGTTTTGTTGTCACTGGTTGCACATAATGCCCTGGCGGATATCACGCTGGGAGCGATTCTGCCACTGACCGGGACCAGCGCCAGCATTGGCGAAGATCAGCGTCGCGGTATCGAACTGGCGGTGAATCAGATCAATGCTGCGGGCGGTGTCAACGGTGAAAAATTACAGGTGATGGTGGAGGACTCGGCAGGCAGCCCGGTGACGGGGCTGAGCGCAGTGCGCAAGCTGACGCAGGTCAACAAGGTCCCGTTGGTGGTGGGGGATTTCTCCTCCAGCGTCACCATCCCGGTGGGACAATATCTGGTGAAGAACCAGCTGCTGCATATCAATATTTCCGGCACCAGTGCAGATATCCGCAAAATCGGTAAAACCTCCTGGAGTGTGATGGGTCTTGATGACCTTTCTGCACGTTTCTCGGCGGCGGATGTCCGCAAACTTGGCTACAGCAAAGTGGCGTTTATTGCACCCGATGGCGCCTACGGCCAGGGCATGGCGCAGCAATTCACCCAGGCGTTTGAAGCCGCTGGCGGCAAAGTGGTGGCGAAGGTGCTGTATACCAGTGGCCAGCCTTCTTATCGCCGCGAACTGGAGCAAATCTCCCGCGCCCAGCCTCAGGCTTATGTGTATACCAGCTACGGCCAGGATGCGATCGTACTGAACCGTGAGGCGTGGGAACTCGGGCTGCACAACACGCCGTGGTACGGCATGTATCTGACGATGGCGATTGCCGATTCACCCGCACAGTACACCAATGGCCAACTGGGCATGGAAGTGGGCGGTGCCAGCGGTAATCAGGCGGCTGAAGCCTATAACCAGCAGTATCTGGCACAGTTCAAAGAAAAACCCCGCTCCGTCTACGGTAGCTATGCCTATGACAGCATCATGCTGGCGGCCGCCGCGATAAAGCAGGCACACAGCAGCGCACCGGCGGCGATGATCCGCGCAATGCAAACGGTGGCCCCTGGCTTCAGCGGCCTGACCGGCAAGCTCGATCTGGATAGCGATAACCAACGCCAGAGCCAACCGTATCTCAACGTGAAAGCGCAGAACGGTGAACTGGTGGCGCGCTAACCCGTGCCTTTACGGTCTTGATTGCAGGAAAACGCTATGTTGCCGTTTATGCTCGATACGCTGATGCGCACTGCTGATTTATCGCTGGTGGCGCTGGGATTAAGCCTGGTTTATGGGCTGGTGCGTTTTGCCAATATCGCCCATATGCAATACGCCATGACCGGCGCGTTTCTTACCGCCGGGGGGTTGCAGCTCGGTATGCCGTTGTTGCTGGCGATGCTGCTGGCTGCTGCGTTGTGCGGCCTGATGTCGGTGCTGCTGCATCACTGGGTATTTCAGCCATTGCTGAAGAGTGGTACCGCCAACGCCATGATTGGATCGCTGGCGGTGTCGATGGTGATCATCGCTGTGATGTCAGGGGCCGAAGGATCGGCACCTGTCAGCTTTAACCTGCCGATTGGCAGCATGTGGGAGTTTGCCGGTGTACGCCTTTCCAGCGACCGGTTATTCAGCCTGGTGATGACGTTGTCGCTGATTCTGGCCTTTGCAGGAGTGCTGTTTTGCACCCCCCAGGGGCGGGCAGTACGGGCACTGGCGAGCAATCGTGAGCTGGCAGCGGCAGCGGGACTGAACGCCAATGCCATTGTGCATGTGGTCAACCTGGTGGCAGGGATGCTCGCCAGCCTCGGGGGTTCGATGATGGCGATGCAGGGCAGTGCTTATATCAACCAGGGTAACGACCTGATGCTCCCGGTGCTGGCTGCGGCCATTCTCGGCGGGCTGGGTAATACGCTCGGGGCGGTGTTTGGCGCGTTGCTGATCGCCATCACCGAAACCCTGGTCACCAATATTGATTTCGGCAGCCTGATTAACGGCGAAATGGCCTTTGTACCGGTGACCTGGGTCAATGCCTGTTCGTTTGTCATGTTGCTGCTGGCGCTATGGCTGCGTCCTTTTGGCTTGTTTAACCGCGAGGTGCGACGTGTCTGATTTTCTTCTCAATATCTTCTGTCTGGCGGGTATCTACGCGGTCATCGCGCTGGCGCTCAATCTACAGGCAGGCTACGCCGGACTGCTCAACTTCGGCCATATCGCCTTCGTCGGTATCGGTGCCTATGCGGTGGCTTTGAGCAGCCAGTTCGGTTGGTCATTGTGGTTAGCGTTACCGGCAGGCATCGCCGTCGCCATGCTGGTCAGCCTGCTGATGGCGGCGCTGGGTCGCCAGCTGGCGGCGGATTACTGGGGCATTGCGACGCTGGCATTGGCGGAGATCATCCGCATTGTCATTACCAATGAGGATCAGGTCACCGGCGGTGCGCAGGGGATTGGCGGCATCAGCGCACCCTGGAGCGGCGGGCAATGGGTGTTCGGGGTGGTGATCCTGCTGGCGGTGATTCTGAGCACCGTGGTTTCGGTGCGTTTTGCCAGCAGTCGCTTTGGCCGCGCGCTGCGCCTGATGCGCGAACAACCGCAGCTGGCAATGTGCATGGGCTACTCGCTGCCGTGGCTGAAATGCCGGGCGCTGATGAGTAGCGCCGTGATGTGTAGCCTGGCAGGGATGTTGCTGGCCTGGTACACCAACTACGCCAGCCCGGATTATCTGTTGTCATCGGAAACCTTCCTGATCTGGAGCATGGTGATGATTGGAGGGCTGGGTAACGTGTGGGGCGTATTGCTTGGCGTGCTGGTGGTGGAAGCGTTATACAACCTGATCCCGTTCGCCAAAGACTACTTACACTTCAGCGCTGACCTGACAGGCGCATTGCGCCTCGGTCTGGTTGGACTCACCTTGCTGCTTTGCCTGCTGCTGCGTCCGGCAGGGTTGCTGCCGGAAAAACTGAGGGTTTTATCATGACACCCATTTTACAGGTCACGGATCTGAGTAAAGCCTTTGGCGGCAACAAGGTGCTGACCTCCGTCAGTTTCACCCTGGGGAAGGGGGAAATCCTCGGCCTGCTGGGACCCAATGGCTCAGGCAAAAGTACGCTGCTGAACACCATCTCTGGCTTTGCGCCTGCGGACAGCGGCAGCATCCGTTTTGCCGATCAAGCCATTGATCACCTGCCAACGCATCGCATTATCGCTGCCGGTATCGCCCGTACTTTTCAGTTACCGGCGATGCCAGAAAAAATGACGGTGCTGGAAGTGGTGATGGCGGCCGGAACGCGCGCACATGGTTTGTGGAGCGGCCTGCTGGCCTGGCGGCAAGCGCGGCAAATCGAACAACAGGATAAACAGAAAGCATTGCATCTGCTGGACGTCATGCTGCTCAGCAAAGTGAAGGATTTGCCTGCCGCCGCGTTATCGGGTGGGCAGAAGAAACTGCTGGGGATCGCCTGTGCGCTGATGGGCAATCCCCGGGTGCTGATGCTCGACGAACCGATGGCGGGTGTGCATCCGCATCTGCGCCAGCAACTGGTGGAAACCTTGCTGAATCTCTCTGCTCAGGGGATTGCATTGCTGGTGATCGAGCATGACATGCATTTTATCGCCAGTCTGTGCCAGCGCTGCATTGTGCTGGATCGCGGACAGATCGTCGCCAGTTGCCGCCCGGATGAACTGGCTAACCATCCACAGGTGCTGGAGGCCTATCTTGGTCACGGCACAGCTGCATTAAAGGAAGCGGTATGATCACGCTGAATGAAGTGGTGGCAGGATACACCCCAGGCATCGATATTTTGCACGGCATCTCGCTTGAGGTAACCGACTGCGAAATCGTCACGCTGCTGGGACCCAACGGCTGCGGTAAATCGACGTTGTTAAAAACCATTGCGGGTTTTCTCGCCCCGCGTCAGGGAAGTATCACCATCAATGGCCGGGAAACCGGCGGCATTCCGGCACATCGCAAAGTGCGCGATTGTGCGCTGGGGTTTGTTCCGCAGTTAAATAACGTGTTTAACAACCTGACCATTGCGGAAAACCTGCAAACCGGCGGGCAGTTTCTCGCCCCGGAACAGCGACGTCAACGCATGGCTAGCCTGGCAGAAACCTATCCGGTGCTGAAGACCAAATGGCGGATGGCGGCCTCAGCGCTCTCGGGGGGAGAACGACAAATTCTGGCGCTGGCGCGGGCGTTGATGCCTGCCCCCCAGGTGTTGCTGCTGGATGAGCCTTCCGCCGGGCTGTCCCCGAAAATGCTGAGTGATGTGTTCAGCGCGATTCAGACTATCCGTCATCAGGAAAAAGTGACGGTGTTAATGGTGGAGCAGAATGCGATGGAAGCGTTGCATATTTCAGACCGCGCTTATGTGCTGGCGCTGGGCAAGGTGGCCATGAGTGGCGCTGCGGATAAGCTACTGAGCGATCCGCAGATGCGTGAACTCTACTTTGGAGGGCGGGCGGCATGACATCCTCCCTCAAACCCCGTTTTGATCACGCGGTGATTAACGTTAATGACCAACTCGACCAGGCCTGTGACCGTTTTACCCGTATGGGGTTTCAATTGCTGGAACGTGGTCATCACAGCATGGGGTCCAGCAATCATCTGGCGATTTTTGGCGAAAACTATCTGGAACTGCTGGGTTACGAACCGACCCGTGCCACCGGCAGCCGGGGATTGTGGCAGGTGACGATTGGTCTGGCGGGGCTGGTGTGGAAAACCGCCGATGCCCGGCAGGCGTGGCAAGTGCTGAAAGCGCTGCATCTGGAGGGTGAACCTCCCACGATGTTCTCACGCGAGGTGACTTTGCCTGATGGCGAACATTGTGACGCCCGGTTCTGTATTACCCGGCTGCGTGCCAGCGCCGTTGCTGGTGGCTTCAGTTTTTTCTGCCAGCACCTGACACCCCAGGCGGTGTGGCAACCGGACTGGCAGCAACATCCCAACGGGGTGCAGGATATCACCGAGTTTGTGCTGGCCGCAGACAATCCCGGTGCCGGGATTGCGCTCTATGCCCGGTTGTTCGCCAGCGAACCGGTGCTGGATGCCAGCGGTGCGGGCTATGCGTTGCAAGGGGGTCGGACGCGTATCCGGGTGATCACTCCGCAGCAGGTCAGCAGGGAGTTTGATATGAAGATCACCGCGCCTGAAACCCGGATGGTGGCACTGGTGTTTGCGGTGAAATCTTTATCGATACTGCAATCCTGCCTTGATCAGGGGGAAATACCGTTTGTGGCGCGTGACGGTGCCGTGCTGGTCAGCGCCGGGGCATCAGGATATTTGCCGCTGGTGTTTCGGGAAACGACTGATTAGCTCAGTTCCTGGTCCAGGGACCATTTCAGTTCTTCTTCCGGGTTCAGGAGAAAACTCACCTCGTCATCATGACCCGATGCCATTGCCCCGTCATACCACTGTTCCAGGGATGGAATCAGTGCCGGGGTATCCACAACCTCAACGGCATCGAAATGCAGGGAGGATGGACCCAGCCATTCCAGATCCAGCCGTTCAGGGGGAGCAATCTCTCCCCGAGCCTCGGCCAGCGCCCTGGCCACTTCGGCAAAACTCGCAGGGTAGAACTTAGACTCCCACAACAAACGCAGCGCTTTGGCAGCGTTGTTCTCATGCAAATTTTTACAGTGACGCAATACCCTCACCAGTTGTTCATAGGGGGTGCCAAAGGTGGGGGTGGATTGATGGATGATCCGGAATCGCGCGACTTCTTCCCGCGTGACGCGGGTCCTGATCGTTTCGTCAATCTGTGCCAGTTCGCTTCTGTCAATCGACACACAGGCTAACTCCATGGCCTCATGCAATTGCGGCAGGGGAATAGATTCATGTTTGAGGCACAGCAACAATAACATCAGCTGATTGATATTGCTGATATTCACCCCGCGATTGATGGCATCCCAGCGTGATTTAACCTGGGCGATATACTGGTCCTGCGGAATACTGTGCAGTTTCATCATGTTTCTCACGGTTGTCATGCTGGTTTCGGCCCCGCCATTGTAAAGCAACAACCAGAATTGCGGTTCATCCATGCCTGGGCGATCCGTTTGACTTAACAAACTTGCCAGCCACTCCTGCTTGGTTTCTTTATGATTTTTCTCCCTGCAACTCTCAAACCACCGCTGTTGACGTTCGGCGATTCGGGTGCGGAAAGCCGTCTGCGCCAGCTTAATCATGTCATTGCCCATACGCAGGCCGGCGTTATCCAGCGCTGATTTTAGCTCTGCCCAGTGGCAATCTTCATAGCCGGGTCGTTGTAATAAAGCGATCAGGATATCCAGCGGTTTACCCGCACGAGCAGCGACGATGAGATTCTCTTTGACCCACCTCTCCATTTTTTCTGACAGGATCACTTTGAACGGCTTCATCAACGGGCAGAGCTTGGGTACCGGGACATTCAGGCTGTCTTTCATTTCCAGCAGGCCGCGTCGCATCTGTGCGGGTTGCAGATGCAGATAACTCAGTTCGTCCAGCAGCCGTTTTAACCGTTCACACTTGCTTGTCAGACCGTATTCTCTGGTAATTCTGTTCCAGGTGGTCTCAATTAACTGTTGAGTCGCTGCGTCGAGTTTTACCCGAGCAACTGCCAGGGCAGCCGGCAGCGTGGTTTTGTTTACCTGTACGCCAAGGTTATTCAGGATGTTCAGCAGCTCAGATGTTTGCGTTTCATGCAGGAACTTGCTGCTCAGCAGAAAGAGCAATTTTTCCAGGGCGGTGACGACATCGTTTTCATTGACAAACGTTTCCCAGTGCTCCGCAATCAAAGCGGGGAGTTCCGGTAACCCTGCGGTGGGGGCATCTTTCACGGGCGGCCTGGAAAGTTGCTCCGGGCTTTGACATACGGTGGTGATGGCGAAGGGTGGGTTGAGTGGGTACTGCCCATGAGGAACGCCAGCGGCTGAACCTGATACGGCAGAGAAGGATGTTGATGGGCTATACATAGGAATTTCTCTGTAATATTAGGGATCCAGTTCCTGGTCCAACTGCCGTTTCCAATCATGTTCCTGAAGCGGGAACAGTTCATCCTGCTCAGGCAATTGCAAGCGGGCTGGCATAGCTGGCGTCACTACAGGCGGAGCGGGCGGCAATTCCGGTTCCAGATCGATAAGCTCAGGCACCGGATCATCCGGGACAATGATGATATCATCGCGCTGCTGCCTGACTATGCTGAGTGCATTACCGATGGTCGCCGGGCAGATATATTGGTCAATTTCCCACAACAGACGTAGCATCTTGCCGGGGGTGATGTCATCCAGGTCAGGATATTGGTTAAGTAAATCTATCATCTGCATAAATTGTGGCAGCTCCTTGTCGATGCCCGGCCACGCTATTTTTATCCAATCCACATCGGAGGGGGTAAACTCAGCCCGCACGGCGGCAGCGGCGTGACCCATTGCCGTGGTGTTAACCTCGACATTCCGTTCAGTCAGTGCAACCAATACTTCAACCGGTTGCAGTCTGGTCCGGTTTTCGAGATGCAGCAACAACCGGATCAGTTGCGTCACAATGCTGGTGGCGTGGCAATGATCGAGGGAATTCCAGGCATCATTGACCAGTTTGATCTGCGTCTGTGTGATTTGAACCGTTGCCGCTGCCAGCATATTACGCACCGTTGTCAATCCCATACGCTGATTCGCGTTGTACAGCAATAACCATAGCTCAGTTGCCTTGATCAGCGGCCGTCCTGGTTGGCTGAGCAGGCTTGCAAGACGCTCCTTTTTGGTGATGCCTGAAACTTTTTTCCAGCAGACATCAAACCATTTTTGCTGTGCCTCCGTGATCTTTACCCGGTAGGCTGTTTGCGCCAGTTTCACAATATCCCGGCTCACCTTCATCCCCGCCCGCCTGACTGCATGTGTCAGAGACTCAAGACTACAATCCTGATAGCCCGGTATTTTCTGCAACGCGATGAGTTGATCCAGCGAATTGCCCTGGCTGGTGACAGTCGTAAGGTTCGTTCTGATCCATTGCAACAGCCTCTCATTATATTCCATCGCGCTATTATGACTGGGGCTGGAAGATAACGTGAGATTGAGGGGGTTTTGGCTAACAAAACTAATCTCTGAAGCAAAAGTGGTTTGCCAGCTCATAACCGGTGTGGCTGCTGCGGGCTGAAAAGATGAGATCGAGAAGCTTGTCGGGCTGTTCATAGGGATTCCGTGCCGGATGGAAGGAGGGGATTATCGAGCAGGTCATCCCATTCGTGCATAGCCTGATAGCCGAATTCATCAGGGATTGTGGATAGCCATGCATCGTCTTGCTGACTTCCCGCCGCGGTCGGTCTGGCCGATGTGGACGCTGCCGATTGACGGGCAATGATATCCAGCGCGATGCTCAGGGTAGTGAAACTGACATCTGCGCCAATCTCCCACATCAGGTGCATCAGTGCGGGAGTGGTAATCTCTTTTAGCGCCTGTGGACACCCCGTCTGACTCAGCATTTTTAGCACCCGGAATTTTTTATCCTTGTCAGCAAAGGGGGCCACTATTCTCTGGTCAGCGAGTTGTTTCCAGTTGTCAGTTGCCCAATTCACGACTTCCCGCGCCGGGAGATGGGTTTTGGCCGCCAGTCCGGAACGATGCATACTGGTCGGGCAGACCTCGATAGCGGCGTGACTCAGGACGAACGACAGTTGAGCGGCATTGATTTTGCACTCGATCATCGTCAGCCCCATTATTTTCTCCGGCGACATGCCTCCCGGCTGAGAATAGCGATCCCAGGTCTCCTTAATATGTTTCTTCTGTTCATCCGTGAGGCTCACCATCATGCTTTCATTGGCTATGGTGAGCGCCAGGCTCAGGCTGGCAAATCCCAGGGTTACGCCTGCTGTCCACAACAGGCGCCATAATTGCCCCTGTTCCAGTGGCGGTCGGCCCGTCTGGGACAGCAAAATGACCAGTGCGCCAGACGTGGTATGGTGGGTGAGCTTTCTGCGATTCGCCGCAAACCATTTATCAAACCAACGCTGCTGTTTATCATTAATGGTGGCGTTAAACACCGATAGCGCGCTTTTCATGATGTGGTCATTCACGGCAAGCGCTTTCTGCAATTGATTATCATGCAATTCCAGCTGCTGATATTCAGTCATATTCATCAGCATCACCAGGCGGCTAATGACACAGTCTTCAGCGGACAGCTTTTTCCATAGCAGGTTAACCTGTGTCTGTTGTTGTTCGGTGATTTCGACCTTAAGCGCCCGCAGCAAAATATTCAGCGTGGTGGAAATCACATCGACACCTATTTTCAGCAGTGCACGTCGCAGAGCGGGTTGTCTAAGCCTTGGGCATCCCTGCGCATTCAGCATGGTTCTGACCCAGCCGGTGACAGGACGCTTGCGCCTGACTGGATTTTTTTGAATGTAGGTGTCAAACCACAACTGATCTTCGGCAGATACAGTCGCTTTGACCGTTGCCAGAGCGTCACTCGCCGCCGTGATGTTGGCTATGATGCCATTAAGTAACAGCACTTCCCTGAGCTGATATGCCATTAAATCACCCACTTCATGCCGCTCGAACTGAAATAACAGCTGTTCCATCTGGCTTTGTTTGCTCCCCACTTGCGGTACGTTATCCCACCAGGTTGTAAAATCGCTCATCAATGCATGCAGACAGACATTGTCGATTTTCTGACTGAGAATCCTTAGCGCAGTGTGATGTCGGGCGGGGGTATTGCTGGCAGGTTGAGCAGGGGCGTGTTGTACGTTGTGCAGACTCTTAGTCAGTTTGCGCCTTTTACCCGGAGCAGGCATGGCGGGGGATTTTGCTGGACGCACGGACAGGGCAGGATTGATTTCCATAGGAACTCCGTTTCACGATGGGCATTAATTTGCGTTAATTATATGACTTATTGCCAGATAAAAGCGCCGCATGCCGCGCAGTTTCAAACCTGTCATCGCAACGGATTGGCTTCCGTCCAGCAGCAGGCAGCCGCTGGACGGATTTTGTCATCGCCGTGAACGGACCACCTGGTAGCGACGGGTAAAGTATTCCACCGGCGCACTCCATACGTGTACCAGCCGGGTGAACGGGAACAGCAGGAAAATCGTCATGCCCAGCACCAGATGCACGCGGTAAATCCATTCCACCCCGTTGAGATGCTCTGCTGCATTGCCACGGAAGGTCACAATCGCCTGCGCCCAGCCCACCAGTTTCATCATGCCTTCCCCGTCCATATGCTGCATCGAGAACAGGATAGTGGTCAGGCCCAGCGTGCACTGGATCACCAGAATGGCAAGGATCAGCACATCAGCATGGGTAGACGTGGCCCGGATGCGCGGGTTATACAACCGACGTTTCAACAGCAGCAGGCCCCCCACCAGCGTCATGATGCCAAACACGCCGCCTGCCGCCATCGCCAGTTTTTGCTTGGCGGCGATAGAGAGAAAAGGCTCGTACACCCAGTGCGGTGTCAGCAGGCCAAACAGGTGGCCAAAGAAGATACCGAGAATACCGATATGAAACAGATTGGAGGCGAGGCGCATGCCTTTTTTATCCAGCATCTGGCTGGAGGAGGCACGCCAGGTGTACTGGCCGTAATCGTAACGCAGCCAGCTGCCGACCAGAAACACAGTGCCGCACAGGTAGGGATAGATATCAAAGAACAACAAATTGAGATAGTGCATTAGCGTGATCCTCCCGCAGAGAGATCGAGATACTGGGGTGAGTGCTCATCCCGGAAACGTCTTTGATGCTGCTGTTGCGCGCTGTTATCACAGGCGTTGTCATCAATAAACTTCACCTGTTCTTCTTCCCACACCGCATCCAGCGCGGCATGGGTGTCATCGCGTACCTCGCTGGCGACCTGACTGGTGACGCTGTCACTGCGTAGTGGGCTTTCCGCCACGCGGAGCATCGCATCAAACAGCTGACTAAAGTTGCTGTCACGCTCCTTCAGCCGTCCACCGATCAACGCCAGAATCGGGGCGACATCCAGCAACCCCTGACGCGCCTCACTGGCAGGCAACATACTCAGATATTCGAGATACAGCGGCAGATAGTCGGGCAGTTCGCGGCAGTTAAGTTGCCATCCGGCCTGTTCATATTGCGCCAGCAAATCCACCATCGCCTGGCCGCGATCGCGTGATTCCGCATGCACATGCTCGAACAGCAGCAACGATGTTGCCCGGCCGCGTTCAAATAAGGCACACCAGTCGCTCTGCATATCCAGCGGCGGGGTGGCGAGATACTGCTGCACAAAAGGCAGCAACATCGGCTGTTGTTGTGCCGCCAGCGACAGCACTTCTTCCTGATGTTGCCAGATATCCTCGTCGGGATATTCCAGCAGGATGCCGATGAGTTTCAGAATCTCCATCATTCACCTCCCGCTTTATCGCCCACATTGATGGCATCAATGCGACGGCTGTTAAACAGGTTGAATTTAGTGTCGCTGCCGTGGCAGCCATCGCCAAAACTGAAGCCGCAGCCATTGCGTTCCGGGAAGGCTTCGCGCGCCAGTTCCCGATGGCTGGTGGGGATCACGAAACGGTCTTCGTAATTAGCGATCGCCAGATATCGGTACATTTCTTCAACCTGGGCTTCCGTCAGACCCACTTCTTCCAGCGCGCGGGTATCCGTTACGCCTTCCACCGTCTGGGAACGTTTGAAATGACGCATTGCCATCATGCGTTTTAAGGCGCGCAGCACCGGCGTGGTGTCGCCCGCCGTTAACATATTTGCCAGGTATTGCACCGGGATACGCAGGCTCTCGACATCGGGTAGCACGCTGTCATGGCTTTCCAGCCCGCCATTGTCGGCGACCGACTGAATAGGAGATAACGGCGGCACATACCACACCATCGGCAGCGTGCGGTATTCAGGATGCAGCGGCAGCGCCAGTTTCCAGTCCATTGCCAGTTTCCACACCGGTGAAGCCTGAGCGGCATCGATCACATTTTGCGTAATGCCTTGTTTGAGCGCTTCCTCGATTACCCGCGGATCGTTGGGATCTAAAAAGACATCGCACTGACGTTCATACAGCTGCTGCTCGTCTTCTGTGCTGGCCGCCTCGGCAATTTTATCGGCGTCATATAGCAATACGCCAAGGTAGCGGATACGGCCGACGCAGGTTTCTGAGCAGACGGTCGGCATACCGGATTCAATACGCGGATAACAGAAAATACATTTCTCGGATTTGCCGCTTTTCCAGTTGAAATAGATTTTCTTGTAAGGGCAGCCACTGATGCACATGCGCCAGCCGCGGCATTTGTCCTGGTCGATCAGCACAATGCCGTCTTCTTCGCGCTTGTAGATTGCGCCGCTGGGACAAGTGGCGACGCAGCTGGGATTGAGGCAATGCTCACACAAGCGTGGCAGATACATCATGAAGGTGTTTTCGAACTGCCCGTACATTTCCTTTTGCATCGAGTCAAAGTTCTTATCCGCCGAACGTTTGCTGAACTCACCGCCCAGCAGTTCTTCCCAGTTGGGACCTCCGGTGATTTTATCCATGCGCTCGCCGCTGATCAGCGAACGCGGACGTGCTGTTGGCTGGTTTTTTCCCGCTTTCGCGTTATGCAAATGCTGATAGTCGTAGGTGAAGGGTTCGTAATAATCATCAATCGCCGGTAACACCGGGTTGGCGAAGATTTTGGATAACACCGACGATCGATTACCGAGCCGAGGCGCGAGGCGACCGTTGATTTTGCGGATCCAGCCGCCGTGCCATTTTTCCTGGTCTTCCCACGCATGGGGATAGCCCAGTCCAGGCTTGGTTTCAACATTGTTAAACCAGGCATACTCCATGCCTTCACGGCTGCTCCAGACGTTTTTGCAGGTCACTGAGCAGGTATGGCAACCAATGCATTTGTCCAGATTCAACACCATGCCGACCTGTGAACGGATTTTCATTTCGCACCCTCCTGGACCTGATCGCGGTTTTCATCGTCGAGCCAGTTCACCTTGTTCATCTTGCGCACCATGATGAATTCGTCACGGTTGGAACCAACGGTGCCGTAGTAGTTGAAGCCATAGGCCAGCTGCGCATAGCCACCGATCATATGGGTGGGTTTCGGACAGACGCGGGTGACCGAGTTGTGGATACCGCCGCGCATGCCGGTGACCTCGGAACCGGGGATATTCATCAGACGCTCCTGCGCGTGATACATCATGGTCATACCGGCGGGTACGCGCTGGCTGACCACCGCGCGCGCGGTTAAGGCGCCGTTGGCGTTGAAGGCCTCAATCCAGTCGTTATCTTTGATACCCAGTTCTTTGGCATCGGCTTCACTCATCCACACGATGGGACCACCCCGTGACAACGTCAGCATCAGCAGATTTTCGCTGTAAGTGGAATGGATGCCCCATTTCTGATGGGGGGTGAGGAAGTTAAGCGCCTTCTCCGGGAACCCATTCGACGGAATGTGGCTTAAATTCGCCACGCTGCGCGTATCCACCGGAGGACGGTAGGCCACCAGGCTTTCGCCGAACGCGCGCATCCACGGGTGATCCTGATACAGCTGCTGGCGTCCGCTCAGGGTGCGCCACGGGATCAGCTCATGCACGTTGGTGTAGCCGGCGTTATAGGAAACGTGTTCATCTTCCAGTCCCGACCAGGTCGGGCTGGAGATGATCTTGCGCGGCTGGGCCTGAATATCGCGGAAGCGGATTTTCTCCTCTTCTTTCGGCTGCGCCAGATGCGCGTGGTTACGGCCGGTAAACTCGCTGAGCGCGTTCCAGGCTTTCACCGCCACCTGGCCATTGGTTTCCGGTGCCAGCGTCAGGATGACTTCCGCCGCATCAATCGCGCTGTTGATCTGGGGTTGTCCCTTTGCCGGTCCTTCCGCTTTGACGTAATTAAGACGACGCAGCAGATCCACTTCTTTATCGGTATTCCAGCTGATCCCTTTGCCACCATTTCCCAGTTTTTCCAGCAGCGGACCGACCGAGGTAAAGCGTTCGTAAGTGGCGGGATAATCCCGCTGCACGCTGATGATATGCGGTGCGGTTTTACCGGGGATCAAATCACACTGGCCTTTTTTCCAGTCGAGAATGTCACCCGTCTGCGCCAGTTCAGCCGGGGAGTCGTGCTGAATCGGCTGCAACACCACATCGGTTTCCTGCCCCAGATGGCCCACGCAAAGCTGTGAGAAGGTTTTGGCGATACCTTTGTAGATTTCCCAGTCACTTTTGGATTCCCAGGCAGGATCCACAGCAGCGGAAAGCGGATGGATAAACGGATGCATATCCGAAGTGTTCATATCATCTTTTTCATACCAGGTGGCGGTTGGCAGGACGATATCGGAGAACAGGCAGGTACTGGACATGCGAAAATCCAGCGTCACCAGCAGATCCAGCTTGCCTTCAAGGGCAGCGGTACGCCATTCCACCTCTTCCGGCATCACCGCCTCATCCTCTTCAGGTTGCCCCTGAATACCGCTCTCGGTTCCCAGCAGGTAACGCAGCATATATTCATGGCCTTTACCCGAGGAACCCAGCAGGTTGGAGCGCCAGATAAACATATTGCGCGGATGGTTGCTGCCGCTATCAGGTTGTTCGCTGGCCATACGCAGATCACCGGACTTCAGGGCCGCGGCGGTCCAGGTTTCGGCCGTCTGGCCGCTCTGCCCGGCTTGCGCGGCGATAGTTAGCGGGTTGATATTGAGTTGCGGCGAAGAGGGCAGCCAGCCCATCCGCTCGGCGCGCACGTTGAAATCGAGCAAATGCCCGGAATACTGCCGGGGATCCGCTAGCGGTGACAGCAGCTCTTTCACCTGTAGTTTTTCAAACCGCCACTGGCTGGCATGGTTATAGAAAAACGAGGTGCTGTTCATATGACGCGGAGGACGGTTCCAGTCCAGGGCGAATGCCAGCGGCGTCCAGCCGGTTTGTGGCCGCAGCTTTTCCTGTCCGACATAATGCGCCCAGCCGCCGCCGGTCTGACCGACGCAACCACAAAATACCAGCATGTTGATCAGGGCGCGGTAGGACATATCCATGTGATACCAGTGGTTGATACCGGCACCGAGGATAATCATGGAGCGTCCATGCGTTTTATGCGCGGTGGTAGCAAATTCGCGGGCAATTTTTTCGATTTGATGGCGTGGCACACCGCAAATCTGTTCTGCCCAGGCCGGGGAGTAGGCACGAATATCGTCATAATCACGGGCGCAATGGTTGTCATCCAGACCGCGATCCACACCGTAATTGGCGAGCGTTAAATCATAAACTGAAGCCACCGGTGTCTGGCTGCCGTCCGCCAGGGTCAGGTATTTCACCGGCAGTTTATGCAGCAGCACCGATTCCTGTTTCACATGGCGGAAATGCGGGCTTTCCAGACCACCGAAGTAGGGGAAAGCCACATCCAGCACCGCATCGCGTTGCTCAATCAGACTCAGCGCTAATTGCGTGGTCGCGCCTGCTGCTTTCGGCTCCAGGTTCCATTTGCCTTTTTCACCCCAGCGAAAACCAATCGAACCATTGGGCACCACCAGTTCACCGGAGGCATCGCAGGCGACCGTTTTCCAATGCGGATTGTTTTCCTCGCCAAGGTTATCGACCAAATCCGCCGCCCGTAACTGGCGACCGGGTGCAAAACTGCCATCTTCACGCGGCTCCAGTACGACCAGCATCGGCAGGTCGGTGTAGTGACGTGCGTAGTTGATGAAGTAATCGCTGGGAGTTTTCAGATGAAACTCATTCAGGATCACATGGCCCATCGCCAGTGCCAGAGCGCTGTCGGTACCCTGTTTCGGGGCCAGCCACTGATCGCTCAGTTTGGCGACCTCAGAGTAGTCAGGGGTGATGGCAACGGTTTTGGTGCCTTTGTAGCGCACCTCGGTGAAGAAATGGGCATCCGGTGTGCGGGTCTGCGGCACATTCGAACCCCAGGCAATGATGTAGCTGGAGTTGTACCAATCCGCCGATTCCGGTACGTCGGTTTGCTCGCCCCACGTCATCGGTGACGCAGGTGGCAGATCGCAGTACCAGTCATAAAAACTCAGGCAGGTACCGCCGATCAACGACAGATAACGTGTGCCTGCCGCATAGGAGACCATCGACATCGCAGGAATGGGGGAGAATCCGGCGATACGGTCCGGGCCATAATGTTTGATGGTCCAGACATTGGCGGCAGCAATCAGCGTGTTTAACTCCTGCCAGCTTGCCCGGACAAAACCGCCACGGCCACGTTGCGTTTTAAACTGCTGACTCTTTGCGCTGTCAGCCATAATCGCCTGCCAGGCGCTGACCGGATCGTCGTGCTGGCTCAATGCTTCACGCCACAGTTCCAGCAGCGCTTTACGTATCAGCGGATATTTCAGCCGATTGGCACTGTAGAGATACCATGAGTAACTGGCGCCACGCGGGCAACCACGAGGTTCATGATTGGGCAGGTCAGGGCGGGTACGCGGATAATCCGTCTGTTGTGTTTCCCAGGTGACCAGGCCGTTTTTGACATAGATCTTCCAGCTACAGGAACCGGTGCAATTGACGCCGTGGGTGGAGCGCACAATTTTGTCGTATTGCCAGCGCTGGCGATAGCTGTCTTCCCAGTCACGGTTGGTGTGATACACCTGACCATGTCCATCCGCAAAACTTTCACCTTTCTGTTTGAAATAGCGAAAGCGGTCAAGAAGTTTACTCATGACGCTTCTCCAGTAATTATTCGGTGACCGCTTTACGACGGCCATAAAGAATCCAGGTGATAAAAAAACAAACGAGATAGAACAGCAGGAATATTTTCATCGCGCCGACGGGGGAGCCGGTTATTTCCAGCGATGTGCCAAACGCTTTAGGAATAAAAAACCCCCCAATGGCACCCAATGCAGAAATAAACCCCAGCGCCGCAGCGGTGTCGGTAATGGCGGTGTGGCGGGCAACTTCAGGGCTGGCGCCTTTTGCCAGCATGCGCTGTTGGGTGAGCTGGCGGAATATTACGGCGATCATTTGATAGGTGGAGCCGCTGCCTAAACCGGCCGTCAGGAACAGCCCCATAAACACGATATAAAAACTTAAAAATGAGGCTCCACGCGCGCCAGGCAAAGTTAAAAACACCAGCGCAGAAAAGAACGCCATCAGCAGGAAATTAACCGTCGTGACACGAACGCCACCCAGGCGATCGGAAATCATGCCGCCTGCGGAACGCGCCAGCGCGCCCAGTAACGGACCAAAGAAGGCGAGATGGATGATGTTGACTTCAGGGAACTGTGTCTTAGCCAGCATGGCAAAACCGGCTGAAAAGCCGATAAAAGAGCCAAAGGTCGCCAGATAAAGCATGCCCAGGGTCCACAAGTGGACGCTTTTAAGGACCGGGAGCTGATCACGCAACGATGCGCGCATCCCGGCGATGTCATTCATACCAAACCAGGCGGCAAGTGAGGCAATAATCAGCAAGGGCACCCAAATCCATGCGGCGTTCGCCAGCCACAAGGTGCTGCCATCCTGCAGGGTGATGCCGCCGACAAAAGGCACCACAATCACCAGCGGCGCGAGCAACTGCATAACGCTCACCCCCAGATTGCCCAATCCACCATTGATACCCAGGGCTGACCCCTGACGTGCTTTAGGGAAAAACAGGCTGATATTGCCCATGCTGGAAGCAAAGTTGGCTCCGGCTAATCCGCACAGCAGCGCAATGATGATAAATACCGCATAGGGGGTGGAAGGATTCTGCACGGCAAAGCCCAGCCACAGGCAGGGAATGACTAAAATCGCCGTGCTGATTACCGTCCAGCGTCTGCCGCCCAACACCGGCACAATAAACGAGTAAGGCACGCGAAAAAGTGCCCCTGACAACGAAGGCAGGGCCGTTAATAAAAAAAGCTGGTCTACAGAGAAATTAAATCCAACCCGATTGAGATTTAGCGTAACGGCACTAAACAGCATCCAGACACAGAATGCCAGTAATAACGCGCTGACAGAGATCCACAAATTGCGTTGTGCAATATGCTGCCCTTGCTGTTGCCAAAAATCGGGGTCTTCAGGAGTCCATTTCTGTATTAAAGATTTTTCAGATGGAAGTTTTTTAACACTCACATATTCCTCCTGGTGTTAAAGCCTGACTGCATGGGTTTCTTTTTATTAAAACAATAACAGTAGGTTAAAAACTTTGATCCAGAATCATCTTATGCGCTGATCGTTATACCCCATTAGAGGTATATTTACCTGTAAAGCGAGTAATTCATCGTGGCGGGTTATTTTTTCTTAGAGATGAATGGGGGAATAATCAACCAGGATAACCATTCAATGTGTAAGGATAGGTTTCATTTTTAATTAAATGCTTGTTTTCGTAATTTTTAATATTTTGTGCGCTAAGGTGTTTATTAACCCTCAATAGAGAATGATTATCATTTAAATATCAATTGGCGCATGGCTTCGCTTTTTATTGTTAATTATACAATTCATGTCCGCCAGACAGGTTAAATAGACAATTTCCCCAACAATCAACGGCATGGCTCCTTTAAATACAGGGCGCTGAGATTGGCACGCTACTTGCTTTAACCGGTGTAATAGTCATCGCGAAATAAGGACCTGATATGTTGGTTGACGAAAAACCGGACCCGAATTTAGTGGTTCACAATGCACCTTCCTGCACTTGCAGCCGCATGGTGTGGCTGGGTAATCACTGCGACCGTTTTCAGTTGTCTCTGGCCGAAAAGCAACATGAATCCCTGATAACGGCAACACTGGAAGAGGTCAGGGTAGATATCCGTTTCGACATTGACGAGTTACGCGAGGTGGTGGGTGAAGTGTTCTGGAAGATATGGCATAGCTGGACGCCAGCGGCGGGTATCAAAGTAGAGTAAAATTTAAAAAGCCGCATTTGATGCGGCTGGTTTTATTTCTGGCAGACTAAGTGTCTCCGTCACTTAATTATCCCGCCGCGTGTTAGCTGTTTATGACGTTGTTCATCCAGTGCCTCTTTCTCCGTGCCGCGCATAAAAACCGCCTGTCGCAGGCGTTGCTGGGCGACAAATCGATCCTCACGACTCAGCTCGGCATCTGTACTGAGCTGTCCGAGCAATTCGTTCATTTCCCGGATGACGTTGTTTTGTAATGCCAATTCGACCTGGGCAAAGACTTCGTCACGATGTTTCATAGTGAATTCACCTGTTATTTAGCCAGTATGTATTCTTCAGGCATAAACAATGCCAGTTTATAATTGTATGATTTTAAACATTAAACTCTTTCTGATATTGTCAATATTACAATGCATTGCTATTGTGTTTTTAACATTATCTGGCGAGAAAACATCATGGCCCTTTCATTTGACGGTATTGCCGCTCTGGCAGTTGAATTGCAGAGTGGCTTATCTGGTCATGATCGCTTCAGTCGCATCATCCACAGTATCCACCATTTGTTTAAATGTGATGCCACCGCGCTGCTGCGTTATGAACATCGGGGCTTCCGCCCCCTTGCCACTGCGGGACTGGCACCCGATGTGATGGGGCGTCGTTTTAGTATTGACGCCCACCCCCGACTGGAAGTGATTGCTCGTGCGGGTGATGTGGTGCGTTTTCCTGCGGATAGTGATTTACCCGATCCCTGGGATGGACTCATTCCTGATAATACGCAGCAGCATGTTCATGCCTGTATTGGTTTACCCCTGTTTTATGGGCAAACCCTGATCGGGGCACTGACGCTGGATGCGTTGCAGGCGGGACATTTTGAAGCATTTCGCGACCGGGAACTGCGTTTTGTGGCGAATCTGGCTGGAACTGCGCTTAACAATGCGCTGTTACTGGAACAGCTGGAAAAAAACACCACGTCCTTCGCCTCCCTGCAACGGCAACATAATGAATCATCGGCCAGTGAAATCATTGGTGAATCGGCTGCCATGCTGCAACTGAAGAAAGAAATAAGCATTGTGGCTCCTTCGGATCTCAACGTGCTGATAACGGGGGAAACGGGGACGGGGAAAGAATTGGTCGCGCAGGCCATTCATCAACAATCAACGCGCAGAACTAATGAACTTATCTATCTGAACTGTGCCGCTTTACCGGAGACGGTGGCAGAAAGTGAATTATTTGGTCACGTTAAAGGAGCTTTTACCGGCGCAGTACATAAACGTGCCGGTAAATTTGAGCTGGCGGATAACGGGACTCTGTTCCTTGATGAAATCGGGGAGCTGCCGCTTGCGCTACAGGCAAAATTATTGCGCGTTTTACAATATGGCGATTTGCAGCGGGTTGGTGAGGATAGGGCGTTAAAAGTTGATGTCCGGGTTATTGCTGCCACCAACAAAGATCTCAAACAGGCGGTGATTGATGGCACTTTCCGAGCCGATTTATATCATCGTCTGAGTGTGTTTCCTTTGCATGTACCTGCACTGCGCGATCGCAGTGAAGATGTTATCTTACTGGCTGGATTTTTTAGTGAACGATGCCGGATTAAATTTGAACTGAAGCGAATATCCCTCAATGTCGGCTTGCGCAGGTTATTGATGTCATATACCTGGCCAGGTAATGTGCGTGAACTTGAGCATACCCTTTATCGCGCGACGGTGATGGCCCGGGCAGATTCCATTAATGATGAAATTGAACTGATGCCATCTGATTTTTCATTACAAGCCGACATGACGATTCCGCCAGCGGAAACCACGGAGCATGACAGGCCCGTTAAAAGCTTACAACAGGCAACGCGGGAATTTCAGCGCGACTACATTTTGCACGTTTTTAATACCAATGGGCAAAAATGGGCGACTTGCGCCAGACTACTGGATGTTGACCCGGGGAATTTACATCGTCAGGTTAAAAAGCTCGGAATAAAATAACGCAAACAGGTGACCCGGCGCTACCGGGTCACACAGGGCTATGTATTATTGCTCTTTGTCATATTTTCAAACTGTGTTGTCAGATAACTGCTCGTGCTATTTAATGAGCTGAGCATGGTATCCAGATGAGTAAATTGGGTTTTATATCTGGCAATGGTATTATCTATTTTCTGACTGGCTTTATTATATTGGTCGGTCAACGCATTAAGTTTTTTACTGATACTGTCCGTTGCCCCCTGCAGAGCCCCCTTACTACTCAGTATTGACGTCATGCTGGAGGCCATCACCGTTGCTATTCCGGTATTTTTACCGTCTCCGGCGAAAATATCGCGGATAGCCTCCGGGGTGGTGGAAAGTGCACTGCTGAGTTTATCCTCATCCAGTTTTAGTTTACCGCTTACCGGGTCTGAAGTGATGCCCGCCTGGGTCATTGTTTTAAACGTCAAAGACCCGGAACTATTGGCCAGAATACTTTTTAATTGCGTCTGGATAATTCGAAGCGTGCCATCGCCCAGCAAAGCACCATTTTTACTGTCCTGATCCTGACCCGAATCTACCGGTGTGTATTTGGTCAGATTTCCTATTGTGTCTTGTAGCGAATTGTACGAGGTGACCCAATCGGAAATTGCACTTTTCGCTTTGGCACTGTCACTGCTAACCGTGAGGACCTGGTTGCCGGTTGTCACATCATTTAATTTGAGCGTGACGCCTTCAACTGCATCCGTAATGACGTTACTGCTATTTTCAATGCTGACGTTATTAATGCTGAGCAACGCATTTTTCGCAGCGACATTTTGTGTCATCCCATTATTATTGGCGGCGACATCGTAACCAATAAAGCTCTGCAACGTATCATCACCCGTGACGGCAAGAGATTTCACTGCATGCCCGATGCCAGTCTCGGTTGATGTTAACGACAGACGATACTCTTTGTCCGAAACCCGAATCAGGCTGGCACTGATACCCACATTGGACTTATTGATGGTATCGCGCAGGGCTGAAAGTGAGGTTTGGTCTTTGCTGAGGGTAATATTGTGTTCTTTGCCATCCTCCATGGAAATTTTTAGCGTCCTGCTATCCGCGTCACTCCCGGCTGGCAATTTGATGTCATTTTTTGCCGCGCTGGTGAGCGTTTGCGCCTGTGCGAGTTGCGTGACGCTGACGGTATATTTTCCCGGAATAGCTTTGCCGTCCGAAACGGCGCTAAACGTGGTGGAGCTGCTGACTGTGTTGGTCTGAGTATATAACCCGGTTTCCTGCAACTTACTGTTAGCGCTCTGAAAATTCTGGATTGCTGTTTTCAGTGTTCCATAAGCAGAAAGCTTCGCAGTGGCTGCTGATTGCTGCTTTGAAATAGGGGTTAAAACCTGTTTCTCAGCGGTTGTTAACTTGGTGAGAATTTCATCAAGTTTTAACCCCGAGCCTATCCCTAACGTAGAAATCCCTACCATTTTTTCCTCCTGTTAATATTTTATTACATCTACTACCTCAAAAATTACAACAGGGTGGGATCTTATGATCGATAGCCTTACACAATCCTTACGTTATAGGGTGTTTTTCAGGGTATTTGTGCTGATGGGGATGATGAGAGGCTAAAAAATGAGCAAAAAAGAAGGGTTGCGACGTTAACGCCGCGATCCTGTCCTCACTTGGCTCACATCAGGAAGAAGTGGCGGGGGATTTCATATTAATTGCGTCTGGCGGCACATTCATATGTTTAAGCACCGGCCCCATGATTTTGCCGAAAATGGGTGCCGCGACCGAGCCACCAAAATGATCCCCCGCAGTGGGGTGATTAACCATCACGACAAGCGCGACATCCGGATGGCTGGCGGGCGCAACGCCAGCGGTGTAATTGATGTAACCGCCATCATATTTACCGTCGGTACCCATTTTTTCCGCCGTACCGGTCTTCGTTGCAAGCCGATATCCCGGTACTGCCGCGCGTAATCCCGAGCCGCCAGGTAAAACATCGCTTTCCATCATATGAACGACTATTTGGGTTGTGACTGGATTAGCGACCTGAACACCCATCACCGGCGGTGTCACTTTAGTGATTGAAAGTGGCCGATAAATGCCGAAGGAGCCGAGGGTGGCATACTCTCGTGCAATTTGCAGTGGCGTTACCCGCAGGCCATAGCCAAACGAGAATGTCGCACGTTCGATATCAGCCCAGCGCTGGCGATGTAATGGGAAGTAACCCACACTTTCCCCCGTCAATCCTAACCCCGTCGGTTTACCCAAACCGAAGGCCTGATAGGTATCAACAATTGCCTGAGCAGGCATCGCCAGCGCAATATGAGACGCCCCGGTGTCACTCGATTTTTGCAGAATTCCGGTTATCGTCAGGCGCGGCCAGTGCCCCACATCGCGTATTACATGGCCATTTACCACGTAGGGGGAGGTATCGATAACCGAATCCGGGTTAATTAAATGGCGCTCCAGCCCCTCAAGCACCACCAGGGGTTTAACCGTTGAACCAGGCTCATAACTGTCGTTGATCGCCGTGTTACGCATATCGGCGGGGGAGGCACTCTCATAATTATTCGGGTTAAACGAGGGATAAGAGGCCATTGCCAGAATTTCGCCGGTATCAATTTTCACCAACACCGCGGCACCGGAATCGGCTTTATTCAATAGCACGCCATCGCGTAACGCGCTGTAGAGCGTATATTGATCGAATTTATCGATGCTAAGTTGCACCGTGGGTGGCGATTGTGGGGGTTCGTAATCAATCATTGAAATGATATGACCGTCACCATCCTGGCGATATTCCTCTTTACCCGGTTTTCCCTCAAGTACGGCGTTATAGCCTTTTTCCAATCCATTCAGGCCGGTATTATCCGCCCCGACGATACCCAGCAACGGTGCAGCAGCCTCGCTCATTGGATAAAAACGGCTGTCATCGTCTTCAGAGCTAATACCTTTAAGGTGCAGTTCAGTAATATCTTTGGCAATACCCAGTTCGATTTTTCGGCCCAGGTAGATGAATCGTTTGTTTGGATTATCCGTAATTTGTGCACGTAACTGTTCCGGACTGAGATTAAGTGCGGTTGTCAGATAGCGCCATTTAGCACTGGTGAAGTCGGGGTTAGCTTCCAGCACGCGTTTTGGATCAGCAATAATGTCACGCGAAGGTACGCTGAGGGCCAGCGTCTCACCATCCCGGTCGACCAGCGTGCCTCGATTGGTCGGCAGCGTCACGGTACGTAATGAACGCTGATCGGCCTCATGTTCCAGCATCGGATGATTCAGCAACTGCAGGTCAGCGATACGCGTCAGCAGCAATCCCAAACAACCGAGGACGCCAACACATATTAAGTTGTATCGATAACGATTAAATGAGGATCGGGACGAGTCCGTTCCCTGGTATTTTTTTGGGGGAGGCATATTATTCCGCTATGATCATCAAAATTCCCCAATCACTTATAAATAAATAATTTACCCGGTGACAGGCAAACTATGTGTCAGTTCGTTAAGAATCTTAATCAGAAGATATACCTACAACATCTATGTAGCATAGGGGGTATTAACTGAGCAGATTGTCGGTATAACGGGCGGATTTTTAACATAACATGATCCACAATTGGATTCGCATAATCATGATTATGTTAAATAAGATATCCGCACAGACCCCGGAACGCACCTCTCCCGTAGCGGCGTGATTTATCACGCGGGTTTTTGGCACCCCGCACTGGATTGCGCGATAAATCGCGCCGCTACGACATGTACCAACCTGACGCCGCTACGGCAAAATATCGCAGCATTTGCCCTGCTCTTTTCTCAGATTTCACGTAGCGATGTCATCGCTGGTTATCTGACTGATAATCCGCGCAATCAGTTGCGCCTGCTCCCCTGAAGGATCCAGGTCTGGGTCGTAGATGGTTACCGTGATGCCACAGCAGCGTGGATTTTCAAACAAGCAGTGGCCAATGTGCGTAAGAGTTTGTGATGTCAGGCCTGGTGAGCCTGGGCTATCAACGGCTGAAATCTCTGACTGATCCAGTACATCCATATCAAGATGGACCCAATAACGCCAGCCTGGGAAGTCATCAAGACGCCGGTATATCCGTGTGATGATTTCGCTGTCACTCAGCTTTAAAGCGTCGAAAATTGTCATTCGTTCAATGTCGGTAGCAAAGATATCTGCCCAGACATAACCCTCATCGAGAGATTCTCGTTCGCCGAGCTGAATCACGGCTCTATCCGGCACCAATGGCCCCTCAATGCCCGGCCAACTGGTTAACATGGCTTCCCCTCTGCCAGTCACCAGAGCGAGATCCATTCCGGCAGCCGCCGCTGGTTTTTGGGCTTCTTTGCGATTCCAGTTTCCGGGATGACGAAAATCACTGTGACCATCAATATGAACCAGCGCCACTGGCCCGTGTTGCCGGCTTCCGGCAAGCGCACCAGGCAGGATTGCACAATCCCCACCAATAACAATAGGTTTTAAACCACTGTGTTGAGCTGAACTGACCTCAGCAGCGAGCCGTATATTCAACTCGCGTAGCTTGTGGCCGTTAAGGATGTCGGTTCCTGGTTCAGGAAGCGGACTGTACTCAGGTTGTGACATTGTCACAACCTCATATCCCGCGAAGGCTTCTCCTAACCCGTGCTCCATTAACACGTCAGGTGCCTTAAAAGTGCCGGGGATATGATTCTCCCGCAGTGGGTTCAGCCCTAAATTCGACGGAACCAGAATGATTTTTTTCATCAGGGGCTGCTCCTGATTGTCAGATACCTTCTTTATTCTCATAGCTTATCATTTTCAACTTTTCCGCAATCCGCATAATTTTTGTCGCCATATAACAACATTTATTCATTTTTTCTATTTTTGTCGCTATATAACTACAAAATTGAATCTGTTTTACGTTTTTTAGGCCGCTTTACATCTGTGGTTAAAAAAAGGTTGTTAGTTGCCCCGCTTCGACTCAAAGAATGACCGATGGAGGTGTGCAGCTCCGGGAAGTCAGCGAACAATGCCGGATTTGCCAGCTGATCGCTGATCACATCGGCAAATTGCTCCAGCACATGGGCGGGATTGATAATTTTCAGTTCTCGCCCGAATTTGATCAAACTATCGCGATCAGGGAACTGTTTGGTTTTATTCAGCTTTAACGCCAGATCATTATCATTGGTGGGATAAATTAGCGTATTCACCACATCATATAACGGTGAAAGCCGTGGAGCTGCTTCAGCTTCAGCGTGATAAACCAGCGAAAAGTTCTTCAGATGTGCATCGCCGTTGCCAACCATGCAACTAAACAACACATAGCGCCAGTAAAGCTCCACCTGTGACTGATCGCGGGTAAACAGGCTGACGATTTTCGCGCCAGTTTCATACGAGCCACTGTATTTATGATCCGACGTCCTCCCTGATAGCACACAAAAATCCTCCATCGCCTGGCGTTTATTCCCTGCAATATCAAAACGTTCCATGATAAACAGTTCTTTATTATCTGAAAGCCAGAAATTAGCGACAGGTAAACCACAGGCTCTCGCCAGCGACATACAAATAAATTCGTTCTCTGCGAGACGCGGATATTCTTCATCACCGGTTTTTGCGATCAGATTTGGATAAAGAACCGTGCCCCGGCTTTCAGTGCTGATCATCACTTTGGGTTGCACACCGGAAATGGTGGTTTGCAGCAAGTATTTATTGAGCAGATATTGAAATGCGCTCTCTTTGTGGTCCCATCTCAATAAATCTTCCAGTTTTTCCGGGGATGGCCGTGGTAAATCGATATCGCTGACATAAGAAAGCGCGCCAATACCGGTATCCTGCTGCAACGCGAGGAACAGCATATCGGAGATATTACCCACATAACGGCGCAAGCGTTCGGCAATGTGATATCGCACATAGCCTTCAGGGATATTCATCTCAAAAATATTAAACAACCGGCTGCTGTTATAACCCATGCGATTGTCCGGCAGCATGGTTAACGAGACACGACGGCTCTGCGGCGAGGAATAGGTGAAGTTGTAACTGCCATGCTCATGCAATAATTTTCCGCTGTATTCCCCCCCGTTGTATACCTCAATCTGGCGTATCGGCCGGGCAAGCTGTTGCAGATCAGTCATCATCGAATAATGCCTCCAGTTCATCCAGCTGCGGCAAGCCAGCAGTCTGAACCGTTAACATCAGGTCCATGGCCGTCAGATAGATGGTTAAGGCTTTCAACGATCCGGTATAAGCTCCGTTCTCAATTTCAGAGACCAGAGTACGGTGGATTCCTGCGCGTGATGCGGCAACCTGTTGTGTCCATCCCCGCGCTTTGCGTCGTTCACGACATGTTGCTCCAATCGCTTGCATTCCTGGCAACATAGCTCCCCCTGTATAATGTACCCATATAGTGACAAAATCGCATATAAATGCCTTTTTGTCACTATATAGCTACCATTATCGCAGGAGAATCATTCCGTCGGGAATCAGTGATCAAGATACAAATAATGCATCCAGCTGGTCATGCGTAGCAGCACTTTGCGCATCACCGAAACATGTGAAAAGTGATCCGAGTAAACAGCAACCTGAGCAAATATGCCATCTGGCAAAGCATCAACGTCAGCATTGGGTATCAGTTCAATCACTGCCAGTACCCCATCGCTGCCGGGAGTGATAGTGAGCGATTGCAGCGAGCCCTGCGCCTGATAGGTGCCACCCGGCACAACGGGGAGAATACTGGTTAATTTTCCCGGAAAAACCTGCCCGGGAAGCGCGGTGAAAACCACTTCAGCTTCATCACCTGCTTTCAGTCGCAGCAGAGAATTTTGTCTGAACTGAGCAATAATCTGGCGTTTTTGTTCAGGTATGAAAATCATCACCGGCCGCAACGGCAAGGCGGCGGCATAGGTTCCGGGGCGGATAAGCACCTGCGTAGCATAACCATCACTTGGAGCGCGAACGACGGTTTGATCTAAATTATATCGGGCTTCAGTCAGCTGAGCGCGCAGGCTGACAATTTGTGATTGCTCCCCATTAACCTGGCTATCCAGCTGGCTCTTAATTTGTGCCTGTTCAGCCAGGGAACTTTTTACCAGGGCATCCTGCGCCAGAAAGTTTTGTCTGGCATTATCAATATCCCTTTCGGAAAAAGGATTTACTTTTGCCCTGCTCCCCGCAAGATAGCGTTGATAATCGTCGTATAACCGGTCTCGCTCCGCACTGACATGTTGCGTATTGGCGATGGCTTCATCCAGTTGCCCTTTCAGGCTTTGTGTATTGTGAATCGCCGTGGTCAGGTCCGCCTGCAATCTATCTACCCGCGCCTGGTAGCGGGTGCTATCAAGGCGAAATAACATCTCACCTTTCTTAATTAATCTATTCTGTTTATTAGTCACTTCGCTAACGACCCCGGTAACCTGTGGGGTTATTGGAATAGAAATAACCGCTTTTTGCGCCAGCGCGGTATAAGGGTGATTATAATTCATTAACAATATCAGCGCGCCAACGATAAAAACCCCACCCAACGCAGCGGTGGGTACGGTCCATTTATTTACCGGGATTCTGAATATTTTAAAAATAGCCCATGCGATGGCAACATAGGTCAGAATAATTAGCAAATCCATAGATTTACTCCGAAGGCGGCTGGTTGATTATACCTTGTTTTCTTTCCAGTTCCGTCACGCGTTGTTTAAGCTGCTCCAGACTCTCATCGTTACTTTGCATTCCCCAGCCACGTTCCGGACGATATAACGTGGCCCAGATCCATAAAAAGGGCCAGATAACATGCAGTGTGAACAAACTCACCCAACCGGCAACGTGGATAGCGTCCGCATGCGGATGATTGCGCGATTTTGCAATCAGATAAGGAATGTCATGAAGAATGATAATCCCGTAAAAAATAATAAGAAATACAAAGACGAGTACACCCAGCGCGAAGTAGTTCAGGAACATATCCGCCTCGATTGAAAGTCCAGCTTGCTGATAAATATAGACGTTGTGAATAACGGAAGAAAGGACAGCAATAAAAAAATTATGCACATGAGTTATCACTGGCACTACCACTACGCCACAGCAACCCCTTCGGTATTTTAAGCCAGACGGCAATTTATCCTGAGATTAATTATTTCTGTGACGAACTTTCAGATTGTCCTTTTTCATAAGAATCAGATAAGGTGATTTTTCTATAATCAGTGTGGCCTCCCGGCTCCTTTTAACACATGCTGATGAGCTGAGTCATAATGGAAAAGAATGACGAAACCACCCCTGTTAATAAAATTAAACGCTGGTCGCCGGTGTGGTTTTTTCCTTTTATCACCCTGGTGATTGGTGTCTGGATTATCTTCTATCACTTCAGTCATCAGGGGCCAGAAATCACCCTGATTACCGAAAATGCCGAGGGGATCGAGGCCGGAAAAACGGAGATTAAGAGCCGCAGTATCACTGTTGGTAAGGTCGAAAGCACCGTTTTATCGGATGATCTTCAGCATGTTGAGATTAAAGCGCGCCTGCAGGAAGGTATGGAGACCTTGCTGCATGGCGACAGCCTGTTCTGGGTGGTGAAACCACAGGTGGGCTTCCAGGGCGTTAGCGGGCTGGGTACCTTGCTCTCAGGCGCTTATATTGAATTACAACCCGGTTCTGAGGGCAAAGAGCCCCCGAGCTATGTTCTGGGCGACACCCCTCCGCCTGCAGCCGCCAACGCGCCCGGTATCAGAGTCACCCTTTTCAGTGAGAAAGCCGGCCAGCTCAGGGCGGGAGACCCGGTGTTATTCAGGCGCTACCCTGTTGGTACGGTGGAGAGTAACCATTTCGATACGGATAAGCGCATGATGTCCTATCAGCTGTTTATCTCTGCCCCTTTTGATCGGCTGGTGACGACGAATGTGCGTTTCTGGAAGGACAGCGGCATTGCCATCGATATGTCAGCCGCCGGTATGCGGGTAGAGATGAGTTCCCTCACCACTTTACTTAGCGGTGGCGTCAGTTTTGATGTACCCGACGGCTTGCCCTATGGCAGCCCGGCAAAGAATAAGGCCGAATACCCTCTTTTTAATGATCAGCACAGTATTCAGAATTCACTTTATACCGAGCACGTGGATTATCTGTTGTTTTTTAACAGTTCGGTGCGCGGGCTGGAAGCCGGTGCGCCCGTCGAGTTCCGCGGGATACGTGTTGGCACGGTTGCGCAGGTGCCGTTCTTTTTGCCTGGTATTGTTCAGGATCTGCAACGTAATTATCGCCCTCCCTTGCTGATCCGCATTGAACCAGAACGCTTTGTCCGCAACTTCAATCTGCAACAACGACTCAACGAAGCGAAAAAGAACGGTCTGCGTGCCGCGCTGAAAACCGGCAGCTTTATTTCTGGCTCGCTGTATGTTGACCTGGATTTTTATCCCTATGCGGAGCCGTATACCGGTCAGACGAGCCTTGCCGGCTACGAAATTATTCCGACCGTCGACAGTGGTCTGGGACAGATCCAGCAAAAACTGGTGGCGATACTCGATAAACTCAATGCGTTGCCGCTTAACCCCTTGCTGACTCAGGCGACGGATACCTTCAAAGCCAGCCAGCTCACCTTACGTGAATCGCAGAAGGCGCTGCATAATCTCAACGTGTTTATCAGCAGCCAGGCGATGAAAAACCTGCCGGAACAAACACAGCAAACGTTACGGGAACTGAGCCGCAATATGCGCAGTCTGCAACCCGGCTCTCCGGCTTACGAAAAAATGGTCGCGAACATGCAACGCCTTGATCAGGTCCTGCGGGAGTTACAGCCGGTATTGAAGACCCTCAACAACAAGAGCAATGCCCTGATTATTGCCCCTGCCGTGGCTAAGGATCCTCAACCCAAAGCCGTGCAGTCAGACATACCCCATCATGCGCAGCATTGACTGTGCCTGATTCACTGCATCAGAACGATGGGAGACACCCAGTTTCTGATACAGATTCCGTATATGCGTTTTAATGGTGGTGGCGGCGATAGCCAGTTCAACGGCAATCTGTTCATTGCTGTAACCTGAATAAATCAACCCCAGCACCTGCCACTCACGCTGGGTCAGCGGGCTGGTCCGGATCAGCTCTGGTACATCAGGATGACTGAGCAGGCGGCTGACAAAGCCCTCATCGAAATGGGCAAACTTGTGGCGATGATGTTTATTGATCTCATCAAGAATACGTCTCGCCCGATGGTTATCCAGTTCATTCAAAATGTTGAGCTGAATCAGCTGGCGTAGCTGCTGTGCCATCATCTCCCCTTCAATGACAAAGTGGCAGATGAAACCGGTGCTACGTGCCAGCTGCAACGCTTCAATCAACGTCCGCTGCGCGTCGGCTTTACGGTCGGTCTGCCAATGGATCTGGTTCATCAGCAGCAGATTACGGTTTAGATCACTCATCAGCCGTAGCGCCCGGGCGTTGTCATTCAACTCATCCAGTACCACTTCCGCATGCGTCAGATTACCCAGCAGAATCTGTGCACGGGCGATATTGCGCCATTGCCCTTGCAGGAAATGATTATTGGCAAACTCGGGTTTTGCAGTTTGATGCAGCCAGTTGCTGGCGCTTTGTTTGTCGCCGGTCATCTGCCAGTAAATGACTCTGACCTCGTCAGCATTGGTGATCCAGTCACTGTGCCAGTTGCCATTGTTCAACAGGTTTTCCAGGCGGTTGAGATGACTGCGCGCATTATCCAGATTCCCGCGTGCGAGGGAGCATTGCACCAGCAGACCCAGGCACTGAATTTGTTGCTGTTGCTGGAAGCCTTTCAGCACCTTGATCCCGGTACGCGCCGCCTGCTCCGCCTCTTCCAGCCGTCCCCAGGCCCACATCAGTTGAGCGCGGATGCGCAGCAGAAACTCATGCAAAGGAAATTGCGTCAGATGCTGCTCATGGACCAGCACAAATGCCTTCTCCTGCGTTTCATAGGCATTTTGCAGGTAGCCCTGAGCAAAGAGAATTTCGCTTTGCTGGATCAGGCTCCATAGCGCGTAATGCCAGGCTTCATCACGGCGCGCCATCTGCTCGGTCTGACGCATCAGCTGTAGTGAATTCACCAAATCGCCTTTGCAGTGCATCACTTCGCCGAGCACAGAAGTGGCCACAATGCGGCTGTAAGTGCAACTGTCGGGCAGGGTTTCCAGTGCCAGCATCGCCAGACGTTCTGCGTCCTCAGCGTTACCATTATTGATGGTCACCTGAGCGCGCACGGCATTAAACTCACCGCGCAGGGCCTCATCAATCTGACAACGCCCCTCCTCCTCAAATCTGGCCAGCAGACTATTAACCTCGTAAAACCGATGCTGACTCTGCATCAGCCAGGCCTGTAGCAGCACCAGCCGGGGATTCTCCAGCAACGTTTCCCACGGCAGGGTTTTCAGCGATGCTTCCAGCAGCGTCAGCTCGCTTTGATTGAAGAGCGTCCAGGCATGTTCCAGCAGCACATCCCTCAGCATGCTGGTATCGCCAGAAGCCAGAGCATGATGAATAGCCTCACGCGGATACCCCTGTGCCATCCAGCTTTCCGCCGCGGCACGATGAATAGCGGGCAGTTCTGCGGCCAATTCGCGCTGACAACGCAACCGCAGGAAACTGCCAAACAACGGGTGATAACTAAACCACTGCCCGGAATCATCCATACGCTGTAAAAAAAGCCCCTGCCGCTCGACTTCTTCCAGCCGTATCTGGCCGTTCTCTTCCCCCGTGACGCAGGTAATCAGCGCGTCATTCATTGAACGCAGCAGAGAACTTTTCAGCAGAAAATGGCGTGTCGCGACATCGACGTTATCCAGCACTTCCTCCACCAGATAATCCGAAAGGTGGCTGGCATTGATGCCGGAAAGACGCCGCGCGGAGTCCTGAGCCGCGCTGGACCCCTGGCGGGCGGAAAGGGCAATAAGTTGTAATGCGGTAGCCCAGCCCGCGACGTCATCACACAATTGGTCACTTTCTTCTGAGGCCAGCGGTGCCGTCAACCGACCATCAAAAAACTGTCGCGCTTCCTGGTGGGTAAACGCCAATTGCTGGCTGCTCAGTTCGATAAGTTGTTCGCGCACGCGGAGATTAGCGATGCCCAGCTGAGGCAAGTTGCGCGATAACAGGATCACCGTCAGGTTATCCGGCTGGTGACGTAAAAAGAAACGCATCGCTTCATGAATCGCGGGATTGGTGATGTGATGGTAATCATCAACGATCAGCCAGAGCGGTTTTTGCCATTCAGTCAGTTCAATAAATAACTGGGCAAATAACGCATTAAGATTTACATACTGGCGTTTCTGCGCCAGTGCCTCACTGCGTGAACAGCCACCTTGCGTGGCTTGCTGGAGTGCCGCAATCAGGTAATCGGCAAAAGGCTCCGGGTGATTATCTCCTTCGTCCAATGAATACCAACCCAGATTTGTTTTCTCCGCCGCCCATTGCGAAACCAGTGTGGTTTTGCCATAGCCTGCCGGGCTGGTGACCAGCACCAGCCGATAATTTCCAGCAGCCATGAGCTTTTGCAGCAGGCGATCACGCGTGACGGTGCTTTCCAGGCGAACGGGACGACTGAGTTTCGAGGGTATTAACATAGTCGCATGCTCCTCCCTTTACATGTTGCGAATTATTTTTTTACGCTTCGAAATTATTATTCATACACGTTCGATTATTCGTTTAATGATTGCAAGCAAACTCATTAACTAATCTTTACAAAAGTGGCAGTTATCACATTCCTGGCCCCTCTTTCAGATTCCCCTCAGCCTCTCCACCCCGCCTATCCTCCCTGGTGAATTTGTTGCAGGAGGAGGAGCACGCCGGGTCACACGGGCAAACTGATTCGCATATTTTCACTGATGACTTACAGGACAAACCCGGCTATGACCCAACAATTTGATCACCCACGTTTTACCGACGCCCTGACACGACAGTGGCAACGTTTTGGCCTGCGTGATGCACGCGACATGACGCAGCAGCAATGGTGGCAAGCCCTGAGCGGTGCGCTGGCTGAGATGCTGGCGAACCTCCCGGCTCAGCCCGCCAGCAAAGCACAGCGCCACGTTAACTACATCTCTATGGAGTTTTTGATTGGTCGGCTGACTGGCAACAATTTGCTCAATCTGGGCTGGTATGACGCGGTTAATGATGCGCTGAAACAATGGGATATCTCGCTCAGTACGGTGCTGGAATGTGAAACCGATCCGGCGCTGGGCAATGGCGGACTGGGTCGCCTGGCGGCCTGCTTCCTCGATTCAATGGCCACCGTTGGGCAACCGGCAACCGGTTATGGCCTGAATTATCAGTACGGTTTGTTCCGCCAGCGCTTTGTCGATGGCAAGCAGTATGAGCAACCGGATGACTGGCAACGCGACAGCTACCCGTGGTTTAACCATAACGCTGCCCTGACGGTACCGGTATTGATGGGAGGAAAAGTCATCACCGAAAACGGCGTACCGCGCTGGGAACCGGCGATTTACCTGCAAGGTGAAGCCTGGGACCTGCCCGTGGTGGGTTACCAGAACGGCGTCACTCAGCCCCTGCGTCTGTGGCAGGCAAAACATGCTGAACCGTTCGATCTGCAACGTTTCAACGACGGTGATTTTTTGCGTGCTGAACAGCAGGGCATCACAGCTGAGAAACTCACTAAGGTGCTCTACCCCAATGACAACCATCAGGCGGGTAAAAAGCTGCGTCTGATGCAGCAATATTTTCAGTGTGCCTGCTCGGTGGCGGATATTCTGCGCCGTCATCATCAGGCAGGACGCACCATCGCCACGCTGCCTGATTACGAAGTGATTCAGCTGAACGACACCCATCCGACGCTGGCGATTCCCGAACTGATGCGTCTGCTGCTGGATGAACATCAAATGAGCTGGGAACAGGCGTGGGACATCACCCGTCGTACCTTCGCCTACACCAACCACACGCTGATGCCGGAAGCGCTGGAGCGGTGGGATGTGCGCATGGTACGCGCCCTGCTGCCACGGCATATGATGATCATCAACACCCTGAATGCGCAGTTGAAAAAGCAGGTTGAAGCCCATTGGCCGGGTAATGAGGCGGTGTGGGCAAAACTGGCGCTGGTGCACAACAACCAACTACGCATGGCGAATCTGTGCGTGGTCGGGGGTTTTGCGGTGAATGGCGTTGCCGCGATGCATTCACAACTGGTGGTGGACGATCTCTTTCCTGAATATCACACGCTGTGGCCGGAGAAGTTTCATAACGTCACCAATGGCGTAACGCCGCGCCGCTGGATTAACCAATGCAACCCGGCACTGGCGGCCCTGATTAGCGCTACCCTGCACCAGCCGTGGGTCAACAACCTTGATGCCTTGCAGGGGTTAGCCCCGTTTGCTGATGATGCAGCATTTCGCGCTCAGTACCGCGCCATCAAACAACGGAATAAAGCCGAATTGACGCGCTGGATTGGCGCGCGCACCGGCATCGTCATCAACCCGGAGGCGATGTTTGATGTGCAGATCAAACGGCTGCACGAATACAAACGACAGCATCTGACTTTGCTGCACATCATTGCCTTGTGGCAGACCCTGGTCAGCGATCCGCAGGCCAATCTCACCCCGCGCGTGGTGCTGTTTGGTGCCAAAGCGGCACCCGGTTATGTGCTGGCGAAGAACATCATCTACGCCATCAACAAAGTGGCGCATATCGTCAATAACGACCCACGGGTGGGCGATCGCCTGAAGGTAGTCTTCATCCCTGACTACAACATTTCGGTGGCTGAACGGTTGATTCCGGCGGCGGACCTCTCAGAACAGATTTCCACCGCCGGGAAAGAAGCGTCCGGTACCGGAAATATGAAACTGGCACTGAACGGTGCGCTGACCATCGGCACGCTCGACGGCGCGAACGTGGAGATTGCGGAACAGGTCGGGAGCGAAAATATCTTTATCTTTGGTCACACGGTTGAACAGGTTAACGCATTAAAAACCGGGGGATACGCACCTGCTGTCTGGCGCAAAAAAGATCAACAGCTTGACCGGGTGTTAACCGCACTGGAAGACGGCACCTTTAGCGATGGCGATACACACGCGTTTACCGAGCTGCTGCACAGCCTCGGTCCACAGGGCGGCGACCCTTATCTGGTGCTGGCAGACTTTCGCCACTATCTGCAAGCGCAGGAGCAGGCGGAAGCGTTGTGGGCTGACCAGGACGCGTGGACGCGAGCAGCGATCCTCAATACAGCGCGCTGTGGCATGTTCAGTTCCGATCGTTCCATCCGCGACTACCAGCAACGTATCTGGCAGGCAGCACGATGAAACCACAAAATCTTATCGCCCTGGATTACATTGATGCCCATGGCCAGTCACAAACTATCTCTACCCTGACCCGCCAGCGTTTGCTGGCGGTACTCAAACCCGTTTCCTCCACGTTATCCCTCCTGCCAGCCGTGAAAGTTTTCCGCCACGGTGAGCCGCTGCTGTTATCCCCCGCATGCGCCAGCCCGGTTGAATGGCAATTGCAAAGTGAGAGCGGACAACAATGGGCAGGACAATGTGCCGCCAGTCAGCCCCTGCCACTGCCGCCTTTGCCAGAGGGCTATCACCAGTTGCGCGTAAACGCAGGCGAAGCCAGTGAGTCCTGCACGCTTATCGTGACACCGTCACGTTGCTACGAACCTGAGCCACTGCTGAAGGGCGAGTCGCTGTGGGGTTGTTGTGTGCAGCTCTATACCCTGAAATCGGAACAGAACTGGGGCATCGGTGATTTTGGCGACCTCAAACAGATGTTGCGCGAGGTCGGCGAGCGCGGCGGTGCCTTTATTGGGCTGAATCCGCTGCATGCCCTGTTTCCCGCCACCCCCGAAAGCGCCAGCCCTTACAGCCCCTCATCACGCCGCTGGCTCAACATTATTTATATCGATGTCTCCGCGGTGCAGGATTTTATCCACAGCCTGGAAGCACAATGCTGGTGGCATTCGGAGCAGACACAGCAGGACTTACAGGCGGCACGCGCCACGGCATGGGTTGACTATCGTGCCGTCACCACATTGAAACTGACGGCTCTGCGTCTGGCATGGCGGCAGTTCCGGCAGCGCGCGGTCAGTGATCCGCAGGTGAAAGCTTTTGAGGCATTTATCACCGCCGGAGGAGAAAGTCTGTGGCATCAGGGCGTTTATGATGCGCTGCATGCTGAGCAGATGGCGCAGGATGGCGCGCGTTATGGCTGGCAGCAATGGCCAGATGCCTTGCAGCATCCCGACAACGCGGCGGTGCGCGCCTTCACCATCGAAAACAGTCACGAGGTCCATTTTTACCTTTGGCTGCAATGGCTGGCTGAGGGACAGTTCGCCGCATGCTGGCAGCAATGCCAGCAGCAGCAGATGCCCATCGGGCTGTATCGTGATCTGGCCGTCGGTGTGGCTCAGGGGGGCGCAGAAACCTGGAGCGATCGCGAACTGTATTGTTTGCAGGCCAGCGTAGGTGCGCCCCCGGATATCCTGGGTCCGTTGGGTCAAAACTGGGGATTGCCACCGATGGATCCCCAGGTGATGCAGGATCGCGCCTATGCCCCATGGATCGCCCTGTTGCGAGCCAACATGCGTGATTGTGGGGCATTGCGCATTGACCATGTGATGGCCTTGTTGCGCCTGTGGTGGATTCCGCAGGATGGCAGCGCAGCGCAGGGGGCCTACGTTCATTATCCTATCGATGATCTGCTGGCGATTCTGGCGCTGGAAAGCCAGCGCCATCGCTGTATGGTGATCGGTGAAGATCTGGGTACCGTACCCGCAGCCATTGTCGGGAAACTGCGCGACGCCGGAGTTTATTCTTACAAGGTGCTGTTTTTCGAGCAAACGTCACCGCAAGCGTTTCGTCCAGCGCAGCAATGGATGCGTCAGGCGATGGCCGTCGCTACTACTCACGATATGCCCACGCTGCGTGGCTGGTGGCAAAGTGACGATTTGACGTCAGGCAGTCAGCTGGGGCTGTACCCCGACAAGGTCATTCTGGCTGGCCTGCATCAGGATCGCCTCGCGGCTAAACAGGCGCTGCTACGCACCCTGCAACGGGCTGGGTATCTGCCAGCAAGCAAACATCCTGTGACGATGAGTAAAACATTAAATCGGGCGATGCATCGTTTTCTCGCTGACAGCAACAGCGCGTTGCTGGGATTACAGCCGGAAGACTGGCTGGATATGGCCTCGCCGGTGAATGTCCCAGGCACCACCAATCAATATCCCAACTGGCGACGCAAGCTGCGCGTCACGCTGGAAGCCTTATTCCGTGACCCACATATCAACGCCCTGCTGGCAGATATTGACCAGCGACGTTAACTACCTAACCCCGCGCGATAAATCGCGCCGCTACAACCCGGTGCGATGATTCACCACCGCGTTCAATCCGTAGCGGCGCAATTTATTGCGCAATGTCGTACATCGCGCCGCTACAACCCGGTGCGATGATTCACCGCGGAGTTCGATCCGTAGTGGCGCAATTTATTGCGCAATCCCGTACATCGCACCGCGACGACCAACTGGGGACATAAAAAAGGTGCGCCGTAGCGCACCAGGTGGGGCAACTCAGCATTGCCGGGGTTGCATCACCCCTTGCCTTTAACACTGCTGATAAAAGTGGGCCGTGCGGTGGTGGATCCCAGACGTTCGGCCTCATCAAGCAGCTTCAGTGCCTTGTCGATATTGCCCTGTTTCACGGCCTGCTGGATGCGCTGATTAAAGTAACTCTCGGTATCATCCATGATCGGCTCATGCTTTGCCGCAGGTGGTGGTGCCGCAACCGCTGGCGCTGGAGCCGGTGCTACGGGTTGAGTGCTGCCAATCGTCACCGGAGCCGGGCCGGAGGATCCAAACAGAGGACCGACGAGAATCGAGGATCCTGAATTGGTTTTCACCTGCACTTTCAGCTCACCTTCGCGGCTATGTCGCGCAACAGGATCCGGAATGTCGGGAATAGCGTTGCTGGTCCCTTTGGCATAGGCCTTGGCGGGATCCAGTAGCGTAGTGGTTTGCGTCAGATCTTTTTCGGTGGTAAACACCAGCAAATAGATCTTTTGCTGTCCTGGCACTGGCGTCAGTTTCATTACCCCTTCCAGTCGATCAGGGGTCATCACACCCGGTTCCTGATAAGTAAAAAACTGGCTCGGAAACCAGGCCGCTGGACGCAGGTTTTCATCCAGCACCAAAACGTTAGGGGCAAACACCTGATTATTCTTCACTTCACTGCTTAACGTCACCGTCAGCTCACCGATATTGGCGGGCAGGCTATAGGCCGCCACCGCACCGGTCACGCCGCTGGCCGTTAACTGTGGGCTGCTGTCAGTCAGACGGGTGACCTGTTTGCGAGAGGCATCCAGCGGCGTCCAGCTCAGCTGTTGCAGGCTGCCTGCCGGGAAAGTGGGGGCCGCCGAGAGATCCTGTGGCACCAGGGTGATTTCAGCCTGTGCTGGCAAGGTTGTACCCACCAGCAGCGCAGCACTCAGGCAGAGCGCGGTAAATGTTTTTGTCATTTTCATAGTATTGACCTTCACGGGGTGTCAGGCAGCGGCGTAAACCAGGCAATGGCCGCCGCTGCCGAAGAGACATTATTCAGAGTTGATGCAAGACTGGCTTACCACCAGATCTCCATCTGTGCACCAAACGTCCACTCGTCGTTATTACCGCGACTGTTGGTTAAGATGCCGTTGCCGGTGCTATCGGCAGACGCAAAGGAAGTGAGATCACCCGAGGAATCTTTGGTGTAGCCCCATTTCTCATCCCATTTGGCGTAAGTCGCGAACAGACGCAGCGCCGGGCGTGACCAGATGCTGTCGCCAGCCTGCCACTGCTGGGCAAGGGTGATTTTGTACTGGCCGTTGCGCTCTTTCGCCTGTTGTGACTTGACGTTGTCGTAGCCCACTTCCAGCAGCGTGCTCATGATCGGCGTCCATTTGTACATCGGGCGCACCCCAACGGTGTACCACTCGGTACCACGATCATTGTCGAGGTCGACATTCTGATACATGGCGACGTACATCAGGTCCCAGTCGTCTGCCAGCGAGATCGCCCCGTGGTCAAGGATACGGTACATGTTGCCGTTGTTATTGATGTTGGTGCCTTGCGGAATGCCCTTGCCCTGCGAAGTCATGGCGTCGGTGGCATATTGCAGCACAAACTTGTTGTAGCCTTTCAGCATGCTCTGCGTGTGTTCGGCGGTGAACATCCAGCCATCTCGGGATGCGCCGTCTTCCAGATGGTAGCCATCACGTTCGTTGGCACGCCCGTAATCGACACCCAGCTCCAGCACCCCGTTCGGGTTGGTTTGCAGGCCAGCAAGGCGCACATCAAACACATCGTTGGCGGTGGCCGTGGCGTAATCACGCGTCTGATCGCTGGAGAAGGCGTAAGAACCGCCTGATTCTGACGAACGTGTCGCGGCGAAGGAAAGTTTACCGAAACCGAGGTCGACATCTTCCAGGCCAGCACCCGGACCGGAGATATCCCAGTAGTAGAAGTCAATCATATGGACGTCATGGCGCTGATAGAAGCGTTTACCCGCCCACATGGTGGCACCTGGCAGGGCATCAATCAGGTTCTTACCTTTGACGTTGGCTTCACGGAAAGCCGGGGAAGTCGCTTCCCAGTCGTTCTGCTGAGAAACCGAGTAAGCCACGTTAGTATCGAAGTAGAAGCTCTTATCGCCCTCCTTCCACACTTCCTGGCCCAGTTTCAGTTCAGCATAGGTTTCGCATTCGTTTCCCAGACGGTATTTGCTTTGCGCACCGGTTGCCTGAAAACATTGTTGTTCACCGCCACTGCCGGTCCAGCCGATGCCGGAACGGGCATAGCCGGTAAAATCGACCGCCATAGACGGGGCTGAAAGCGTACCCGCCGCGATGGCAACCGCGAGGGGAAGTTTGCGCAGAGTTAACATGTTTTATCTCCTGAGGTCATTGCTTTTCTTGTTTTTACGGGGCTAAACACCAGGCTCCTGATGCAACCTGCGACAGGCGCTCCCGTCCTCACGGAACAGGTGACAACGCTCAGGCGGCAGACCAATGCCCATCAGGGCGCCCTCTTCTACCAGCACTACGTCCTCCTGGCGGTAAACCAGGTTCTGACGAATGGCGGGAATTTGGATGTGAATTTGCGTTTCAAAACCCAGTTGCTCGACGACCTGCACCTCACCTTCGAGGGTGACATCGGCGATCTCACTGGAAATCAGATGTTCGGGACGGATGCCTAACGACATGTTGCTGCCCACCTGCACGCCCGCGCTGTCCACCGGCAGCCACACCAGTTGATCGTTGGGCAGGCGTACCTGCACCTGCTCAATGGCGGTGGCAGTCACTTTGACGGGCAGGAAATTCATCTTTGGCGAGCCGATAAAACCGGCAACAAAGCGGTTGGCGGGATAGTGATAAAGTTCGAGTGGCTTGCCGACTTGCGCCACGCGCCCGGCATCCAGCACCACAATCTTATCGGCCAGCGTCATCGCTTCGATTTGATCGTGCGTGACGTAAATCATGGTGCGTTTCAGTCGCTTATGCAGACGGGAAATTTCAATGCGCATCTGCACGCGTAACGCAGCGTCAAGGTTGGAGAGCGGCTCATCCAGCAAAAACACCCGCGGTTCCGCCACCAGCGTGCGGCCAATCGCCACGCGCTGACGCTGACCACCGGAAAGCGCTTTCGGGCGGCGATCGAGCAGGTGCGCCAGTTGCAACACCTCGGCGACCTGGTTCACCCGCTGCGTGATTTCCGCCTTTTTCACTCCGGCCAGTTTCAGACCGAAAGACATATTCTCCGCGACGGAAAGATGGGGATAGAGCGCATAAGACTGAAACACCATCCCGACGCCGCGTTCGGCGGGGGGCACCTCATTCATGAGTTGATCGCCAATGTGCAATTCGCCCCGGGTGATGGTTTCCAGCCCGGCGATCATGCGCAACAGCGTGGATTTACCACAGCCTGACGGGCCGACAAACACCACAAACTCCCCTTCGCCGATCTCCAGGTTGATATCTTTCGACACCTCGGTATCACCCCAGGCTTTGGTGACATTGCGTAACGTGACGCTCGCCATGATGCTTATTCCTCTCAACGTGCTAATCCTTGTCCACGAAACGGCGGACAGACCCCGACGACCACTATGGGCATGGACGTGACAGGCAACATCCTCCGCACCGGGCTGATTTATGGGGGAGGAGACGGGAGGAGGAGATCAGGCAGGCAGGCCGCCGTAGCATGGGGTATAGGCCATTTTTGTGACCGGCAATACAAACCGGAGCTGACAGTTTTGTGCGCCAGACCGTGATAACGGGCATGTTTTGCAACACAGATCACAGCAAGCGGCTGGCAGGCGTAGATCGCAGGAGGATGAGAAGTTGGCGGAGACAAACAAAATGAAACGACAAGATTACCGTTTCTGCTAACAGGATGGAGTTATGACGATGAATACCGGTGCACGCATTCTGGCCTTATCCGCCCTTACCGCCGTGCTATTTTCGGCCTCGGCGATGGCAAAGATCGAAGAAGGAAAACTGGTCATCTGGATCAACGGCGATAAAGGCTATAACGGCCTGGCTGAAGTCGGCAAAAAGTTTGAACAGGAAACCGGTATTAAGGTGACCGTCGAACATCCCGACAAGATGGAAGAAAAATATCCGCAGGTGGCGGCAACCGGCGATGGCCCGGACATCATCTTCTGGGCGCACGACCGCTTTGGCGGCTATGCCGAATCAGGACTGCTGGCCGAGATTAACCCGGACAAGAATTTCCAGGAGAAAATCTTCCCGTTTACCTGGGACGCGGTGCGCTTTAACGGCAAGCTGATTGGTTATCCCATCTCGGTTGAAGCTCTGTCACTGATTTATAACAAAGACCTGCTGCCAGAGCCGCCGAAAACCTGGGAAGCGATCGCCGCGCTCGACCAGAAAATGCGTAAGCAGGGTAAAAGCGCCATCATGTTCAACTTGCAGGAACCCTACTTCACCTGGCCGCTGCTGGCCGCTGGCGGTGCTTATGCCTTTAAATACGCCGATGGTCACTACAACGTGAAAGACGTTGGCGTTGATAATCCCGGTGCCAAAGCCGGGTTGCAGTTCCTGGTGGATCAGGTCAAAGCCAAAACCCTGAATGCCGATACCGATTACTCCATCGCCGAAGCCGCGTTCAATAAAGGCCAGACGGCCATGACCATTAACGGTCCCTGGGCGTGGAGCAATATCGATAAAAGCGGCATCAACTATGGCATCACGCTGTTGCCAACCCTGAAGGGTAAACCGTCAAAAGCCTTTGTGGGGGTACTGAGCGCCGGTATTAACGCCGCCAGCCCGAATAAAGAACTGGCGAAGGAATTCCTGGAAAACTACCTGCTGACCGATGCCGGTCTGGATGCGGTCAATAAAGACAAGCCGCTCGGTGCCGTCGCCCTCAAATCCTTCCAGCAGCAGCTGGAGAAAGATCCGCGTATTGCCGCCACCATGAGCAACGCCCAGAACGGCGACATTATGCCTAACATCCCACAAATGGCGGCCTTCTGGTATGCCATGCGTACGGCAACGCTCAACGCCCTGAGTGGTCGCCAGACGGTGGACGCCGCATTAAAAGATGCCAAAGCCCGTCTTACCAAGTAATTCCCACTACCAGAGCCGGAATGATCCGGCTCGTCACTGGCTGTTAAGGAAAACCGAATCATGTCAGGAAAACCGCAATCGGGATGGCAAAGCGCAGTGCTGAAGGGCCTTCTCGTCGGGATCTGCTGTCTGCTGGTCGGCTACCTTCTGGTGCTGATGTATGCCCAGGGTGAGTACCTGTTTGCGCTGGTCACGTTGATTATCAGCGCGGTCGGCATCTGGATTTATGCCAATCGCCGCGCGTATGCCTGGCGCTATGTGTACCCCGGCATTGCCGGGATGACGTTGTTTGTGTTGTTCCCGCTGGCCTGTACCGTCGCTATTGCCTTCACCAACTACAGCAGCACCAACCAGCTGACGCTGGAACGGGCGCAGCAGGTGTTGCTCAGCCGACAATATCAGGATGGTGCGGGGTTAAATTTCTCGCTGTTTTCGGCGGGTGAACGCTGGCAGCTGGTGTTAACCGATGGGGAGAACGGGCAGACATTCGTCTCATCGCCCTTCTCTTTTGGCGGTGAGCAGACGCTCAAACTGACCAGTGCCCCGGTGCCTGGCGGTGAACGTGCGATGCTCAGGGTCATCACCACCCATCGCCAGGCATTGAGCCAGATTCATGCCGAACTGCCCGATGGACGTCAGCTGGTGATGAGTTCTTTACGCCAGTTTTCCGGCACGCGTCCGCTTTATCTGCTGGGTAGCGACGGGGAGTTGAAAAATCAACAAAGCGGCGTGCTTTACCGGGCGAACGGCGCGAGTGGCTTTTATCAGACCAGCAATGCCGATGGCAGCTGGGGCAGTGAAAAGCTCAGTCCCGGCTTTACGGTGAATACCGGCTGGAAAAACTTTATCCGCGTGTTTACCGACGCAGGTATTCAGAAACCGTTCCTGGCGATATTCGGCTGGACGCTGATTTTTTCGCTGCTGACGGTGGTGCTCACGGTGGCGGTGGGTATGGTGCTGGCCTGCCTGGTGCAGTGGGAGGCGCTAAAAGGCAAAGCTATCTATCGCGTGCTGTTGATCCTGCCCTACGCGGTGCCCGCGTTTATCTCGATCCTGATCTTCAAAGGATTATTCAACCAGAGTTTTGGTGAGATCAACGTGATGCTGAAAGCGCTATTCGGGTTGCAACCGGCGTGGTTCAGCGATCCTTTGCTGGCTCGCTCCATGCTGGTGATCGTCAACACCTGGCTGGGCTACCCCTACATGATGATTTTGTGCATGGGGTTATTGAAAGCGATCCCTGATGATCTTTATGAGGCTTCCGCGATGGACGGTGCCGGGCCGTTGCAGAACTTCTTTCTCATTACCCTGCCGCTGCTGCTGAAACCGTTGATGCCACTGATGATCGCCAGCTTCGCCTTCAATTTTAATAACTTCGTGCTGGTACAACTGCTGACCAATGGCGGTCCTGACCGGATCGGTACCACCACCCCGGCGGGCTACACCGACCTGCTGGTGAATTACACCTGGCGTATCGCGTTTGAAGGCGGCGGCGGTCAGGACTTTGGTCTGGCAGCGGCAATTGCCACCCTGATCTTCCTGCTGGTGGGTGCGCTGGCGGTGATTAACCTGAAAGCTGTGCGGATGAAATTCGACTAAGGAGACGTTATGGCTATGGTGCAACCTAAATCGCAGAAGCTGCGCCTGTTGCTGACGCATCTGCTGCTGCTGGGCTTTATCGCGGCGATACTTTTCCCGCTGATGATGGTGCTGGCAATCTCACTGCGTGCCGGTAACTTCGCCACCGGCAGCCTGATTCCGGACCAGGTGTCGTGGGAACACTGGCGGCTGGCGCTCGGTTTGAGTATTACCCATGCCGATGGCAGCGTGACGCCACCGCCCTTTCCGGTGCTGCTGTGGTTGTGGAACTCGATAAAAATTGCGGCGATCAGCGCACTTGGCATTGTGACGCTCTCCACCACCTGCGCCTATGCCTTTGCGCGCATGCGTTTTGCAGGACGCGCCAGCCTGCTGAAAGCGATGCTGATCTTCCAGATGTTCCCGGCGGTGCTGTCGCTGGTCGCGTTATACGCGTTGTTTGATCGACTGGGCCAGTATCTGCCGTTTATTGGTCTGAATACCCACGGCGGCGTGATCTTTGCCTACCTCGGCGGTATTGCGCTGCACGTCTGGACCATCAAAGGCTATTTCGAAACCATTGACGGCTCACTGGAGGAAGCCGCAGCGCTGGACGGTGCGACGCCGTGGCAGGCTTTCCGTCTGGTGTTGTTACCGTTGTCGGTGCCGATTCTGGCGGTGGTTTTTATCCTCGCCTTTATCGCTGCGGTCACCGAAGTGCCGGTCGCCTCGCTGCTGTTGCGCGATGTTAACAGCTACACGCTGGCGGTCGGCATGCAGCAGTATCTCAATCCACAGAACTACCTGTGGGGTGACTTTGCCGCAGCGGCGGTGCTCTCAGCCATCCCGATTACGCTGGTGTTCCTGCTGGCCCAGCGCTGGCTGGTCAGCGGCCTCACGGCGGGAGGCGTCAAAGGATAAGTCTTCATCATTGCGTTGCCACTGCTTCCTCAATGTTCACTGCCATTGAGGGATTGAGTCTTTGGCGGCCTGCGGGCCGCCTCTTTTCTTTACGAACGCAAAAAATCCTGCCAGCGCCGCGTCAGATAATTATGCTCATCCATCACCGAGTTCCACACGGCGATATGGCTCATCCGCTGTTCATAACTGCCGCCATCGCGGCTTTCTCCCTGCGGAATCAGCGGAGCGCCCCAGGCGTCATACAGCATTTCTGCGGCGGGTTTGCCGCCATACCAGAAATCCCACTCGGCGGCGGAAAGATGCGCCTGACTGCGCTGCGGATTGGAGATGTAATATCCCTGACGTGCCATCACCGCACCCGGCCAACCGGATTGCCACCAGTTGAGGTAGGCGTAAGCAGCATCTTTGATTCTGCCGGTGGCGCAACGTGACAGCGACATGCCGCCATACCAGGCACGATAACCTTCGCGTGGATGCGCCATTTTATAGCCACGCTGATGGAAATGATGACGGAAGTAGATGGGTGCCCACAGGCTTTGTACTTCCACCTGACGGTTTTCAATTAAATCGCACGCCTGCTCCTGACTGGACCAGAACGCCGCAAAATGACCGTGGCGATTCAGACGCGTCAGCTCCTGGGTGAGCACATCAATTTCTTCCAGCGTCAGATTGCCGGTGTTGGCGAAACGCGCCAGACCAGCTCCCTGCATTGCCAGTGCGGCATCCAGCCCGCCCATTGCCGCATCTTCCTGCAACGCCACCTGGCCAGTGAGTGCCGGATGCAGCAGCCAGCTCCAGCTCTCCTCCTCTTCACGCAGCGCGGCGGGCAGCCGATCGACGTGATAAGCAAAGCTATCGGCGTTGTGTGTCAGGGGCAGCATACTGATGCGGTCGCTCGGCTGGCTGCCAAGGTGCAAATCACGCTGCACATACAAACGTTGCGACGGTACGCTGCCATCTGCCAGCGAGCCATCGCTATGCAGCGTGCCGGTTTTGGCCAGTGCATTCACTTCGTCCCAGTAGGTCAGGCGCTTTATCTCCAGCGGCTGAATGGCACGCGCCGGCCAGACGAAATCAATATTGTGGAACCATTGATCGTAGAGATCGTAACTTTCGGGATGCATCACGGCGATACGTTGCGCATCTTCCACGCTGCGCAACATATATTCGATTTTGATGCCGAGATCCTGTTCCGCGCGCACGCGCAGCATCTCCAGCAACGTGACGGAAGTTCCGAGCACGCGTAAGGTCAGCTGGTCATTGACCACTGCCGCAGAATTCATACCGTTATGGCTCCTCAAACGCCCGCAGGGTGCGACTGAACGCCTGTTGCAGACGATCGGCCCCCAGCCCACGCAAAATAAATACCAGTTTTGAACTCTCCAGCTCACCAGGCCAGTCGGCCAGATGTACCGGCGGATGCAGCGTATGCTGCACGCCATGAATCACCACAGGCGCGCTGCTGTCGCTCACACGTAAAATGCCCTTCATGCGGAGCACCGTGCGGCCATGGCAATGTAATAGCATTGATAGCCAGATAGCAAACGCAGGCCAGTTTATCGTTTGATGCAGAGTGATCACGCAGGTTTGCGTAACCGGATGTGAAGTGTTGTGCGCAGCAGGGGTTAACGTGACACCGTCACTGGCGCAGGCACCCAGCCAGCGGAAGCGTTGCTGCCGTGACCCGCTGGTCACTGTCTGACTAAACAGGCTTTGCGCATCGCGCAGTGCCTGTTCGGTATCACTCAGTTGGGCTAGCGGGTTAAGCTGACGCAGCCAGGCCAGCCTCTCAGCACGCACCGCATCTGTTACCCTGTCACCTTTACTCAGCAACAACTTATCTGCCGCGCTGACTTGTGCCAGCCACTCGGGTTGGGTGTCAGCCTGCTGGGTTGCGTGTTCCGCATCCACCAGCGTGACCAGCACTCCCTGGGTAAAATGGTGTTGCAGCTGGCGATCATGCTGCAGCGTTGACAGTATCGGTGAGGGATCGGCCAACCCGGTGGTTTCCAGAATCACCTGTTTGAACGGTGGGAGTTGCCCGCGTGCGCGACGTTCATAAAGATCGAGCAGCGCGGTTTTGAGTTCACCGCGAATCTGGCAGCAAACGCAGCCACTCGGCAGCAGCACCGTATCGGGCGCGACTTCATTCAGCAAATGGTGATCAATGCCCACTTCGCCAAACTCATTCACCAGCAGCGCAATATCATTCAAATCCTGCTGTGCCAGCCAGCCTTTCAGCAGCGTGGTTTTGCCACTGCCGAGAAAACCGCTCAGGACATGCAGGGATAACTTCTCTTCGTATTGCATCAGCCCTCCAGCGCCGCCAGCCAGTTTTCATCAAGTGGATCGATGGGGCGCCGTATCATCTTTTCTGCTTCTTTCCATAACACATCCAGCGAGTTGACCAGCGTTTGCTGGCCGGTCTGACTGGCCAGCAGCCAGCTGTTATGAAACTCAGTCAGGGATAACCGCCATGGTTTAAGCGCACGATTAAGCAGCGCCAGTTGTTGCAGGCGTAGCTGGCGGGCGGGTAGATCCTGTCGCAGTGGATCGCTCCACTGCGGCCCGTTATCAAGCAGACCGCAGACTCCACACATCATCGCCTCCGTTACGGCATCACATCGCCGGAATTCGGTCCCAGCGTCTGGCCGACAAACAAATTGCCGCCCGGCTCACTCGCTAGCAGCAGCGCCACGGGTGCCACCTCTTCCGCCCGGCCAAACCGTCCCAGCGGCAGCTCCGCCGCTTTTGCCTGTTTCCACGCCTGGTTGATACCCTCAATTAACGGCGTTTCAATCGGGCCGGGCGCGATAGCGTTGACCAGCACGTTATCGGCGGAAACCTCCAGCGCCAGAGATTTGGTAAAACCGATAACGCCCGCTTTCGCCGCAGCGTAGTGGCACAATTCAGCGCCACCTTTAATACCCAGCTGCGAAGCGATATTGATCACCCGTCCCCAGCGCTGGGCCAGCATTGCCGGCAGCGCGCGCTGCGTGGCTAAAAAGACGCTGCGCAGATCGACAGCCATCATCTCTTCCCACATTGCCAGGGTGATCCCGGTGCAACGCGCCTGGGTCAGCATACCGGCGTTATTAACCAGCACATCGATGCCGTCAAAGCGGGCAATACAAGCATCCACACCTGCGGTGGCACCGGCGATTTCACCAACATCCGCCACCACGCCATGACACTCAGCACCGAGTTGCTGGCAGTGCGCCACCCGCAACGCGAGTTTGTCGCCGTCGCGATCGGTCAGTACCAGCCGCGCACCTTCGCGCGCAAACAGCTCAGCAATGGCTGCGCCAATGCCGCTGGCGGCCCCGGTAATCACACAACGTTTATTTTGCAGTTGCATCGCGACTCCTTAGTCCGGCCAGCGCACGGTCAGGCCACCATCAACAATCAGGCTTTGCCCGGTGAGATAGCTGCTTTCCTCGCTGGTCAGAAACGCGATCACTTTAGCGATTTCTTCCGGGCGACCTACGCGTCCCAGTGGGATGGCACCGGCAGCTTTCGCCAGCCCTGCCGGGCCAAGGGAATTCTGCTTATCCAGCGACTGAGGCGTTTCAATCAACCCTGGAATGATGGCGTTGCAGCGTACACCGCGCGCAGCCAGTTCCACTGCCAGCGATCGGCAGATACCCGGCACTGCGGCTTTCGCCGCGGCATAGTGGGCATGATCCTGCCAGCCATAAACACCACCGGCGATGGAAGAAACCGCCACCAGGCTGGCACCGGCACGCAAATGAGGTGTGGCGGCGCGGAAACAGCGCATCACCCCGGTCAGGTCAACATTAAGCATGTCGTCCCAGCGGGCGTCGCTCATCTCTTCAATCGGCGCGCGGCGTAAAATGCCCGCATTCGCCACCATATAATCGAGGCGACCAAAATGCATTACCCCCTGCGCGATAAAAGCATCCACCGAATCCGTTGTGGCGACGTCCAGCGGCAGCCAGATGGCATCACCACCGGAGGCTTCCACCTGTGCCGCCGCAGCGGCCGGATCGTGCGGATCGGCGGGATAATAACCGGCGATCACCCGCACCCCGCGTTGTGCATACAGCGTTGCCAGCGCCAGGCCGATACCGCTGGCGGCGCCGCTTATCGCGGCGACCGGTTGAGTTGAAACAGAATCCTGCATGGTTATTCCTTAAACTGAAGTGACAGCGGCGCTTACGCCCGCGCGCTGATGCGCGTTAGCCCGCGCAAAGAACATGATGATGCCGGAGATAAAGCACGGAACGGCACCGAACCACAGTGCAGCATCCTGCCAGTGGCCGCCGCTGCTCAGAACGCTGGTGGTACCAACGCCAGCAATAATCGCGCCGACCGGTCCCATCGCCCCAATCAATGCCCCGGCGGTGGCGCGAATGGCAGTCGGAAAGCTTTCACTGATAAAGAACAGCGCCGCAGCGTAAGGACCGATCAGGAAAAACAGACCGATGCTGTAGAGGGCGACGATAGTGGCGAAATTGTCCGGGCAATACAGCATGGCGGCAAAGGAGACACCGCCCAGCATCCAGCCCACGGCGATGGTGTTGCGACGACCAAAGCGGTCACCGAGCCAGCCATGTACCAGATAGCCGCAGTAACCCACCAGATTGGACAGAATCAGAATCAGCAACGAGCTGTTAAAAGAGACGTCGTGGGTTTTGGTGATAACGGTAGTCCCCAGCACGCTGAAAATCTGAATGGCAAACCAGTTGATCAGTACTGCACCGCCCAGCACCAGGGTGGCACGCAGCGAAGGGCCACGGAATGCCGCCGCCATGCCTGCGCTATGTTGTTCTTCATAAGACACCTGATAATCCGCGGCGACCTGGCGCGCATCGCTATCGTGACCTGCGGCGCGCAACTGCTGAATCTTTTTCTGTACCTGGAATTGCGGGGTTTCTTTCAGCTTCAGCGCCAGCAGGGCAATCACCAGCGACGGCAGCGCGGCAAAGATAAAGCTGCCCTGCCAGCCGATGACGGGCATCAGAATCGCGGTCAGGGCTGAAGCCACCAGCGCACCGACCGGCCAGCCGCCCTGTACCAGGCTGTATACGAAGCCTTTACGTTTATTGAGTTTTGGATCGTCCAGCGCGGTATACAGCTCAGACAAATAGGTGGCGTTGACGGTTTGCTCGGCATAACCCAATCCGGCGACAGAGCGAATCGCGGTCAGCGCGCCTTTACCCCAGGCACCGCCCACTGCCGTCAGCAGCGAGCACAGCGCCGCACCGCCTACGGTGATGACAATGCCCATGCGGCGACCGAGGCGATCCACCAGCGGACCAATCGCCAGGGCGATCACCGCTCCGCCAACGGCGACCCAGGTGGCAATTTCCGCCTGCTCAACCTCGCTCCAGCCAAAATGACCACCGATTTCCGGCAGCAGCGTGCCAAACAGGATGAAATCATAAACAGCAAAAACCCAGGCAAAAAAAGCAATCCAGGTGGCAAATTTTACATCCCTGATGGTCAACTGCTGCGGCTGCCAGCCATTTACGGAGATTTTTTTAAAGATGCTCATAGCGCTATCACTCTGTCAGGGGCAGGTCACCATAAATGGCGACCCTACGGGGTTCTTGTAGGGAGCGCATTAATGCGCTCCGGGGTTAGCGCGGTTGGCGCTGTTTAAAGTCATCGGCGATTTCGTCAAAAGTCACGAAACGCACGCCTTCATGGCTGCGGATGTACTGAATCAGACGCTCCAGCATCAGCAACACCTGCGGGCGACCTGATACATCGGGATGGATGGTCATGGTAAAGACCGCGTAGTCGTTTTCGCGGTAGACCCAGTCAAACTGGTCACGCCACATCTCTTCCAGATGGCGTGGATTGACGAAGCCGTGGCTGTTGGGTGATTTTTTGATGAACATCATTGGCGGCAGATCGTCGAGATACCAGTTGGCAGGGATCTCTACCAGATCGGTTTCCGCCCCGCGCTCCAGCGGCTTCATCCACGCATCGGGATGCTGGCTGTAATCGATTTTGGTCCAGCTATCACCGACGCGGACGTAGTAAGGATGGAAATCGTTATGCATCAGGCTGTGATCATATTTGATCCCTTTCTTCAGCAGTAACTCGTTGGTGACATTGCTGAACTCCCACCAGGGCGCAACGTAACCAGTGGGACGTTTTCCTGCCAGTTTGGTGACCAGTTCGATGCTGCGATCCAGCACCGCTTCTTCCTGCGCTGGCGTCATGGCGATGGGGTTTTCATGGCTGTAACCGTGAATACCGATTTCGTGCCCGGCATCCACCACCGCTTGCATCTGTTGCGGGAAGGTTTCAATGGAATGCCCCGGAATAAACCAGGTCGTGCGCAGGTTTTGCTCGGCAAACATCTTCAGCAACCGTGGTGCGCCGACTTCACCGGCAAACAATCCGCGTGAAATATCATCCGGCGAATCTTCTCCGCCGTAAGAACCGAGCCAGCCAGCAACGGCATCAACGTCCACACCAAATGCGCAAAGGATTTCTTTGGCCATATCTGCAACTCCATAAATGTACATTTAAAAAAATATCCATTTATCGTTTGCAATAGCAATGCCAGGATTTTTGAAAGGTTTGTCTCCCGGGATGTCAGCCAACTATTAATATAAATTAATCAATGGGTTAAGTAATTTATCTCATCCGTAATATTGTGGCGATGCGCTTTTCGCGCTGCAACGCTAAAAATGTACATTTGTAGTTATGATCCATTATTGTGCGACGTGCACCAGGATTGTGCCTCACCGGTCGCGGCTTTGCAGCACGTCAGGATGTGATAATGTAGCGCGATGAAAACAGGACCGATGACATGACAATGCGGACAAAAACCCCTCCGGCAGCGACAGAAGAAACCGCTTCTGCACGCTATGAAGTTATTCGCCAGCTTTTATATAACGTGCTGAGGCAAAAACGCGTGCCGCAGGGGCTGGTGTTGCTGGAAGGCCCGCTGGCGCAGCTGTTTGGCACCAGTCGTGTGCCGGTTCGCCGTGCGCTGAGTTTGTTACATGATGAGGGGCTGATTGCCCGTTTCGAAGGCCGTGGCTTTATCGTGGCGAAGGAAGCGCAGGAAGTCGAACCGCTGCGCATCGCCCTGACGCGCGAATTACTGGGGCTGGATGAACAGGAAGCGCTGGTGGATACCCGCAGTACCGGGGAAAAAGTGCTGGAGAACCTCCAGGTGGTGCTTTCCACCGCCATGGTGTTTGGTTGTTATCAGGTGGATGAACAGCAAGCGGCACAGCATTACAACATCAGCCGCGCGGTGATACGTGAAAGTCTGATGCGTCTGCGCGACAAAGGTCTGGTGGAAAAAGAACCCTATTCCCAATGGTTGACCGGCCCGCTGACCGCGCGTGAAATTGCCGACCACTTTGAAATTCGCGCCAGCCTTGAGGCCACCGCGTTGCGCAAAGCGGGCCGTCATCTTGGCGTAGATTGGTTGACGGCATCGCTGGAAAAAGCGCAGAAATTCAAAGGGAAACAATTGACAGCCGCCGAGCTGGAGTTGCTGGAGGAAGATCTGCACGTGCGCTGCCTCGAACCGGCAGGCAATAAGCTGATGATGCAGATTCTGCGACAGAATCAATCCCCCTTTATCGTCACCCGTATCTTTTATGATTTGCTCGCCATACCGGTGGAAACCGCGATGCTGGAAGAACACAGCCTGGTGTACGAAATGTTGCTGAAGGGTAATTGGGAGCTGGCCGCGGCTTGTCTGCGCGACCATCTCGAACGGGCGCAGGTACGTACCTTGCAACGCCTGAAAGTTCTTTCGGTGCTGCCGGTCCCTGCTCTGCCGTCATTTATGGAGCGTCGTTAAACAATTAGCGCAATAAATTGCGCCGCTACAACCTGGTGCGATATTGGGTAGCGGCGCGATTTATCGCGCGTGTTCAGGCGTGCTCTTTTACCCAGCGCACAATATCCGCATGGGTAGCAAACCACGCATTGCAGGATTTCCCCAACCGGATGATCTCTTCCAGAATCCACACGCGGGAGCGTGGTGAAATGATGTGGGGGTGCATCGTCAGCTGGAACAGGCCGCCTTCCTGGTGGGCATACTCCAGCTCACGCCGGAAGATATCAAACACCGCTTCCGGTGGCGTGTAAGGACGGTGCGCCTGAAAACGGTTCATCATAAAATAAACTGCATCGTCGCGAATCCACTCCACCGGCAACTCGACGACTCCCGTCGGTTCACCCTCCAGCAGCAGTTCATAGCAATGTTCATCGGCCATCAGTGAGGAGTCATACATTAACCCCATCTCTTTAGCGATACGCAGCGTGTGCGGGCTGAAATCCCAGGACGGCGTACGCATACCCACCGGGCGCTGCCCGAGCACTTTCTCCAGCGTATCAGCAGACTTAAGCATCAGCGTGCGTTCATCTTCATAAGACAGTACCGAGTTCAGCTCATGGATCCAGCCATGCAGGCCGATTTCATGCCCCTGGGCACTCAGACGCGTTTGTTCTTCCGGGTAGAGCAGCGCGCAGACGGCGGGTACATAAAAACTGGCTGGCACCTGATATTGACTCAGCAGTGCCTCAATGCGTGGAATACCCACGCGGGTACCAAATTGTCCCCAGCTCATGCGTCCGAATGAGTTGCCACCGTCCCGCAGTTCATTGGATTCATGGTCGCTGTCGAACGACAGCGCCACAGCAAAACTCGCACCGTTGGGCCAATGCGAGGGTTTAAGCGCTTTACCTGCGCGCACGTGATTAACCTTCTGCTGCCAGACGTGATCCGGCCACTGCCAGGGCTGCTGCTCTTGCATCTGTTTAACTCCCACCATCAACTGAAATGATTTGTCCGTTAATAAATGACGCCAGGTCCGACGCCAGAAACAGCGCGACATGGGCAATATCCTGTACCGTGCCCAGTCGGCGCAACGCGATGCTGTTTAACACCTGCTGTTGACGCTGTGCACCAAAGTTGTCCCATTGCTGCTGCGTGGCTTCATTAGTAAAAACAAACCCTGGGGCGATGGCGTTCACCTGGATACCGTGCGGCCCCAGCTCATGTGCCAGCTGACGGGTGAGACCCAGCACCGCATGTTTGGCAGCACAGTACGCCTGCACACCGGTGAGTGACGCTTTGAGCGCCGCACCGGAGCTGATGTTGATAATGCGTCCCTGCCCGGCTTGTTTCATCAATGGGGCAACGGCCCGGCTCAGCACAAATGCGGCGCTCAGGTTGATGTCTATCACCCGGTCCCAGTCGGCATCGCTGACCTGTTCCAGTGCTTTGCCCTGCTGACCGGCAACGCCGCCAGCGTTATTAATCAGCACGTCGATCGGACCTGTTGCACCGATATGGCTGATCCACGCGGCTGCCGCCTGACGATCCAGCAGATCGACAACGCGGGTGGCGATCCCGGACGCCGCTAAATCGTGCATGGCTTCGGCCCGGATATCGCAAACGTGCACTTCAGCACCGAGGGAATGAAATTGCTGCGCCATCTCACGACCAAAACCGATCGCGCCGCCGCTGATGACGACGCGTTTACCGCTAAAGGAGAGCATCATGGCAATAACTCGTTGAGGTTATGATCAGCCAGCGGGCGTTCACCCGCCTCGATCTGATGGATCATGGCGATCAGCGCATCCACCGTGGGACAGGCAATGCCGCGTTTTGCAGCCAGACTGCTGACGATCCCGAGTTGCCCCTCAACTTCGGTGGCGCGCTTGCGCACCGCCAAATCACGCCAGATGCCGGAGTGGGTTTTGCTGTTGGGACGATTAAACGCTACCATCGCCGCGAAGGTTCGATCGATTTCCGCCTGACAGGATCCAGCGCGGAACGCAGCAGGATCGAACCCATTAAAACCTTTCAGTGGGATCTGTGCTGCCTCGGCCAGCTGCACAATCTCCCCTGCCAGCCGGGTCAATACCGGGCGAATATCTTCGCGCGCCAGACAATCGGCAATCCCCTTCTCCCCGGTGGCCTGTGCAAACAGCAATGAACCATAGGCCAGCTTACCCCATAACCAGCTATCGAGGTTGTCGGCCTGAATCACGTCCGGTTCAAAGTGGCGTAAATCGGCATGCAGCGCCGCCAGACGTGGCGTCATGCTGCCATCCAGCTCACCAATCACCGCGGCACCACGGTTGGAGTAGTGGATTTCACCGGGAGCCTGCCAGTCGGCATAAAAGTTGATAAAGGCACCCACCGTGCGGTGTGCACCAACGATCTCCGCGATCATCGGTTCGCATAAACCATTCTGTAGCGACAAGACATAACCGTCTTCCGCCAGGAATGGCAGCAACTGTGTGGTTGCCTGTACGGTATGGTGTGCTTTAACGGCGAGAAAAATCCGCTCCCAGCGCCCCTGCAATTCCCCAGGCAAAAAAGCCGGTGCCACCACGTGGAAATCTTCCACCCCGCTGAGGTGCAACCCTTGCTGTGGATCGCGGATACGACTGATATGTTCGGCATCGATATCCACAAAGGTCACCGCAAAACCTGCACGGGCCAGCCATGCGCCGACCGTACCGCCGATGGCTCCGGCTCCCCAAACCAATATTTTGTTATCCATCACATCCCCCTGTAGGTTATTGCAGCGTTTCTTTGGCCGTTTCACGCAGGCGCATAATCACCAGACCCGAGGCAATGCCTGCCAGCATCAGATAGAAAGTGGGCGAAATCGCCATGCCCGTCAGGTCAATCAACCCGGTAGAAATGAACGGTGCAAAGCCACCAAAGATGGCGGTGGAGAGGCTATAACCAATCGATAGCAGCATGGTGCGGGACGCAGTGGGAAATATTTCACACAGTGCCGCAGGCGCGGCCCCGGAAAAGGCGGCGATAAACAGGTTGAAGATAATCTGCACCGTTAACACCACGGCCAGCGTTTTACTGGTCAGCACCCAGAGAAAAAGCGGGTAAGACAGTACGGTGAACGCCAGACAGCAGGCCAGCAGTAGCGGTTTGCGCCCGATGCGATCGGAAAGCGCGCCAAAAAACGGAATGGTGGCAACCATAATCGCCAGCGCAATCGCGTTGGAGAACAGCGCCTGAGTCTGGGTAAAGCCGACCTGCTTATTCAGGAAGGTTGGCATCCACGACAGCATAACGTAGTAGGAAACGGTCCAGATAATGGCAAAACCGAAGGTCTGCGCCATCAGACGGATGGCGGTCGCGGTCGGCATTTTTTCAGCGGGTGCGGGATTATTTTGCGCCGCCACGAAAGCGGGGGTTTCTTCCAGATTGCGCCGCATATAGGCACCCACCGGCAATAATACCGCGCCCAGCAGAAACGGAATACGCCATGCCCATTCCACCATTTGTTGTTCACTGAAAATCAGCGTCACTACCGCCACGACCAGGCTGGTGACCAGTTGTGCTGAGGCGATAGCCGCCTGGCCTAACGCACCGAAAAATCCACGTTTTCCCATTGGCGCGGATTCCACCACAAAGGTGGTCGCCGTGCCCCACTCGCCACCTGCCGCCAGCCCCTGAATCAAACGGATAATCACCAGCAAAATGGGGGCAAGGATCCCGGCAGTTTCATAGGTGGGCAGCAAACCAATGCCTACCGTTCCCAGCGCCATACCATAAATGGTGATTTTCAGCGCCAGGCTGCGGCCATACTTATCAGCAATCCGCCCGATAACCGCACCGCCCAGCGGGCGGGCCAGAAAACCCACGCCAAAGGTGGCAAAACTCGCCAGTAAACCTGTGGCCCCGTCTCCCTGATAGAAGTTATGGGCGATAAGGGAGGCCATATAGGCAAAAATAATAAAGTCGTAATATTCCAGCACGTTGCCGATCATCGCGGCAAACAATTGCCGACGTTTCGGGGCAACAACGCGGCCCTGCGGATAATGATTTAACTCCTGGGTGAACTGGTCTTGGCTCATAGTCTGGCTCTCGGTCAGGACGACAGGAAAAATGAAAGTTCATATATGTGAACACTGGTTCTCATATATGAATTACGCTGACACAAAATTTCGGGGAGATAAAGTGGCAGCCAGAGTCAGGGAAGGAGAGGTTAATAAAACGTTAATAGCGCGATAACCCGCAATAATGCAGCGATAAATACGACACTTTTAATAATTAAAAGCATTTTACGCTGCAAAATAAGGTGAATCATGCTATCTGGCGGCGTGTGAAACGCCAAAACTGAACGTCAAAAATAAGAAGTTCGTATCATAACCAACAAAAAATCTGTCAGATGAAGTTATCCACTCAGTTGGTCAGTGAGCTTCTTCCCCTCTTCCAGCACCGCTTTGATAATGCGAGTTTTCTTGTCGCTGAAACGCGCTGAGACGCAGGAAACATTGAGCATCGCCACAGGCTCGCCTTGCGCATCACGAATCGGCGTACAGACGCCAGTACCACCAATATCCACTTCATCAGCGGAGATAGAATAATTGCGCGCGCCAGCTTCATTGATAAGCAACTCAAGCTGCCGGGCATCGGTGACGGTGTATTTGGTCCAGGGAACGACCGGGTAGCGTGCCAGCAGTGCCTGTCGTTCTTCTGCGCTTTTCACCGCCAGATACATACGGCCCATGGCGGTGCAATGCACGGGCAACTGCATCGACAGCGACATTTCATAACGTATCGTTTGTGACGTGAGTGCCTGATGTACAAGCCGAATTTTCCCCTCAGCCGTCAACACGCCGAGCGTCACGGTCTCTTCCAGCTCGCTGGCCATGCTGGCCATCACCGGTTTTGCCAGCGTCAGCAACTGCGTTAAACGCGCACCGCCCCAGTTGAAACCATGGCTGCGGAACGTTTCGTTGAGACGGTAGATACCTTGTTCATCCTTATCCAGATAACCGCGGGCGCACAGAGTGCGGAGCAGTCCCAACGCGCTACTCTTGGGTAAATGGAAGGTCTGGGAGATAGCCGCCAGATTGGCTTCTTTGCCACTTTCGCTGAAGAATTCCAGCAGATCTAATACACGAGCTGCCGAACGAACCACTTCACTCATAGTAATTCCATATAGGTACGCATGTTCATATATACGAACACTATACGAGTTTTTGAGGAGGGATGCACCGTAGCGGCGCGATAAATCGCGCCGCTACAAAATGTGCCTTAACTGAGCGGTATCACGCAACCTTCACTTACATCTGACGCTTTTTACTGAAGATGTGATCGTTTTCTCATCAGACTGAATAGCTATTCTTGTATGGTAGTAGGACAAAAACACACCTGCAGGTATTGATTATGTCTTCCTCTGCTGTTTCTTCGACCCAGGCTTCTCAGACAACAGACACCTCACTCATAAAGCGTGTTGCCGGGGCATCTGCCATTGGCACTGCGGCGGAATATTATGATTTCTTCGCTTACGGTACCGCTGCGGTGCTATTTTTTGGCCATCTTTTTTTCCCCAGCCACGATCCACTCGTCAGTACCCTCGCCGCTTTCGCCACTTATGCGGTAGGTTTTTTGGCTCGTCCGATTGGTGGCATCGTATTTGGTCATATCGGCGATAAAGTTGGACGTAAAAAAGCGCTGGTGGCGACCATTCTGATCGTCGGTCTGGGTACTTTCTGTATCGGGCTGCTGCCGACCTATGAAAAAATCGGTGTCTGGGCACCCGTCTTGCTGATTCTGATTCGTTTGTTACAGGGATTTGGCGTGGGTGGTGAACAGGCTGGTGCCGTGTTGATGACGGCGGAATATTCACAGTCTTCACGTCGGGGTTTCTTCGCCAGCTGGGTGCAGATTGGCGCACCGGTGGGCTTTTTGCTGCCTTTGGCGCTGTTTGCCATCCTTAACGCCACGTTATCTGACGATCAGATGATGGCCTGGGGTTGGCGTGTTCCCTTCCTGCTCAGCGCATTGCTGGTGATTGTTGGGTTGTTTATTCGCCTGCGTATTGATGAATCTCCGGTTTTTGCCGCCATTCGTGCCACTAAAGCCGCAGAATCCCGCCCACTGAAAGAAGTGATTCAGGGGAATCCGCGCCTGGTGATCAACGGCGTGGCAGCTAAGTTGATTGAAGCCTGCGCTTTCGCCCTGTTTACCGTCATCATCCTTGCGTGGGGCAAAGCCAACCAGATCGACGCAGGTATCCTGATGAATAGCATGATTGTTGCGGTGATTCTGGAAGTGTTCTCGATCCCGCTGATGGGAGCGTTGTCCGATAAAATAGGACGCAAACCGGTGTATATGATCGGTGCATTGCTCATCGTGTTATCTATCGTGCCATTCTTCCTCGCACTGTCGCAAAACAGCTATTGGCTGACGCAAATCGCCATGATTGTGGCGCTGACGCTGGGTCACAGCATGTGTTATGCCCCGCAGGCTTCCTGGTTTCCGGAACTGTTTCCCACCCATATTCGCTGTAGCGGCATCGCCGTGATCTGGCAGGTCGGTTCACTGATCGGCAGCGGCGTGCTGGGGCTGGTGGCGGTGAAGATTCTGCAGGTAACGGACGGACACTGGTATGGTCTGGCGATTTATGTGGCGGTGCTTGGGGTGATTTCCGTGCTCGGCCTGCTGCGACTGCCGGAAACCGCACCGGGTCGGCGCAACGGTGAATATCAGGAGTGGCAGCAGCATTAATGTTGTCAGGGCGGCACAGCATGCGCCGCCTGAGTGACAACGTCACACCATCACCAACCGAGAATACGCGACCAGCTTAGCGGCTGGTCATTTTCTGCCTGTAGCACCTGATATTGCTGATGCATAGCGGCGGTAGCACAGGCGTGATTTGGTAAAATACGTACGCGTGACCCCACCGGGAAATCCTGCACGCCGAGGCTGCCCTCTGCTGGCAAAGCGATGATCCCGTGTTCCTGATTGGTGGTACTAAGGCAGACATCTAACGGGGTTCCCTGCATATCGCACACCAGCCCGTAACCATAATCCACCGGGCCAGCCGCAGTGCCGCGATCACGCGACATCGCCATCCAGCCAGCATCAACGAATACCCAGTTCTTTTCGCTGTTGTGACCGATGACCGTGCTCACTACCGACAGCGCAATGTCCTGCTTTTGACAGACGCCAACGTTATGCATCACCAAATCAAAGGTGGTGAACACACCGGCCCGGACTTCGCTGATCCCCTCAAGTTCTTCGGCGTAATGGGCGGTCGGGGTCGCGCCAACGCTGAGAATCGGACAGGCAATACCCGTCTCACGCACCCGGCGCGCGGCGCGGCGAATGGCGTCGCACTCATTGCGCGCTGCCGCGCGAATCGCGTCTTCGCTACGACAATTATAAGATTCACCGGCATGGGCCAGCAGCCCACGTAGCACCGCCCCCTTACCTTCCAGCTGTTGGGCGATCTGCAACAATGCATCGCTCTCAGGAGGAATGCCGCCACGGTGACCATCACAGTCGATTTCAATAAATACCGAAAACGTGATGCCATGCTGGCGGGCAAATTCCGTCACCGCCTGCGCCTGTTCGGAGGTATCCAGCAGGATATGTATATTCACTCCCTGCTGCATCAAATGCGCCACTCGCGGCAATTTATGCGGCGCGATGCCGACGGCGTACAACAGATTGCGATAACCCGCCGCCGCAAAACCCTCGGCTTCTGCCAGGGTAGATACGGTAGCCGGATGCTCAGAGGTCTTCAGGAGATAAGCCGCGGCTGCAACCGAGCGCAGCGTTTTCAGATGCGGACGGACTACGCTGCCAAGGTGGGTGACACGCTGATATAGCCGATCAATATTGCGCTGATAACGCGCTTCGTCGATCAACAAATAAGGCGTTTCAAGTTGATGAAGCCAGTCGGGGGTCAATTTCACGGACATCTCCTGCGGAATGAGTGCGCTGAAGCAGCCAGGTCAAACGCCTGGCCCTGAAATGACAAAATATATAAAATTAGACAAAAAATCTATCCAATTCGGACACCCGCGATGCCCGCCAGAAGATTATTTTTTGCCTGGCAGGGATACGCAGAGCAGACCGGCAACAATCAATCCAACGCCAGCCAAACTACTCCAGCGGAAGGTTTCGCCGAATATCGGCAATGAGATCGCAGCCAGCCACACCAGCACATAACTGATGCTGAGCAGAGGATAGGCTCGATTCAGTGCCAGATGACGCAAAGAAATTATCCAGCACAGCATCGACAGTGCATAAGCGCTTAAACCAATAAACAGGAATACCAGCGGCAGCGGATGTTGCCAGAGTGCCGGGGTGAGAATATCCGGCCATGCCGGAAATTGCAGCATTGCGGTGCGCAGCAGCAGTTGTGCCAACGACACCAGCACAACACTGCATAATGCCAGTCCATAGCCTTTCATAGATGACTTCCCATCAGGGCCACGCCAGCCACAATCAATAGCGTGCCGAAAATCTGGCGAACGGTGAACGTTTCCCGCCAAATCAGACGGGCGGCGCAGGCGACCAGCACAAAGTTAAGGCTAAGCATCGGATAGGCCACCCCAACCGGAACCAGGCGCAGCACCGCCAGCCAGATCAGCATGGCAACGCCCAGCAGCAGCATGCTGAGCGCAATCCACATCAGTAAACGCGCCTTGCCATAACGTCTGCCAATATAAGCCGCCTGCTTCTGGCACAGCTGGGCGACGCAACTTAACAGGCTAACCAACAGGATCAATAACAGGCTCATGGCAATGAATGATATCCGTAATAAACCAGACGCCCCTGACGATAGATAAAGTCAGGTTTCGGTAAACCAGGGTCCGGGTTGGCATCGACAGATGACATCATCAGTACCAGTGAGACGTTACCATGCTGACGATGCTCAGCCAGCCAGTTGCTGAAGGCCTCAGCCGATACATAACGTTGTTGTGCGTCCGGGTAGTGCAATCCGTACTCCACTTCACCCTGCTGATCGTAGAGAAAAATATCGCTGCGCTGCACTTGCCATGCCACCGCAGAAGCAACACCAGGACCATTTGCCAGAATATAACGGCTGTCGGCAAGTTGCCCTGCGACCACATTCAGAAAGCTCTGCGGTTGCTTGGAATCACGTACCTTGTCCGGGATGGCAAAACCAATGATCAGCGCCAGCACCAGCGGACAAAGCGCGGCCAGTTGCCAGTTGCGGCGACTTAACGCCCCCGCCAGGCTCCAGCCGCCAAAGGCCAGCACGCCCAGCAGCAATTTATAATGCTCGCTCACGCTAAACGGTGGGCGATGCGCAACGCCCCAGGGGGCCAACACCACCAGCAGTGCCAGTGCCGCGATGCCACCAAATAGCATGTTGATCCAGGCATTTGCTTTCAGTGCTTTGATCACCTGCGGTGTCATGCTGTGCGCGTAGTGCGCCATCAGCAGCGCCAGCGGGGCAAAGCACGACAGTATGTAGGTTGGCAGTTTACCTTTGGCAATGCTGAAAAACAGCAACGGCATCACCACCCAGCTCAGCAAATAACTGAGGCCAGACTGCTGGCTACGTTGCCGCCAGCCCTGTAAAAGCGCACCCGGCAGCAATCCCAGCCACGGCAGTGAACCCGCCAGCAAAACCGGCAGGTAATACCAGAACGGCGCTTTATGCTGCGCATCGGACTCGGCGAAGCGCTGGATGTGTTCAACCCAGAAAAAGTAATGCCAGAAATCACCTTGCTGGCGATAAATCGCCAGTGACCAGGGGGCACTGACCAGCGCCGCGACCAGCACGGTCAGCGGGCCAAATCGCAACAGTTCGCCAAAACGACGTTGCGCAATGGCCCACGGCAAAATCGCCAGTACCGGCACCGCCAGCGCCAGAAACCCTTTGGTCATAAACCCCATGGCACAGGCAACGCCCAACAGCACATAGCCTGCCATCCGCTGCCGGGTGTCGTTGGCCTGCGCCACCAACCAGTAACTCGCCATGGCTGCCACCAACCACAGCGTCAGGATCGGATCGAGTACCGCATAGGTACCGACACCGTAAACCAGTAGCGAGGTGAGGAAAATGATGCTGGCACTCAGCGCCACCGCGCGGTTGGCAAATAACCGGATACCCAGCCAGAACACCAGCAGTGCGGAGAGCGTGGTACTGATAATGGAGCCTGCACGCACGCCAAAATTCGTATGACCAAATAGCAGTTGCCCGAGGTTATTCACCCAGTAGCCTGCTATCGGTTTTTCGAAATAGCGCAGGTCAAAAAAGTGCGGCGTGACCCAGTTACCGCTGACCAGCATTTCCCGGCTGATCTCCGCATAACGGGTTTCATCTGGTTGCCACAAGGCGCGGATTTCGATGGGGATAAGGTAATAAAGTGCAAATACAAACAGCAGCAGAGCCGTTTTGGTGCCAGTACGCATCCGTGGTTACCTGTATTGTTCTTGCTGACAACCAAGCCAGCCTTCGCGTCCGGGAATTTGTCCGCGCACGATGTTGCCAATTGGCAGCGTGCTTAAATCATCAGGTAGCAATTCACTGAGCGGACAGAATTGTATGCCCAGCTTTTCCGCCCGGGTAAGTAATTCCGCAAACGCCTGATGCCCGACAATCCCTTCCACCTCGGCGTGGATAGTGTAAACCGCTGAATCTCCTGCATCGCGCAGATGATCAAGCAGATAGTCGTTAAAATCAATGGCACTGACTTTCGGACCCACCACCTCATCCCAGGTAGGTAACGTCACCGGAATTTGCACCGTGCCCAGCGTACCGTCACTCAGGCGTGGCAGGAAAGGTCTGGTGCCGCGACAATCGCTGTTATAACGGAAGCCAAACTGTTGTTTTGCCTCAACCACCCGGCTATCAGCACGCCAGCCTGCCACTGCCGAACAAGTGACGTTGTCACCAATTATCCTTTCCAGCGCCTGCTTGCCTCGGGCAATCTCTTCGATTAAACGCTGTTCCGGCCAGCCCCCTGCCCAGGTTTGCCAGGCAAAATGGTCCCAGGCATGCAGACCGACTTCATGATGATCCGCTGTCGCGCTGATGATTTCCTCAAGACCGCGCCCAATTTGCTTCCCCGGCCATGCGGTACCGGCCAGCAAAATGTCCCAGCCATACAAAGATGCTGCGCGTGAACGCAGCATTTTCCATAAAAAGCGTGGCTTCATAAGACGCCACAAGTGGCGTCCCATGTTGTCCGGCCCGACGCTGAAAAAGAAACTGGCCTGCACCTGATGCAGGCTGAACAGTTCCAGCAGCGCCGGTACGCCTTGTTGCGTACCGCGCCACGTATCGACATCAACGCGCAAACCTACTTTTTTCATGAATTCTCAGCCTGCAACTCTACGGTACGCAGGAAGAAGTCGAGGGTGTTGTCGATGGTGATATCCATCTGCACTTCCGGCTTCCATCCCAGCAGACGACGGGCGTTTTTAATCGATGGCTTACGATGTTCAACGTCCTGATAACCTTTACCGTAGTAGCTGCTGCTTTCCACTTCGCGGAAACCGGCAAACGGCGGGAACTGACTGCGCAACGGGTGACGTTCAAAGCTGGCCAGTAACTGCTCGGCAAGTTCTTTGATGCTGGCTTCGTTATCCGGGTTACCGATATTGATAATCTGCCCATCACAGTTGTTTTGCTTGTTCTCGATAATGCGGAACAACGCTTCAACACCGTCACGGATATCGGTAAAGCAACGTTTCTGCGCCCCACCGTCAATCAGTTTGATCGGCGAACCTTCCACCAGGTTAAGAATCAACTGGGTAATGGCGCGCGAGCTACCGATGCGTGCCGCATTGAGGTTATCCAGACGAGGCCCCATCCAGTTAAACGGACGGAACAGGGTAAAACGCAGCCCCTCTTTCTCACCGTAGGCCCAGATCACGCGATCCAGCAGCTGTTTGGAAACAGAGTAGATCCAGCGCTGTTTGTTAATCGGTCCCACCACCAGATTTGAGTTATCTTCATCAAAATGGCGATCGGTACACATGCCGTACACTTCTGAGGTCGACGGGAAAATGATGCGTTTTTTGTATTTCACGCAATCACGGATAATTTTCAGGTTTTCTTCAAAATCCAGTTCGAAGACGCGCAGCGGATTACGTGTGTACTCAATCGGGGTAGCAATCGCCACCAGCGGCAGCACCACGTCACATTTTTTGATGTGATACTCAATCCACTCTGAGTGAATGCTGATATCACCTTCAACAAAATGGAAGCTGGGGTGACCCAGGAAACGACTGATCGCATCAGAGCTGATGTCCAGGCCATAAACTTCAAAGTTGTCATCTTCCAGCAGACGCTCGGTCAGGTGGTTCCCGATAAAACCATTTACACCGAGGATCAACACGCGGGTACGACGTTTCACCGCAGCGACCGGCTTCGAATAGAGCAGCGCGCTCGGCACCATACCCAGGCTTTGCGCCAGCTGGCTGCCGTTCATGTAAACGCCGTTCTCGCTCTGACCAGTGATGACTTCCAGCGCACCCTCACCGCAGGCAACCAGGAAAGGTTCAACCGACAATACGGTGCCTGGTTTAGCCCCGTGAGCGGCAGGGTGAACACGCCCTTTCCACACGATAAATTTCACTGTGCCAGCATAACCAAACGCACCAGGCCAGGGATCGGTGACGGCACGAATCAGGTTATTGATCTCCTGCGCCGGACGTGACCAGTCGATGCGTCCATCTTCCGGCGTGCGACGCCCTACCACGGTGGCTGCACTGTCATCCTGCGGCTGGGCATTGATTTCGCCGCGTTTCATCGCGGGTAATACGCTTTCCAGCAGTTGTGTGGCGCTGAGCACCAGCTTGCGGTGCAGCGTCAGCACATTGTCCTGCTCGTCAATCTGAACACGAACCTGAGCAACGATATCCCCGGCATCGGCACGTTTCACCATCCGGTGCAGGGTCACACCGGTTTCGGTTTCGCCATTGACCAGTACCCAGTTCAGCGGTGCGCGGCCACGGTATTTCGGCAGCAGAGAACCATGCAGGTTATAAGCACCGAGACGGGCGCTGTTGAGGATGTCGTCGTTCAGCAGGTTACGGTAGTAAAACGAGAAAATGATTTCCGGTGCCATCGCTTTGATGCGATCAACCCATAACGGGTGATTGACATCATCCGGCGCATAGACCGGGATGCCCTGTTCTGCGGCGATACGAGCAACCGAACCAAAAAAATGGTTCTCATTAGCAGCGTCCGGATGAGTGAAGATGGCACTAATCTCAAAGCCAGCTTGCAGCAGGGCATTAATACCTGCACAGCCCATATCGTGATAGGCGAAGACGATGGTTTTCATTGCTCAATTTCCTGTACAGATACATCTTTTTGCGGATGGATAACACGTTGAATGAAGTAGCGCGGACGGGCGCGTACATCGTTGTAAATGCGGCCGATATATTCGCCGAGCAGTCCCATACCAACGAACTGCGCGCCAACAAACATAAACAGCACGGCAAACAGCATAAATACGCCATCGCCCGCCCAGGCTGCGCCGAGGAATAAGCGCAGCACAATCAAAATTAATGAAAAGGCAAAACCTGCCAGCGCAATCATGCTGCCAACCACACTCAGCAAACGCAGCGGTGTGGTGGTCAGGCAGGTCACCAGGTCGTACATCAGGTTAATCAACCGCATAAAGCTATATTTTGAATCACCAAATTCGCGTTCAGCGTGTTTAACCGGTAACTCAATAGTGCGGCGGGCAAAGGTGTTTGCCAGGATAGGAATAAAGGTGCTGCGTTCGTGGCAATTCAGCATGGCATCAACGATATGACGGCGATAGGCTCGCAGCATACAACCGTAATCGCCCATAGCTTTGCCAGTAACACGTTGAATCAAATGGTTAATGGTGCGTGATGCCCGGCGGCGGAACCAGCTGTCCTGACGATTCTGACGAACCGTGCCGACCACGTCGTACCCTTGCAGTGCAGCGGCAACCAGATTCGGGATCTCTTCCGGTGGATTCTGTAAGTCCGCATCCAGGGTGATAATCAGATCGCCGCTGACGTGGCTGAAGCCCGCCATAATCGCGGAGTGCTGACCATAGTTGCGATTGAGCAACACACCCACCACGTGGCTGCCTGGCATATCGGCGGCCTCCGCGATCATTTCGCCTGAACGGTCACTGCTGCCGTCGTCGACCAACAGGATTTCATACTCCAGATTAATGGTGTCGCACGCAGCGTGGGTACGACGGATCAGCTCCGGCAGGCTCTCTTGTTCGTTGTAGACCGGGATGACCACGGACACTTTACGAATCGGTTTTTCTTCCAGCATTTCAGACTCCGGCCAGCTTACGCAGCGCGTTGATGACCCGCTCAACATCATCATCATTCATATCAGGGAACAGCGGAATGGAGCAGATGCGGTCGCTGTTCCATTCAGTATTAGGTAAGGACAATTGCGGATATTGTTCGCGATAATATTTGTGGGTATGAGCGGCACGGAAATGCAGGCCAGTACCGATATCCACCGCCTTCAGCGCTTCCATCAAACCATCACGGCTGATGCCACAACGCGCCTCATCGACACGAATAATGAACAGATGCCAGGCGTGCTGATGTGACCAGGTGGGCAGTGCCAGCGGCAGGAACGGCGTGTCAGCCAGTTCAGTCAGGTAACGCTGAGCGATGGCCCGGCGACGGGTGTTGATGTCAGCCAGTTTTTTCAGCTGTACCAGCGCAATCGCGGCGCTGATATCCGGCAGATTGTATTTAAAGCCGGGCATGATCACTTCAGCCTGCGGCCTGCGACCGTGGGTATGACGATCGTAAGCATCAACACCCAGACCATGAAATTTCAGGCTGCGAATACGATCTGCAAGGTCGGCATCATCCGTCACCACCACGCCACCTTCGGCGCAGGTTATGTTTTTAATGGCATGAAGGGAAAAGATGGCTGTACCGACCTGCCCGACGTGACGCCCCTTATAAAGGGTACCAGCCGAATGGGCTGCATCTTCGATGACCGGGATACCGTGACGCTCGCCGAGGGCGCGAATCGGATCGATATCCGCCGGGGCACCCGCGTAATGCACAGGAATAATCGCGCGGGTACGTGGCGTAATGGCCGCTTCAACCTGCTCGGGCGTGACCATCAATGTGTCACGATCAATATCTATCATCACCGGGGTAGCCCCCATTAAGGTGATAATATTGAGGGTTGAAACCCAGGTCTGTGAGGGGGTAATAACTTCATCGCCAGGCTTAATGCCCAGCCCCATCAGCGTAACGTGCATACCCGCCGTGGCGGAACAGACGGCGATCGCATGCTGATTGCCAGTCAATTGGCAAAAGGCTTGCTCCAGGGCGGCACATTGTGGGCCGGTGGTAATCCAGCCGGATTCAAACACCGCTTTAACCGCTGCTAACTCTTCTTCACCCAGCGAAGGGCGCGAGAACGGGAGAAAAGACATGGATTAGCTTCCTTAATGTGTAATGCCTTTCACTTAATAAGGGTAAAAATCATAGCCAGAATGATGATATGAAAATGTTATGTTTAGCGGGTTATCTCTCTTTAAGCGCACCAGATAAACAACTAGTACAGCATGTTGGTCTTAGCAAATAATTCTCACATTTTGAAAGCATTAGAGACATTGGGTTGTTTCTGCGTACACCAAAATACGATGGAAAACTTAACGGAACATTAAATAGAGTGCAGATGTGGGCATTTTTCGGATTAACGTTGAAGTTCTGTAGAAAAAAGACGAGCCAGATCACGCTGTTTTCTGCCTTGAGAGAAATCAGGTGCTGTCGGGGGTTCACAGCGATTCATCGCCACGGTTTACCGGGTTAACCGGTATTGATGATGCTGTGATGTTTCTGAAAACAACTGTTTAGGAGATTAACTATACTGTTCTTAAGGGAAAACTAAGGAAATCCTATTATGCTGATTTACTTAGCTTTTACTTACCCACAGGCACGGAGGTTGCTGCCGTGAAAACCGATACCGACCGTCTCTCGCAAGCTGCGCTGCGCCGTCATCATATTGGCGTAAAAACAAAAGGGTTGCGCTTCCGCGGAGCGCTTTATGTGTTTCGCTATAACGCCGGGCACTATGACGTCTTCCTGGACAATGCCCGCGTAATGCAGCTGGAAACCAGCAATGTGCAGGAAGCGATACAAATGTTTAAGCGACAGCAGTGACCCGCGTCACTGCATATTGTTGGGTGCAGATCTGAAAATCACATGCAACTTGTTGTAAGCATTACGTTGCGCTCGCCTTCGTTAATCACCTGGCATAGGGTGGAGACGAATATGGCGAGGAGAAGCACATGGAATGGTGTTACGGATTGATCGCAGGACTCAGCGTTGGCAGCTTTATTAATGTTATTGTTTATCGATTACCGCTGCGTTTACTCAATCAGGACGCGGGTCTGGATCTGTTTGTTCCTCGTTCGCATTGTCCCCATTGTCAAAATACCCTGTCCTGGTACGACAATATCCCCTTGTTAAGCTGGATGTTGTTACGCGGTAAATGTCGTCATTGCCACCACCCCATTGGCATCGGTTACCCGTTAATTGAACTGATCACCACGTTATTAAGCCTGGCCCTGTTCAGCCTGCTGGCCTTTACTCCCCTGCTAATAGCGGCGTTGTTTTTAAGCTGGACACTACTGACGTTGTCGATCATTGATATCCGCCACTATTTATTACCCGATACGCTTAGCCTGCCTTTATTGTGGATCGGTTTGATCCTGCACGGCTTCGCCCTCCTCCCCGGCTCGCTGGATGCTGCCGTGCTGGGAGCTGTAGCCGGTTATACCAGCCTGGCATTGCTGGCGTTGGGCTATCGAAAACTGCGCCATCGGGATGCGCTGGGGTTGGGAGATGCAAAATTACTGGCCGCATTAGGGGCATGGCTAGGCTGGGAACCTTTACCGATTGTGCTTATTATCGCCTGTTGTGGCGGTCTTTTATTTGGCTTAATTTCCAGAATCTTGTGGCAGCGAAGCTTTTCTCGCGCCATTGCTTTTGGTCCGTGGCTATCTCTCGCTGGCATAAGTCTTTTTATTAATTCGATTATTTAATCAACACGTCATAAGGCGTTGATAAAATAATCGGCCATTTCTTCAGCAAATCCCTGATTCGTATATAGAAGTAATAAACAATTCTAAACAAAATTAATCATTGCCCCCCAGGGTAAAAGGCTCTATATTGGCCGCGTTTTTTTCACAACTGATACTTTTTTGTTCAATTAACCAACCGGTGCGCTTTTCCCGCCGTCGGTTGTAGGAGAGATATGATGACGGATAAAGTCCGTATTGATAATTTTGGTGCCAACTCATTCAACGGAAACAACGACGAGTTCTTAGCCCGTCAGGCTGAGTTCGAATCGAATGTCAGGAGTTACCCGCGCAAATTACCTTTAGCAATTGCCAAAGCGAATGGCGTATGGATTACCGATGTTGAGAATAAACAATATCTTGACTGCCTGGCTGGCGCAGGAACTTTGGCTCTGGGTCATAACCACCCGGAAGTTCTGCAAAGCATCCAAAATGTCATTACCAGCGGCTTGCCGTTACATACCCTCGATCTGACGACTCCATTAAAAGATCAGTTCTCCGAATCCCTGCTGTCACTGCTGCCGGGTCAGGGCAAAGAATATTGCCTGCAGTTCACTGGCCCTTCCGGTGCTGATGCTGTTGAAGCCGCACTGAAACTGGCTAAGAAAGTGACTGGCCGTAGCAGCGTGATCAGCTTCTCTGGCGGTTACCACGGTATGACCCACGGTGCGCTGTCAGTAACTGGCAACCTGTCACCGAAAGAAGCGGTTAACGGCATGATGCCGGAAGTACAGTTCATGCCTTATCCGCACCAGTACCGTTGCCCGTTGGGCCTTGGTGGTGAAGCTGGCGTGAAAGCGCTGACCTACTACTTCGAAAACCTGATCAACGACGTTGAAAGCGGCGTACGTAAACCTGCTGCCGTGATCCTCGAAGCGGTTCAGGGTGAAGGCGGCGTGAACCCGGCCCCGGTTGAGTGGTTGCAGCGTATCCGTAAAGTGACTCAGGAACACGGTATTCTGCTGATCCTCGATGAAGTCCAGGCTGGCTTTGCCCGTACTGGTAAATTCTTCGCCTTCGAACACGCTGGCATTGAGCCGGACATCATCGTGATGTCTAAAGCGGTCGGTGGCGGTCTGCCGTTGGCGGTACTGGGCATTAAGAAACAATTCGACGCCTGGTCACCGGGTCACCACACTGGCACCTTCCGTGGCAACCAGTTGGCCATGGCTACCGGTCTGACTACGCTGAAAATCCTGAAAGAACAGGATATCGCTGGCAAAGTGGCGGCTCAGGGCGAATGGCTGAAAGCGCAGCTGGCTGAAATGCAGAAGCGTTATCCGGTAATCGGTCATATCCGTGGCCTGGGCATGATGATCGGTATTGAGATCGTTAAACCAAACGAAGCCGCTGACCACATGGGTGCTTACCCGGCTGATGGTGAGCTGTCTGCCCTGCTGCAGAAAAAATGCTTCGAAGCGGGTCTGATTCTGGAGCGTGGTGGCCGTCATGGCGCGGTTCTGCGTCTGCTGCCGTCGCTGCTGATCACCAACGATGAACTGGCGATTTTCCTTGATAAATTTGAGCAGGCGCTGCTGGGCGCTGGCATCAAACCTGTTTGATTCGGAAGAGTTAGATGACTGAAGTAAACCCGATTCTGGCCGCTTCTGCCCAAAGCATTGAAGCGTACCAGCAGGCGATTGCGCAGAGCAGCGCCGCGGTTGTGCAGTGGCTGAAACAGCCCGAGATGTACCAGGGCAAAACGGTTGCCGAACTGCGCGAGCGTATCAGGCTCGACTTCAATCCGAATGGCCTGGGCAACCAGGCCGCGATTGAACGCGCCATTGAGTACTTTCTGAAAGACAGCCTGTCGGTGCATCACCCGCAGTGCGTGGCGCATCTGCATTGCCCCAGCCTGGTGGTAAGCCAGGCGGCGGAAGTGCTGATTAACGCCACCAACCAAAGTATGGATTCCTGGGACCAAAGCCCGTCAGCGACCGTCATTGAGATCAAACTCATCGAGTGGCTGCGTGCGCAGGTTGGCTATCCGGCTGGCGATGCGGGTGTTTTCACCAGCGGCGGCACCCAGAGCAACCTGATGGGCCTGATGCTGGCGCGTGATGCGTTTTATGCGCGTCAGGGTCACTCAGTACAGCAGGATGGCATCACTGGCGATCTGCGTAAGATTAAAGTGCTGTGCTCCGAAAACGCCCACTTCTCCGTGCAGAAGAACATGGCGCTGCTGGGACACGGCTACCAGTCTGTGGTTCAGGTGAAGTCAGACCGTTTCGCCCGCATGGACGTTAACGATCTGCAAGCCAAACTGGCGCAGGCCGACGCGAACGGCGAGCAGATTCTGGCGATCGTCGCCACCGCAGGTACTACTGATGCCGGAGCCATTGATCCGCTGCGTGAAATTGCCGGTATCGCGGCTGAGCGTAATATCTGGGTTCACGTTGATGCAGCCTGGGGCGGCGCGCTGCTGCTGTCAGAGAAGTATCGCGATTACCTTGATGGCCTGGAGCTGGTGGATTCCGTTACTCTGGACTTCCACAAGCAGTTCTTCCAGACCATCAGCTGCGGTGCGTTCCTGCTGAAAGACGAACGCCACTACGAGTTGATGCGTTATCAGGCGGCTTACCTGAACTCGGAGTTCGACGAAGAGCAAGGCGTGCCGAACCTGGTATCCAAATCCCTGCAAACCACGCGTCGCTTCGATGCCCTGAAACTGTGGATGGGCCTGGAAGCGCTGGGGCAGAAACAGTACGCGGCGATTATCGATCACGGCGTCACGCTGGCACAGGAAGCGGCAAAATACGTTGCTGACCTGCCACGTTTCGAGCTGGTGATGCAGCCACAGCTGGCTAGCGTGCTGTTCCGTTTCCGCCCTGAGCAGCTGGCTGCCAGCGGTGATGCGGCAGTCGCGCTGTTCAACCAGCGAATCGGCGATGCCCTGCTGGAGTCTGGTCGCGCTAACGTCGGTGTCACCGAAGCGGATGGCATCACCTGCCTGAAGCTGACACTGCTGAATCCAACCGTAACGCTGGAGGATGTCAAAGTCCTGCTGGCGCTGGTGGAAAAAACGGCGGATCAGCTGCTGAGCGCATAATTTTTGCGTGCTGCGCACAGCTGGCAAGAATATGAAAAGGGTGCTTAAAAGCACCCTTTTTTTATTTCGTACAGACAATCAAAACGATGAAAAGAAAAGAATTGGGTGCATTGAGGCCAGCCGCAACAATATAAAGAGTGGAGGGGATCACTCCCCGCCGGTTGCTCTTACCTGGGTTCGTAATCCATGACTGCAGCAACCTCCATGTGGCCGGTTCGGATTCGCACCTCACAGAGGTCTTTCCTCGATACCAGTATGGCGGCTATGACCGCCCCTAATACGATGGTGGCGATCAGGATCGCCCTATGCTGCTTCATGGTTGCTTCTCCTTGCCTTTCGGCTCGTAAGAGGCTACCTTTATGTTGTCGATGCATAAAGATGGGCCTCAAGTTGATTTATAGTCACTTGGGGCTTTTCTCTTTCTGCCGTCGGCAAATGCTTAAGGCAGAAAGCCTCAAGCACCCGTCGCGATTCTATGCTAACCCTCTGACTTAGCCAAAATTCTTTAGATATTCCGCTGCAATAATTCGCGTTTTTATCCCGGTTTTGCGATCCACGACCGACTTTGTTCCTGCGCTTTAACGATTCCGCGCCAGAAACTCACTCAACCGAGCCAGTCCCTGCTGTAACTTATCCGTCGACGAAACCGCATGGCACCAGCGCAGCCAGCCGTTTCCTTCCGGGCCGAAGGCGGCACCGGGCGCAAGACCCAGCGAACTTTCTCGCACCAGGCGTTTCGCCAGCGTGGTGGTATCGTCAAATCTTTCGATACGGAAGAACGCATACATGCCGCCGCCGCTTTCCGGCACGCTTACGCCCGGCAGTTCCCGCAGGCCATGCACCAGAAACTGGTAACTGTGCACCAGCTCAGCGCGCAGACTAATAATCCCGCTTTCCCCGCCCAGCAGCGCCGCCTGCGCCGCGCGCTGGCAGGGTTCGAACAGGCAGCTGGTGTTGAACTCAATCAGTTTTCCCAGTGCGTCGATAATGGAAGGCGGAGCCACCACCCAGCCAACGCGGAATCCGGTCATTAGCCAGGCTTTGGAAAAGGTATTTACCGAAATCAACCGATCATCCGGTGTGGCGTAATCAAGGAATGAGGGGGCGTAATGGCGATCGCTGGCATAGATCAGGCGTTGATAAGCGTCATCACTGAGGATCCAGATACCGAGTTTACGGCAGTGCGCGAGGATGGTCTGGACCTCATCATCAGTGATTGTCCAGCCAGTGGGATTGCCGGGTGAGTTGATAATCAGCATCCGGACATCAGGTGTCAGCGCAGCCAGCAACAGGTCCATATCCAGCGCCCATGCGTCATCTTTCACCGTCAACGCCACCCGTTCGACGGATGCCCCGAGAATTTGCGGGATCTCTACCACATTCGGCCAGACCGGCGTAATGGCCACCACCTTATCACCCGGCGACAGGACGGTTTGTGCCACCAGCATCAGGCCGTTGATTCCGGCGCTGGTAATCGCCAGTTGATCGCTGCTGATAGTATGACCATGCAGCTGGCTCAGGTAATCGGACAATGCCTGACGTAAATAGGGCCTTCCGAGGTTTTGGATATAACGGGTCTCCCCCTGCTGTAACGAGGTGATGGCCGCATCGGTAATGAACTGCGGGGTGGGTTTATCCGATTCGCCAAACCAAAAGGCCAGCATGTCGGGACGATCCATCCCTTCATTGGCTATTTCGCGGATAAGTGAGGGTGAAATCTGGCTGATAGTGGCGCGCGAAACGAGGGGAAAAGAAGACTGCATGAAAAAACCTCCAACGATTATCCCTGTTTAACTGTTATTTCAATACATAGCACCCACCAGGTATATCACGCAGCGCAAAAGTTCAGGAATAGCAATTTTGTCTGGCTGGTATTAAGCCACGACCACACTGCCATTCAGCTCACGCACATAATTAATAAACGCCTGCAAGGGAGCCGTTACAATCTACAGACACCCTACAACGGAGGCTTCCATGTCTAATCCCGCACTGACTTACCCACTTGGTGATCGTAACGTTAATCGTCTCGGCTATGGTGCCATGCAGCTGGCCGGTCCTGGCGTGTTTGGCCCGCCAAAGGATGAAGCACGTGCCATACAGGTGCTGCGAGACGCCATTGCAGCTGGCGTTAATCATATCGATACCAGCGATTTCTATGGTCCCCATGTCACCAATCAGCTCATCAAAAAAGCGCTTTATCCGTATGCCGGGGATCTGGTGATTGTGACTAAAGTCGGCGCGCGTCGTGACCCGCAAGGCGGCTGGTTACCCGCTTTTACGCCTGCTGAGCTGACGCAGGCAGTGGAAGATAACTTGCGTAATCTGGGCCTTGAGGTGATGGATGTGGTGAATTTGCGCGCCATGTTTGATGTGCACGGTCCGGCGGAAGGTTCTCTGGAGGAACAACTCACGGCGCTGATCAAGCTGAAGGAGCGAGGGTTGATTCGACATATCGGTTTAAGCAATGTCACGGCGCAACAGGTGGCAGATGCCCGGATCATGACGCCGATTGCCTGTGTGCAGAACCTCTACAATCTGGCAAACCGCCAGGATGATGCACTGGTGGATCAACTGGCGACGCAGGGGATTGCGTATGTGCCCTTCTTCCCGCTCGGCGGCTTTTCTCCGTTGCAATCAGAACAGTTGACGGCGGTCGCAAACGAGCTAAATGCAACGCCACTCCAGGTGGCACTGGCATGGTTGCTGCAACGCTCGCCGAACATCTTGCTGATTCCGGGCACCTCTTCGCCAGAACATCTAAAACAGAATCTGGCAAGCTCCGGGCTGCGATTATCGGACGACATTGTGGCAAGACTGGAGGGACTGGCCGCAGCCTAATCCCTCGATTTATCTCTGGACCTAAGATAAATAAATTTCTTTCAGCCGCTTTTTAAAGGTTTGAGGATCATGCTGCTGGCGGATCCTCAATATTGCCTGCGCCGAGCGCTGGCTGATACTTTCAGGATCATGCAGGATATCAGCAATATACCCTTTCAGTTGGCTAACCACGGTATTTCTGATTCGCTGTTTCGTTGGCTCTGAATCGACAGTAAATTCATACATATCATTCAGTTGGTAATCAATAAGCCAACCGCTGGCCGGTGGATTAATTTCCGGCAAGGCACGTACATTGGTGGTTATTACCGGACAGCCACAAGCCTGCATTTCCAGCACGGAAAAACCATAAGTGTCCTGCCAGGTAGGAAGCAGGCCGACATCCGTTTCTTTTAATAACGCAATGACTGATGAATTAGGTAACGAACCGGAATGCTGGAAGAACGGCCATTTTTTGATTAACCCTTCGATTTGACTGTGAAATCCTTCGCCATCCTGATATTGACGATGGGCGATATTATGTTTTCGTGACAAATCACCAATGATATTCACCTTAATACGGTCAACATTGATGATCCCCTCATTTGCCAGTTCGGAAAACGCCATCACCACTTCAGCTCCACCTTTACGGTAAAACTCATTGCCGATAAAGGTAAAGGTGACTTTGTCGCCAGGGGCCTCGCGTCCTTTATCCGCCAGCAGAGGCTGGGGTGGGTGCATCACGCATAACTTTGCCGCGATAACATTTTTAAGCGCCGGGAAGGCTTCGAGCAGCTTCAGCTGGATATTGCTGGTGGCTTCGGAAATGGCAATCAATTGGACGCACTCTTTGCTTGCTGCAAGTTGCATCAGATTATGAAGTTCGGGATTGTCAGTTTTGGCGACACCGGCAACCGGTAGGACACGCGGAATTTCGGTTTCGAAGGTCGAAACCCAGCGGTTCGACGTGCGGGCGACCTCATTAAAAAGATGAATGATATCCGCATCATTTGCTGCCAGGCCGGGAACCGGTTGAAAGACAAATATCTTATTTTTCTTCAATAACTTCTGGCGCAGGGCATTGATGTAAAGATATATGTTTTTCTTTTTCAGATTCACATAATTGTTTTCAGGATCCACCATTATGTTTCTTTTTTCCGGGTAGCCATCACTACTTACTGCAATTTTCATCAATCCTCCTTTACACTTGACGAGTTTATAAGAATTAAAAAATCGCCAGTAATACAGTTATAAAATAATTTCATCATGAGTAAAGGCATTGCGGGAAAATTAGGAAAAGGTGCAATAACTTGCCTGGAAAGTCGCAACCGCGGGATTGATAGAATGAAGCAGAGTTTTCTGGCGATTAAGTGGTACCACTTAATAATGGGAATGCCAGTCTGGCTGGCATCCCCTGCTCAATCAGCGCCCTTTCTTTTTCCGCCCAGGCTGGGTAAAACGCTTACGTGCTGCCGGATGCGCCTCGGCTTTGTCGCTTTTCTTCGCGCCATTGCTGGCTGGCTTGTTCGCGCTGCTGGTCTTCGCCGGGGCTTTTTTCGTCGCCTTAGCTTCTGAAGACGAGTTTTCGATCAGCTTAAACAGGTCAATCAATTCATCATCAGTCAGGTCGCGCCATTCCCCGAGTGGCAATCCTTTCAGATTGACGTTCATGATGCGGGTACGCTCCAGTTTGGTGACTTCAAATCCGAAATGCTTACACATGCGGCGGATCTGACGATTCAGCCCCTGCACCAGCGTGATGCGAAACACAAAGGTCGATTCCTTCTTCACTTTGCATTTTTTGGTCACGGTGCCGAGCATGGGTACACCCGCCCCCATACCACTGATAAATTCGTCGGTGATCGGTTTATCTACCGTGACCACATATTCTTTTTCGTGGTTGTTGCCAGCGCGCAGAATTTTGTTGACCAAATCGCCATGGTTGGTGAGGAAGATGAGCCCCTGGGAATCTTTATCCAGTCGGCCAATGGGAAACACGCGTTTGCTGTGATTGACGAAATCGCTGATGTTATCGCGCTCGCCTTCCTCCATGGTGGTGATAATACCCACCGGTTTATTCAGCGCAATCAACACCAGATCATCGGCATCCCGGGGTTCAATCAACTGACCATTCACTTTAACTTCATCACCGGCAAACACCTGAGCACCCACAGAGGCGCGTTTACCGTTGATAAAAACGTTGCCCTGTTCGATGTAGCGATCGGCATCGCGACGCGAGCAAATGCCGCTTTCGCTGATGTATTTATTAAGGCGGGTGGATGAGTTGGTCAGCATGGTTCCTCCGAAAAAAGAAGCGGACTATACAACAACCTTTGGCAATTTTTGAGTGCTTTACGCAAAAGATGTAACACAGATGCCAGCACTAATCTGTGGCCTGAATCGGCCAGGCGGACTGGGCCTTGATTTCCTTCAGCACAAACATGCTTTGCATCTCTTTAATGCCTGGCAACCGTCTAATCACTGACATGGCAAAATCGGCATAGCGATCCATGTCGGCAGCGACCACCTGTAATAAAAAGTCGGCATCGCCGCCGATACTGTAGCAGGCGACGACGTTATCCAGCGCCGTGACTTCCGCTTCAAACTTACGCGCTTCTGCCTCGCTGTGGCTGTCGATGGTCACGCGAACAAACACCATCATATTCAGGCCAATTTTCTTGCGGTTAAGCACGGCGCGATAACCCTGAATCACCTCATCCTCTTCCAGTTTGCGCACTTTGCGCCAGCACGGGGACGGTGACAGACCAAGGGTGTCGGCGAGGGTCTGGTTGGTCATACGTGCGTCGCGCTGTAACTGTTCGAGAATCCTGATATCCGTCTTGCTAAGGCCCATCTGAGGTTATTCCTTTCTTAAATAAATAATATAAGGGTAAATCCTGCCTTAATTTAGAGAGATCCAGCGGTAATCAGCAAGCACTTTTCCGGCCCGCTCACGCACAATATCGCCATCAGCAACCGCAGGAGAAAAATATGGAATTCGATGCGAACGTACATCGTTGTACCCTGGTCATTGATCAACAGTTATCACCTGGCCTGGCGATGAATGCAGCCAGCGTGATTGGCATCAGTTTTGGCAAACTCATTGGTAATCTGGTGGGGCCGGATATGCACAGCCAGGATGGTTTTACCTACCCAGGAGTGATTTATGCCCCATTACCGGTGTTACTGGCGGAGGGCAATTATTTGCGTGAATTACAGCAGATCAGTGGCACAGACCCGGAGATCTTCAGTATGCCATTCAGCGCCCTGGCGCAATCCTGTAAAACCTATGATGAATATGGTGAACGCATCGCCACCACACACAGCGAGCAGATTGAGCTCGTGGCGATGGGATTGATCGGGCCAAAGAAAAAAATTACCCGCCTGACGGGAAATCTGAAACTTTATCGTTAAGCAAACTGCGTCGGTGACATACCCACGTAGCGGGTAAAGGCCACGCTGAAGGCACTGGCAGAGCGATAGCCCACACGCTCTGCCACTTCACCCACTGCCATCCCTTTCTCGCGCAGCAGGTTTTTCGCCAGCGCCATACGCCAGGTCAGCAGATAAACCATCGGAGCAACGCCTACCGCCTCACGAAACCGGACAAAAAAAGCGGAGCGTGATAGCGCAGCCACCCTGGCTAACTGTGCCACTGTCCATGCCTGTGCCGGTTTACCGTGAATTTCACGGATGGCTGCCGAGAGACGCTCATCAGCGAGTGCGCGAATGACCCCAGGGCAATCATGCGTGTTTGGCATGGTTCGCAGCGCTTCAATCAGCAAGACTTCCAGCAATCGCTCCAGCACCATTTGACGCGCCGGGCGTTGCGCACGGCATTCATCCACCACCAGCTGCACCAGCGTGGTCAGACGAGACTCACCACGGATATGAATAAATTGCGGTAACAAGGACACCAGCAACACAGCATCGGGCGCACCAAATTGGCAGTAGCCTATCAGGCTTTGCACATCCGCAGATCCATCAAGGGGACCAACCCAAAACTCACCGGGAGCCAGCATGGTCGGCATATCATGTTCGGCCTCATCGACTGGTGGCTGTGCACTGGTCATATAAAATTCCCAGGCAGCGGGAACCAGAATAAAGTCGCCCTGTTCCAGCATAACCGGTTCCCTTCCGGCCATCACCAACTGGCAACTCCCGTCCAACACCACGCAGTAAAAAGGCTGTCCCGTTTCCGTGCGATGTACGCGCCAGTGCCCGCTGCCACGTACCCGTTTAGAAAACGCGGCCTGTGGTTGCAGCAGGCTGACCATTTCAGCGAGGGGATCGATCACTTTGGACTCCTGCGAATAATATGTGGACTTTGCATTATAGTCCGTCCAACCACCGCCCTCTATAGTGAGGTTCTACCCATAGAGGAGTGAATCATGAAAACGATCCTTATCACCGGTTGTTCTTCTGGTTTTGGTCATGAAACCGCACGCTATTTTCTCGATCGTGGCTGGAAAGTGATTGCCACCATGCGCACGCCGCGTTCTGAACTCTTCCCTGCATCGGAGAATCTGCGTTTATTGCCGCTGGATGTCACCGATGCCGCCAGTATCGAACATGCCATTGCCGAGGCGGGGGATATTGATGTGCTGGTCAATAACGCCGGGATTGGCGTATTGACCTCACTGGAAGGGACTCCAATGAGCACAATACGGGAGGTGTTTGAAACCAATACTCTTGGCACCATTGCCTTAACTCAGGCGATAGTGCCGCAGTTTCGGGCAAAGCGCGCGGGGGTGATTATTAATGTGACATCGACCGTCACGTTAAAATCACTGCCACTTCTGGCGGTGTATACCGGCAGTAAAGCCGCAGTCAATGCGTTTACTGAGTCGCTGGCACTGGAACTGGAACCCTTTAACGTAAGGGTACGACTGGTGTTACCGGGTCTGGCACCTCATACCGATTTTGGCAAAAATGCTATGCCACGGATGGAAAATACTCAGCTGGCTCCTTACCAGGCGTTGATGGAGGGCATCCTCGCCAGCATGCAGCAACCACAACCGATCACTCATGCCATTGATGTGGCTGAAGCTGTCTGGCGGGCAGCCACCGATCCCAACGCACCAATGCGCATTCCGGCGGGGGAAGATGCGGTGGCGCTGGCGGGTTAACTGTGCAGCTCCGCCACCGTCATGGTGAAGACCAGGCGCTGGCTGCTGTGATTAGCATAACTATGCGGTGTCGCGGTTTTCGCCACCGCAGAATTGCCTGCGCTGACCTGCAACAGGATACCCTCCACGCTCAGGGTTAATTCACCCTCCTCAACATGCAGCAGTTCCCAGGTGCGTTGGGGATGCCCCTCGGAAGAGAACTGTTCACCGGGCAACATCTCCCAGCGCCAGAGTTCAATCATATCCGGCCCGCGAGTCCCAGCCAGCAGGCGCGCATGACCGCCTTTTTCTCCCTGCCACAGCACTGGGATGTCCTGTGCCAGGATCACATGCGCCAGGGGTTCATCGGTAACATCGACAATATCAGCAACGGATAAGCCCAGCGCCGCCGCGACCTTACATAAAATTGCGATACTGGGGTTTGCGCTGCCCTTCTCAATTTCCACCAGCATGCCTTTGCTGACGCCAGAACGGCGCGCCAGTTCATCCAGTGAAAGCTTCTGCTCCCGGCGTTGGGTTTTCACCCGGAGAGAAACGGCTGCGCTGACATGGTCAATACTGGAACCTGTTTCGGTCGTTTTATTGACTTTTTGCTTCATAGGTCAATATCATGGGATAAATTAGTCATTATGGGATTATCCAATGTTCTCTTTCGCTCCGTCAATCGATCCTTCAGTCATCGAACTGGCACCCGAATTCAGCGCCCTGAGCTTTTTGGTGCAGGCGGCACCGCTACAACACCCACAAACCGGCGCAACCGCCCTGGCGGCAGCCTGTGAGGCGATGTTGCGTGATGATTTTCCCTGGGCCGATCAGCATCTGAGTCAGTGGGCAGAAATGTTCCAGCGCTTCGGTGCTAAACCAAAAAGAACCCCCTGCTCGGCTGACGCACTGCGTAAACGCGTGTTGCGTGATGGCTCACTCCCTGCCATCGATCCAATCGTCGACCTCTACAATGCCGTCAGCATCCGCTATGCCATTCCGGTGGGCGGAGAAAATGTGGCGGCGTATGTTGGTCAGCCACGGTTGACGCGCGCTGACGGCAGCGAGCTTTTTGATATTTATAAAGATGGCATCCTCACTCATGAAACTCCGGAAGCGGGCGAAGTCATATGGCGTGATGACAGCGGCGTGACCTGCCGTCGCTGGAACTGGCGTCAGGGCGTGCGCACCCGCCTGAGTGTGGATCAGCAACAAATGTGGTTTATTCTGGAGCGCTTACCCGCGATGCCTGTTACAGCGTTGCAACAGGCCGGTGATATGCTGGAACACGGCATCCGTCAGATGATGCCGGAGGCGATGGTGGTTCGGACATGGCTGGGTGCGCCAGCGTAACTGTTCGGGAACCTTCATTATTGATGGCGTTACGGTTGTAACGCCGCTAATCCGTCGCGTTCAATCAGCGTGCGCAGCGGCGCAAAAAGCGGTTGTGGCAGTTGCTCCGGTGCGAACCAATACCAGCCTTCGCATTTTTCTGGTTCGAGGCACTGCGGCTCACCGTGGTGGCTATGCGCCACCATAAACAACGTGATGTAGTGTTTTTGTACTTCCGGGAAAACATCACTGACGAATGCGCCATTCCGCACGCCATCCAATAGCAATCCGGTCTCTTCCTGTGTTTCCCGGCGCGCGCATTCTTCCGGGGTTTCACCAAACTCCAGATGCCCACCCGGCGCGGACCAGTCACCCGCACCGTGACTGCCTTTACGCCGTCCCAGCAACAGTCGCCCGTCACGAAAAATCAACACACCCACACCAATTTTTGGCGACATATTTAGTACCTTACTTATCTCGCGCGACTCCGGTATCGCAGAGGGAATGGCGTGATAAATCACGCCGCTACGGGACGTGCACCCGGAATTATTCCACGCCAATCGGTTGATAGCCCTGCCATTCAGGACGGAACGGCGTACCGTTAGCATCCGGGGTCAGGTGAACAAACAGGTTACCGATTTTATCCAGCAGCAGACAATCATCCACATCCTTAAGATTGTCTTTGTGCTGATGATCCGCCCCCTTCAGCAGGTTTTCCAGCCCCTTTGCTTTAGCCTCAGCGGCATCGCTGGCGACAAACAAATCAAACGCATGCAACTCCGCCAGATTGGCAGGATGGTAAGCTCCGGCATTGACAAAGAACAGGTGCTGGTTACCGGTGGTGGGTTCCGGTGACAGCGACACGCGATAACCATCCGCCCAGGTGATGCGGGCATAACCATCAACATGGATCTTATCCGCATCGCCAAACCAGGCCTCACGCAGTGCGGGCCAGGCATCTTCGGGGTGTTCTGCAGCAACAAACTGGATGTCATGCACTTCAATATTGGATTTTCCGGCGTTGCCACCGACATAAAACATAAACAGGTTCACGTAGTCATTTCCTTGTGCTGAACGTGGGAGGAAATGTTGCGTTATAAAGCATGGTATATATCGATACAACTGTTTCGTGCCGACACCATGCCCGGCTATACCCCAGGCCGAAAGCGCAGCGCCATCCCCATCAGCAACACAATCCCCGCGCTCATGAGGAGCCAGGCACTGTCCAGCGACGCTGCGTGGTCACGTACCACTCCGGCAATCAGCGGCATCAGCGCTGCGAGCAGATACCCACCGCCCTGCACAAAAGAGAGCAAAGCCCCGGCCTGTTCTGCCGTTTGCGCATGGTCAAGGGTGACAATCAGGGAAAGCGGGAACAGCGCGCCGATACCCAGTCCAAGCAGCAGCGTGGGCAGCCAGGCCAGCGCACCACCGAACGTCATCAGGCAAATTAACCCGCTCAGGATCAATGCCAGTACCAGCAATAGCGGACGGCGGCGATCGGGAAAACGATGGATTAACGCCGAAAGCAGAAAGCCCGCCACCACCTCAGCCAGCGTTAACGCCCCCAGGATATAACCACTTTGCTCAGCACTCCAGCCATGCTGTTGATAAAACGGCGGCAGCCAGGCCAGTACCAGCGTGTAAGCCGCAGTGCCAATACCAAAAAACGCCATCAGCAGCCAGGCACGCGCGGCATTGATCGCCTGCGGACGTTTTACCACCACCGCCCGCACCGATAATGGCAATCCCCGTCCCCACAACAACAAAGCGATCAATGCGGGCAGTGCCGGTAGCGCCAGCGTCATTGCTAATCCCTGCGAGCCAGCCAGCGGAGCAGCACTGACGGCAGCCAGCGCCGCACCCGCCATAATCCCGGTGGTAAACAGCGCCATCAGCGTGCTGGCTCTGGCGCTAAAGCAACGTTTAATCAGCGCAGGCATTAGCGCCTGGATCAACCCAATCCCTGCACCAGCCAGCAGCGCGCTGGCAATTAACACACCTGGTTGCAGGATCAGACCGCGCACCAGACAAGCCAGCACCAGCAGGGTCAAACCAAGCGCGATACCTTTGATCTCCCCGACAATGCGCAGCAGTCGCGGCACATAGAGCGCAGCAACCCCCATCATGATCACCGGTAACGCTGTCAGCAGGCTAATCTGCGTCGCACTCAGATGGGCATCCTGTTGCAGGTAAGGATACAGCGGCCCTATGGCCGCCATCACCGGCCTGAGATTCAGGCCGATAATAAAAACCACTAAAGCAAACAACCCAATTGCGGGTAAGGTACGTTTCACATTGTTTCTCCGCTGGCGATTTATCTTAACGTTAAGATAAATATCCGCGAAGAAATAGCCCAACCGCACAAAGCAACACGGTAACCACAACAAGTGAGGGGAAAAGTGGCGGATCACGTCGATTTTGTGACACAACAATGGGCCATTGCGATGCCTGATCTGGATGCCTCATCCATGGCGATATTTGGTCGCATGCTGCGCATCATGAAACACCTGGCGAATATCCGTGCGGAGGCACTGGCCCCCTTTGGTTTTCGTGACGGGGAATTTGACGTGCTGGCAACGCTACGCAGGGCGGGCCCACCCTTCTGTTTATCGCCGACACAGTTGTATAAATCGTTGCTGGTCACCTCCGGCGCGATGACAAATCGTCTTAATCACCTCGAAGAGGCGGGACTGATCGCACGGGTTGCTGACGCGCAGGATAAACGCAGCAGTCTGGTCGCGTTAACCGCTGCCGGACGGGAAAAAATCGAGCAGGCATTGCAGGTACACACACAAACGCAAAATACGCTGCTGGCGACACTGGAACCCGCGCAGCGGCAGCAGTTGTCAGCACTGCTCAGCCAGCTGCTGGTCGCCAGCGAGCATGAGACTTAAGTAAACTGTTCAGTCATGTGTCGAAATATGAATTCACTCACCCCTTTTTCCGCTATGTTAGCGTTCCGCTTCGCTTTTTTACGGACAGGATATGCAGAATAAATTTGCTCCTTCACAGATTCTTCTCCACTGGCTGACGTTCTTCCTGGTGGTCATCGCCTATTGCACCATGGAATTTCGCGGGCTGGCAACGCGTGGGTCCTGGCAGGGTTTTACGATGATCATCGGCCATTTCAGTGCCGGAAGCTGTGTTCTGGTGCTGATGTTATCGCGCGTGCTGCTGCGCTTGCGTCATCGCAGCCCGGCAATCGTGCCAAAGCCAGAGGGCTGGCAAACCGGTCTGGCGAATTTGATGCACCTCGGGCTGTATCTGTTTTTTATCGCACTGCCGATATTCGGTATTCTTTCGCGATTTTACCTGGGGCGAAGCTGGTGGTTGTTTGGTATTCCGATGCCGGTCAGCGCCGATCCCGACCCGGACTTTGCCGATATCCTGACTGGATTGCATAAAACGCTCGCACCTTACGGTTACTGGCTGGTGGGAATACATGCGCTGGCAGCGCTGACCCACCACTATCTGATCAAGGACAACACCCTGCTACGCATGATGCCGTCCCGACGCTCACGCTGACCTGCCGCGCCCGGTCACCTGGCTGGCCGGGCGACCAAAGTAACGCTGGAACGCCACGCTAAAATTGCGGGGATGCTGATAACCCACCTGCCAGGCCGCCTGCGCCACCTGATACCCTTGCTCCAGCAGCCAATGAGCCTGCGCCATCCGCAATGCCAGCAACTTCTCACCGGGTGTGCAGCCAAAATGTTGCTGAAAGCCTTTTTTCAGCTGGTATTCACTCAGGCCCGCAGCCAGCGCCAGCGTTCCCAGGGTAAAAGACTCCGCCAGATGCGCCCGCATCCAGTTATGTGCCTGTTCCAGCCGGTCGATATCCTGGGGATGTAATTTCTTCACTTGCGCAGCGGCTGGTTGCAGCTGATGGCGATGTAACGCCAGCAGGTTCAGCGCCTGAATCTCACGCAGCAGTGGGTCGGACTGCACATCATTGAGTTGTGCGCTGGTAGCCTGACCGAACAGGCTGAAAAGATGGCGTTTCAATTGCGGCTGATACAGCAAGCGCTCAGCCGCATCATCTCCCAGATAACGCTGCACGCTGTCCGCATCCAGCACCAGGCGCAGCTGTTGCACCCGTTCCCCCGCACGATATAAACGCTCGCCGCTGCTGTGCTGAAAACTGGTGACCGTAAGGTGGCCCGCCTGGAACAAGACTTCATAACCGGAATCGGCACGGAAACGCGAGCTGCCCAGCAAACCGAAGGTCAGGACCAACTGCGGCGTATTCCCACCGGGCTGAGAGCTTTCTGCCAGCGCTTTTAGCGGCTGATAATCAGACTGTACCAGCCGTATCCCGCTGACCAGGCTGAACTGCCGTGAACGAAAAACCCCCGCACCGGGCTGGTGTTCAATCCATGGCTCGTCATCACCGCCAGGGTTCCGTTGCATCGTTTTCGCCTTCACGCAGAGTCAAATCGCCGTTTCGCAGACCAATGAGAATAAATTGCATTGGCATGAAACGCTAGTCTGTAGCCATCACCGTTGCTTTGGAGACAACCATGCCATCCCCGTTACCCTTTCTTGATAATCTGCTGGCGCAACACGCCCTGAGTGGCGCAGTGGCACTGGCCTTTGAACACCAGCTGTTTGATTTTCTGACACCGGGTGCCGATGCCACTGCCGTCGCGCAACATTTTGGCTGGCAGCCTGAGCCGGTCGGACACTGGCTGCGTTTGCTGTGGAGTGGTGAATTGTTGCAGCAACAGGCGGAGGGTTACCGTACCCACCCCGACGCACAGGCGTATCTGTGCCGCAGCGGTACGCGTTATATCGGCGATGCCTGGCGTTATCGTCAGCAGTTGTTGCAGCAGTTTGCCCGCCGGTTACCTGATCTGCTGAACCGCAGCACACCGCGCAGGCAGGACCCGCTGGAGATCGACACCGCCTGGGCCGACGCCGCCCTGAGCCAGATTGCACAAGAACAACGCGCCCTGAGCGGTGACACCGCCTGTGCCATCGCCAGCGATCTGGCTGATTTTCAGCGTCCTGCCCAACTGCTGGATATGGGCGGTGGCCCCGGATTGATTACGCTGGCGTTAGCCAGGCGTTTTCCACAGCTCTCCGGTGTGGTGCTTGATCTGCCCAAAACTGCGACCGTGGCGCAACATAATATCGAACGCGCTGGGTTAAGCGCACGCTTCCGCGCGCTTTCACAGCTACCGGAAACGCCGCAGGTTGACATCATCTGGTGTTCATCATTGCTGTACTTTATGGAGGACAGGCAGGCGATGGTGCAGCAGTTGTTCCGCCGTCTGAAACCGGGAGGATTATTGATTAGCGCCCATGCGGAAGTGCCGTCCGATCCGGCCGAAGCACGTCAGGTATTACCGTTTTTCACGCCATTGATGATGCGTGGTTACAGTGTCACGAATGAAGGTGAGTTAACGCAGCAATTACAGCAGGTGGGATTTACCATCGAAGCGATTAAGCGGCTGCAACCCTTCCCGATGTCGCCGCTGAATGTCCATCTGGCGCGCAAGCCTAAAACGTCAGACTAAAACTGTCATCCAGCAGGGCGAAAATCTCTTCATCTGGCAAGCCATCAGCCAGCGTCAGGCTGAGCCAGTGTTCTTTATTCATATGCCAGGCCGGATAGATGCCCGCCTGCTGGCGCAACGACCCGTTCAGTTCCGGGCGGGTTTTGATGTTCATCACCTGCACGACAGCACCGTCCGGCAGGCCCAGTTTGTGGCTCTCCAGCGGGAAAACCACGGCAAACCATTTACGGTGACGTGGATGGCGCAGCACCGCGTATTCCGGATTGGTTTTCCACGGATAATCAGGTTCAACCTGGTATTGCTGGTTTACCCAGGCAAACAGCTGCTGGCGGTTCATGCTTCATTCCTGTGGATGACAAAAAAAATCGTGGCGCGATGGCCACGACTTTACCCACTTCTGACTGATCAGGCCAGATGAAAGCGCCCTACGGTCTGCGCCAGCTGAGCAGCCTGATCTTCCAGCGAGCTGGCAGCGGCCGACATCTGCTGGACCAGCGCAGCGTTCTGCTGTGTGGTGCCATCCATTTCATTAACTGCAATGGTCACCTGGCTGATACCCCGCGCCTGCTCATCCGAAGCTGTCACGATTTCGCCGATAATGGTGCGCACCGAATGCACCGCATGGGTCATCTCCTGCATGGTTTTACCGGCATCCTGAACCAGTTGAACGCCACTGCCCACGCGCTGGCTGGACTCTTCGATCAGGGCAGCAATCTCCTTCACCGCATTGGCGCTGCGCTGCGCCAGATTGCGTACTTCAGAGGCCACAACAGCAAAACCACGTCCCTGTTCACCCGCCCGCGCCGCTTCCACGGCAGCGTTGAGCGCCAGGATGTTAGTCTGGAAGGCAATGCTATTGATGATGGCGGTGATATCGCCGATTTTTTTCGCGCTGTCGTCAATCTGCGCCATGGTTTGCACCACTTCACCCACCAGCGCTTCACCACGACTGGCGATTTGCGTGGCATTGTCAGTGAGCGCAGTCGCCTGATGCGCATTAGCCGCGTTGTGTTTCACCGTGGCAGTGATTTGCTCCATGCTGGCGGCTGTCTGCTCCAGTGCGGCGGCCTGTTGTTCGGTACGGGACGCGAGGTTGAGGTTGCCGCTGGCGATTTCTCCCGCCCCCTGACGTACCGACGCGCTGGCGTCCTGAATCTGTCCGACGATATCACGCAACTGGTTTTGCATGGTGCCCAGGGCATAGAACAGGCTGCTGGTGTCGTGTGATTTCACGGTGATGTGGTTATCCAGCTTGCCATCGGCAACCGCCAGCGCAATGGTGGCCGCTTCCAGCGGTTCACCACCAATGGGCTTCAGCACTTTGCGGCTGAACAGCAGCCCGAGCAGCGAGCTGACCAGCAAAATGCTGATAACCATCATGACGATGGCGTTGATCAACTGGCGATTGGCAGCGGCCATCACTTCACTGACCGGGGCCACAACAGCGAGATACCATTTCTGGTCGCTGTTGCCGATCACAATCGGTTGCCATGTCACCAGCGCGTCACCACCGATAATATCGTCATGGTGTTCAATGACGTGGTTGCTGAAATTGTTGGTATTACCTTTCCATGCCTTGCTGGTCAGGCTTTTATCCGGATAAGACACCACGTTTCCGGCGCTGGAAAGCAGCATTGCGTAGCCAGTGCCTGCCCAGGGTTTGATTTTATTGACCCGTTCCTGCAACGAGGCCAGCGAAATATCGGAGGTCACCACCCCCCACAATTTCCCCTGGCTGACAATGGGCGCGGCCACAGAGGTCAGCAACGTGGGTACGCCGTTGTAGGCGTAGCTGTAGGGTTCGATCAGCGTATCTTTCTGGCTTTTCTGTGGCAGCAGATAATAATCACCCTGTCCAGGGGTCAGAAAGGAAGCCAGTGGATGCATCCTGAAGTTGCCGGACTGATCGCGATCAACGAACCAGGCGTAGCGCCCTTTCGGTGCCTGACCGGGTTTATCGGCAAACTCAGCATCACGTCCGTCAAAGGCGTTTTCTTCCATGATCACGGAGACAGAAAGATAGCTGGGATTATCGCGCAGCGTCGATTCCATCATCTTGTCGATGACTTTGCGATCCTGCACACCGGCATCGGGCAGCGCGATAATATTGTGACCAAGGTTATGTGCCACATCACGCGCATAGCTGAGATCCTGCTGAATTTGCAGTGCCTGGCTTTGCGCAATTTGTTGCAGATAATTTTCTGCCAGCGATCGTTGTTCGTGGCTGGATTGCCAGCTAAGCACACCAATAGTGACGGTAAAGCCGAGGGTAATGGTTAAGGCTCCCGTCAGCAGCATTTGCGTGCGGGTGCTCATTTTTTTCTTATCAGACAGTCGTTTGGCCATGCTGGCGCTCCTGGGGTTGACACTTTCCGGTAAAAAGAACCACTCCCTGTGCACACACATTCCTTCGAATAATCTATCGGCGGTGTCGGGGGGAACTTGATGGCCTGGCAGGTCTGATCAGTGGCGGGGTGAAGTATTCTTGTGTTCAAGCCAGGGAAATGTCAGATCCAGTTTGCTGTGGAAAAACGGTAACTCTCCCGGTATGCGATATTTCCATCTATGCCAGCCGTCATTTTTTCCGGCCACTCCATGAATAAATCTGAAAAAAACAAACCGTTAAACACCCCTGCTGTCCAATAAAAGAAAAATAAGTACCTCCCTCATTTTTTGCCTTTTAACCCCAGACTGTAAATGAGACAAACCAGACCGTGTACATACGGGGTTTGATCGCTGCGGCTGGCACAGGGGAGCATCATGGGATCATCAGTCTTCGGCAACACGCCGTCACTCGCAGTACATAATGGTCGCGGGCAGATTGTTCGCAACGTTGAGTTTTATCGCCATCCAGACCTGCCAGCCAACCCCTCCGTGCGTCTCACCCGCCATCAGTATAACGCCCGAGGTTTGGTACAGAGCGCAGACCCTCGTCTGCATGACGCGGGCCTGGTGAACATTGTCTGGCAGCGGGACCTTACCGGGAACATTCTGCGCACCCAGAGCACCGATGCAGGTACCACCGTGAGGCTGAACGATGCCGTCGGGCGACCGTTGCTGGTGGTGGATTACATCGACACCGATGGGAACGGGAAAACTGATCTCAAACAAGCCGTGAAGCGGACCTTTGCTTACGAGAGTTTCGACCTGCCGGGACGGTTGCTGAGCGTGTCGGAACAGAGGGCAGCAGACGCGATACACTGCTCGGAACGCCTCATATACGCCGGAAACTCCCGGGCTGAGCAGCAGCAGAATCTGGCAGGACAATGCATCGGTCATTATGATCCCGCAGGCGTGGTGCAGACAAACAGCGTATCGCTGATCGGTGTGCAACTGTCGGTGACACGCCGACTGCTGCAAGGGGAAGACGATTCAACCTGGCGCACTGACTGGCAGGGTGACGATCCCTCCATCTGGAACCATCAGCTCACTGCGGAGCAGTACAGTACCCTGACCACAGTGGACGCAACCGGTGCCATACTTACCATCACCGATGCTGCAGGCAACCGGCAGCGCGCGGAGTATGACAGCGCGGGTAAGCTAACGGGTCGCTGGCTAACCATCAAAGGTGGCAGCGAACAGGTTATCGTCAAATCCCTTTCCTGCAACGCCGCAGGACTGAAACAGCGTGAGGAACACGGCAACGGAGTGGTGACGACCTATAACTACGAGCCGCAGACACAACGTTTGACTGGGATGAGGACGGAGCGCCCGCAGGGCCATCCTTGCGGATCGAAGCTGCTTCAGGATCTGAACTGGACATATGACCCGGTCGGAAACGTAACGCAGGTGATCGACGGGGCGGAAGACACGCAATTCTGGCGCAATCAGAAGGTGGAGCCGGAGAACACATACACCTACGACAGCCTTTACCAGTTGGTAAAGTCCACCGGGCGCGAGATGGCGAATTCAGGCCAGCAGGGCAACACGTTATCTCTGGCCACGACCCCCTTTCCGGTGGACCCTTCCGCCTATACGCTTTACACACGTATTTATACCTACGATACAGCGGGTAACCTGACGCAGGTACAGCATAATTCACCGGCTATCAGCAATCGCTATACCACCACCCTCACCCTCAGCGACCACAGCAACCGTGGCGTACTGAACACGTTGACCAAAAATCCTGCGGAGGTTGACCGATTGTTTGCGGCAGGCGGGCAGCAGTTGCTTTTACAGCCGGGGCAGGCATTGACCTGGACACCCCGAGGTGAGCTACAGCAAGTGATACCCGTGGTCCGTGATGGGATATCCGACGATAACGAGAGATACCGGTACGATGCAAACAGCCAGCGTATCCTGAAGCGAAGCACACAGAAAGCTGGCGGCAACGAGCAAACACACCGGGTGCTATACCTGCCAGGGCTGGAACTGCGCTGTACAAGGAGCGGTAGCACGGTAAAAGAAAATCTGCAGGTCATCAGCGTGCAAGAAGCGGGTGGTGCGCAGGTGCAGGTACTCCACTGGGAGAGCGGGCAACCGGAGAACATGGATAATGACCAGTTTCGTTACCGCTATCACAACCTCATCGGCAGCCTCTGTCTGGAGGTAGACGGCGGCGGGAATATCATCTGCCGGGAGGAATATTATCCCTACGGTGGCACGGCCGTACTGACAGCACGAAACCGAATGGAGGCAGATTACAGAACCATAAGGTACTCAGGCAGGGAACGGGATGCGACAGGTCTTTACTACTACGGGTATCGCTATTATCAGCCGTGGGTGGGACGCTGGCTGAGTGCCGATCCAGCGGGCACCCTGGACGGACTCAACCTGTTCCGGATGGTAAGAAATAATCCTGTAACATTATGGGATAATGACGGGTTGGAAACAGTAGAAACCGGGAAATATAAAGTCAACGTCGGTATTAAAACCAGCATCGCGGCAAAATTAATACGGAGTAAAAGCAGAGTCAGTGTTTATGATGAAGCGAAAAAAACATATGTGTCATCGAAAGAGTTTAAAGTTGTCGAATTAAATGACCAGGATGCTGAGGGCTTTCTATTTGGCTCTGACGAATTAGCGGAAAACGCCAAAGGATTTTATAATCAGTATGTCGACATACAAAAAAATCGCCATGAATTAAGCGATGCACAAAAAACCAACATTGCTCTTGGCGTGGAGGTTGCCAACTATATGAAAAAAACCTCTGCCGGAATATTGTATGATGAAAATAATATCATGGAAAATAGATTTTTATCCGGATTCCGCCTTAACACTAACTCTGCGACAGGAAAAAAAATCTTTGCATTAATGCGAAAAAAAGATAAAAACGTACTCGAAGGAAGAAAAATTTATGGCCTGCTTGAGGCTCAAGTTTTTACCTACTATGATGAAGGCAATAAAACAGACATTGTTATTAACTATGCGCTAGCCAACCCGAAAACGCAGGTTCCAACTGCTGTTGGTGAGGATATAGATCCTGAATTTCGGGTTAAAGGCGTTGGCTCCTTTTTGTCACTGCGTAGCATTATGATATTAATGAAACAATATAAAGTCAGGAGCATTACTACCGAAGCAATTAATGTCAGATCGGCCGCCATTGTGAAGAAATTTGGCGGTAAAAAAATTTCGAATTAATTTCACAGGTAACATAGTTATAAATACACGAAAAATATATTTGTCGTATTGGCGCGGCAAACAATACCGCGCCAACGCATAAACCTGATTATTTAAAACTGTCACTCGCCGCTTTGGCGATGGCGATTTCATTCGGGTTGGCCGAGCCACTGACGCCAACCGCGCCCAGCGTATTACCCTTCCACACCACCGGAGAACCGCCGCCCAGCGGGATCACGCCCGGCAACGTGGCGATAGCCGGTTCTTTGCCATTGGCGCGATCCATATATTTGTCGGTTGGCGTGCGATACAGCGCCGCAGCACGGCCCTTCAGAATCGATGAATCAATACAACCGACCGGAGCATTGTCCATACGCTGGAACGCCAGCAGTTCACCAGACTGATCCAGTACCGCGATACAGACGTTGGCATTCAGCGCGTGGGCTTTTTCCTGCGCGGCGGCAATCAGTTTCTGCGCATCACTCTCTGTCAGAATGGTTTGTGTGGTAACCGCCTGAGCACCCGCCGCACCGAACAGAGCGGCACTCAGCAGCGCCAGAGACAGGATCTTTTTCATTTTCAATCACTCCATAATAAGGGAGCCAGATCGCGGCTCCCGTGGATTACCCGCGCCGACGGCGCAGAAGATAAATTAACCACAGCAGTACCATCACCGCGACAACAGCGCCAGCGATAGTTAGAGGTTGCGCGTAACGGATCAACCAGCTGCCACTCTCACCTTGCAGTGTCTGGCTGACATCAACAGAGGTGATCGGGTGTTGTGGGTTGCCAAAACTGGTCGAGACGTAATTTGCCACTTTCGCCAGTTGTTCCTGACTGAACTGGGTACGGAACTCCGGCATAAAGGCATGTCCGGCGGCAGTATTGCGATCCACTCCTTCGGCGATGGTCATGATCAGGTTGGCCGGGTCAGCAGCCAGCACCGCCGAAGATCCCACCAGCGACGGGTAAAAGTGCTGCGCATCGTGCGTACCCCGACCATCACTGGCATGGCAGGTGGCGCAGGCTCCGTTGTAAAGCTGCGCACCGCTCATGGCATCCGCTGAGACGTAATCATTGATGTCATCTTTCATGCCCGTTTCAATCGCCGACAGCGGCGTGGTCGCAGGGGCAACGGCAGGCGCTTTACGGTCGTCTCCACCGATGGCGGGCACCTGCTTCAGATAGCGCGCAATGGCTTGCAGATCGCTGGCATCCATTTTCGAGAACGAATTCTGTACCGCCGTGCCCATCTCTCCGGCCGCAATCGCTTTACCATGCAGCGCGCCGGTGCGCAGGTAGGTTTCAATTTCGGCTTCGCTCCAGTCACCAATTCCGGCTTTGGCATCCGGCGTGATGTTTGGTGCGCTCCAGCTACCCACTTTCCCGCCAGAAAGGAAACGATCCCCCTGCTCCGCCATCATGCCATTACGCGGCGTATGACAGGTGGAGCAGTGCGCCAGAGTCCGTACCAGATACTCACCGCGTTCGGCACTGCCCGCTGCGGCAGCGCTGCCCGGCACTGCACTTTTATCGAGGAACATCAGGTTCCACATCGCCATCACCGGACGGAAAGAAAACGGGAATGGCAGATGGGTTTCCGGTGCCGGATGATCATCCGCAGGGACACCCAGCATCAGGTAAGAATACAGCGCGTGGATATCCTCGTCCGACATCCCGGCAAACGCGGTGTAAGGCATCGCTGGGTAAAGATAATGATTGCCCGGCGCTTTGCCCTCACGCATCACCGCAGTGAAATCGGCGAGGCTGTAATTACCAATACCGGCGCTTTTCGATGGTGTGATATTGGAACCGTAAATCATGCCCATCGGCGACTGGATGGCATAACCACCGGAGAACGGCTGGCCGCTTTGTGGATTGCGATGGCAGGCGGAGCAATCCCCGGCGGTTGCCAGATATTCGCCGCGTTTTACCAGATCTGGCGAGGCATCCTGCGCCAGGCTTACACCGCTCAGCAGCAACAGGCTGGCGCTGGCGATGCGAAAAAACGTTTTTATACGCATCGATCAGATCTCCCTGGCAATGGTGTCGGCCATGCGGATCGCCAGAGCGATGCCGGTCAGCGTCGGGTTAACGGTTGCCGAAGTGGGCATCACACCCGTGGTGGCGAGGAACAGATTGGGGTGATCCCAGCTGCGACAATGGGCATCAACCACCGAATCCTGGCGGTTATCACCCATAATGGTGGTGCCCATGATGTGATACTGGTTGCGCCAGCCGGTGGGGGCTTCAATCACTTCGCCGTTAAACGCCTGCAAAAAGTTGGCAAAGTCTTTGTACGCCTGTGGGCGCATGCCACGCACGTAATTGTCGAGGTGATAGTTCACCTTCAGCATCGGCAGACCAATGGAGTCTTTGCGGTCGTAATTCGGCACGACGCGGTTGGTCGGGCTGGGCAGGGTTTCGCTCATGGTACTGATATTCATAATGCGTGAGGCACGATCGCGGATGGCATCATCCAGTGCCTGGCCCATCATGCCCTGCTTCAGCAAGGGCACCGTCACATCAACGTTGGGCACCAGGTTACGCAGCGAGTAGCGAATGGCGGAATGCTGCGCGCGGCTGGCTTCATCGCGACGATTGGCGATAGTGCCATGTTGCACGGAACCACGCCCGGTCCACAGCGGTTCGTCGGCGAGGAAAGTCAGGCTCAGACCGGTGTGATCCATCAGATTACGGCCTACCTGATCGGAACTGTTGGCGATGTCATTCATCAGCAGCAACTTAGGCGTTTCCAGCCCGTGTGCCGCCACCACAAACACCTTCGCGGTGAGGCGGGTGTCTTGACCATCGGGCTTGCGATAGGTCAGTGCGACAATCTTATTGCCCGCGCCCTTCTCCAGTTTCCAGGCCACACATTCCGTCAGCAGCTTCACACCCAGCGCCACCGCCTTATCGACATGCATATCACCGGAGTACATCGCGCCAATCGGGCAGATCGGTTCACAATTGTTATTCCCGGCACAGGCCGGACGGCCATCGTAAGGGCGAGATACGCGCGCATGAGGCTCATGCACCACCTGATAGCCCATCGGGCCGAGTTTGGCCTGCATACGCTGCACCATATAAGGCTTAGCTTCCGGCGGCAGCGGATACTCAGCAGAACGCGGGGGATAATGACCACGTCCCTGGCCGCTCTGGTCCTCTTCACCGGTGCCCACCACGCCGATTTCACGTTCGGCTTTGACATACCAGGGTTCCAGCTCGCTATATTCAAACGGCCAGTCGCGCCCCACGCCATAGACGCTTTTCAGTTTGAAATCGTTAGGTAACAGACGCCAGCAGGCGGATGCCCAGTGGCGGGTACTGCCCCCGGCCACGCGCAGGTAGCTGGTGACATACTCAAAATCCTCATCCCCTTTGGCGTCGATGTAACCTTCGGTGTAGGAGTTGGGTGCCCAGGGCAGATTCGGATACGGTGCGCACCAGTTACGTTTACTGGCACCGTTGCGATAGTTTTCCACCACTTTCCAGCGGGGAATATAGGGACCGGCTTCCAGCATAATCACCGACTTCCCGGCTTTTGCCAGCTGGTAAGCCGCATTAGCGCCGAGTGCGCCGGAGCCGATGATCACCACATCAGCATCAAATTCGCTCATTTTGTCTTCCTGCTCACGTTTCTTGTTATGTGTTGTTGTGCTGCGCCAGCAACGCCTCGGCTTCCACGAGGGTTTTGGCTTTGCCCTGAATCATCAGCAGCCACGGGGCATCCGGTTCTTTGATGGTGCTGGCGGCAACGGGCGAGCGATCGCCCCAGGCACGAATTTCTGCCGGCATCGCAGGGGCATTCACACCCGGCGGTACCTCGGCCCAGTAATCACCACCCGCACGCGCGTAGGTAGGGCGTATGGTGTGATCGCGCGTGGGTTCGTACATCAATGCGGACAGGAAGGTGACGAAGTGTGCGTCATCCACCGCTTTGGTGGTTGAGGGATGACCGGTGTAGCCGAGATACCACGGTGAAATGATGGTCAGTGCGGTTTTCACCTCGTCATCGCTGAGCTGGGCAACAATCTGTTCGCGATCTTCGCTGTGCAGCGCGTTCAGTCGCGTCATCAGGCTGGCGAGCTGCGCAGGGAACGCGCTATCCTGCTGGCACTGCAGGGTCCACAGGCGTTCGGTGATACCGATATCCAGCCCGCGCCGCCCGGTGAGCAACTCACTGGCGCGCAGCAGCAGCGCGGCTCCGCTGTCCACCGGGGCCGCCAGCAAAGGCTGCATCGGAATGGCGACGATAACCGGTGTCGCCATCATCAGTTGTAAAAAGCGTCTTCTTTCCATTTTCAGCTTCTCACGCTAACCGACATTCAGGGCCGACAGCGCCCCTTTAGCCGCTTCGGCATCAACATTGCCATCCGGCGTGCTGACGCCAATCGCCCCCACCACCACGCCATTGAGTTTGACCGGCTCGCCACCAGGCAACGGCACCACTGCCGGATTACCCAGCATCCCGATATTCCCTGCCGCGATCTTCTGCTGGAAGCTGGCCGTCGGTACGCCGAACGCTGCTGCGGAATGGGCTTTTTTCGGTGCCAGCTCACTGTTTGCCAGGGTCGCACCATCAAGACGGTCAAAACTAATCAACTGACCAAAGGGATCGACTACCGCGACCACACCACCAATCTGATGGCTACGGATGATTTGTTCCGCTTTTGCCACCAGCGCCTGCGCCTGCTGATGAGTCAGTACGGAAACCTGGTTAACCGGTTGAGCGGCCTGCGCCGTTACGCAGATCAAGCCACTGCACAGCAGTGCTGTCGGAATCAATTTCATGATTTAGTCCTGAAATAATGGGTTAAGGGATGTTAAGTATTTTTCCCGCTCAGCTACGGGCGAAGCGGCGTTGCAGCACATGGTCGAGGCTCCATTTGCCGCCACCATGCAGACACAGCAACAGGAAACCGGCAGCGCAGGAGATGTTTTTCAGCCACACCATCAGATGTGCGTAGCTGTAGCCCTGGTAGAACAGGAAGCCTGCTACCACGGAGAAAACGGCCATAAAAATTGCCGTGAAACGGGTGAGAAAACCGAGGGCAATCGCCAGTCCACCGCCGACTTCCAGCAGGATCACCAGGGGCAGGAAAAAGCCCGGTACGTTGTTACTGGCCATCAGTTGCAAGTTGTCGCTGTAGTGCGAAATTTTGTCGACGCCGGAGGTAAAAAACAGGCCGACGGCCATCACCCGGCCGAGCACGGAAAGCAGATCTTTGGACTGATTCATGATGTAACCATTCTGATATGTAGTTGTTAATGAACCAGACAGTACATTTTAAATCTTTACTAACTTTTACCATTTCGTGCTGGCAAAAAGAGTGCTGTATTTTTGCGCGGGCGCGCGAATGACACATTTTTGCACCGAGGGAAGTAAGCAATTGTTTCTTTTGTAACAGGCGGTTGAGGGTGGAATTTGAAGTCGATCACACTACAGACGCGTGCCCGGACCCGATGAAGCGCTGTGACACAAGGCTTATTTCTGCAGCCTTACAGCCCGATCGTTTAACAAAAAGCGTTAGCCAATATGCCGCTATTGATGTCATCAGAAAGTGAACAAGTTGTTAACGCAGTATGGCGCGCGGTTTGCGGTGATTTTGCCCGATTTCCTTCAGCAAAAAATGCCCACCTATTCCCATCAGGAATGAATTAATAACTAACACAGAATATTTTTTATCGGTCCCCGATGCCAGGATGACGCTAAACCCTATCGGAGAATCATCATGACTTATCGCTTTCTCGTGACCACCACGAGCCTCGGCCAGGGAGGCCGCACCTTACTCGCTGACGCCCATTGCGTCGTGGATTATCTGGACAACGCCAACGATGCGGTGGAAGTGGAGCGCCGTATGAGCAGCGTGCCTTATGACGCGGTGATTTCACGTACTGTTGAGTTAAGTGCCAAAGCGATAGCAGCCTGTCCGACGTTAAAAATCATCTGTAAACACGGTGTTGGTGTCACCAATATCGATGTTGAAGCCGCGACCCGGCAGGGTATCCCGGTACTCACCACCCCGGCGACCAATGCGCAATCGGTCGCGGAACTGACGCTGGCACTGATGCTGAACTGCGCGCGCCGCCTGCCTTTCTTCCAGCAGGAAGTGACCGCCGGTCGCTGGACACGTAGCGGTGATGGCGAAGAGTTGCAGGGGAAAACACTCGGGCTGGTTGGTTTTGGCGAAATCGGCCGCCGCGTAGCACGCGTTGCTCGCGCTATCGGTATGCAGGTGGCATTTTTCGACCCGGCCATTGCTGCCGATGCCGATGTTGAAGGAGCGCAACGCTGTGCATCACTGGACGATTTGCTGCCGCTGGCCGATGTGCTGAGCCTGCATTGCCCGGTAACGCCAAAAACCCGTCAGATGATCAATGTGACCTCGCTCGCACTTTTGCCGAAAGGCGCGATCCTGATTAACACCGCGCGCGGCGAGCTGGTGGATGAAGAAGCGCTGGCAACGGCACTGCAAAATGGCCAGTTGCGCGCAGCGGCGCTGGACACCGTGGCCCAGGAGCCGCTGGCCGCCGATCATCCGTTCCGCGCACTGCCAAACCTGATCATCACCCCGCATATTGGCGGGTCCACCCCCCAGGCGCTGGACGCAGTGGCACAAAGCGCAGCGCGCCAATGCCTGGCCTGGCTCGATAACCAACACATTCACCTTCCTGCCTGTGTGAATCCGCAGGTACTTAACCGGAGTTAATTATGACGATGCGAAGTGACTGGCCGATTGGCTATTTTATTGGCGAACGTGGTCCTCAGATTGATAACGCAACCCTGGAGGCGTTCCGTCAATTGCCCGTGCCAAATATTGGCGACTCAATGGGGCGCAGTGTCGGTGCATTGGGGCTGACGGCTTATCACAACGACCCGCAACTGGTGCTGTGTGGCCCGGCACTGACGGTGAAGGTTCGTCCTGGCGACAACCTGATGATTCACAAAGCCATTGAACTGGCGCAACCTGGTGATGTGATCGTGGTGGATGGTTCGGGCGACCTGACTCAGGCGTTGATTGGTGGCCTTATGCGCACCTCGGCCGTCGCGAAGAAAATTGCGGGTTTTGTCATTGACGGCGCAGTGCGCGATCTTAACGAATGGGCTGAGGGCGGCGTTGCAGTCTGGGCGCGTGGCAACACGCTGCGCGGACCATCAAAAGACGGTCCTGGTGAAGTGAACACCACGGTGCACTGTGCCGGGCTGGTGATTTCCCCCGGTGATCTGATCGTCGCGGATGCGGATGGCGTGATTGCCATTCCGCATGACGAGTTGAGTGTATTGCTGCCACGCGTGCAACAACATGCGCAGCGTGAAGAGAAAATCCGCGCCAGCAATCTCGCCGGAACCAATGACCCAGAACGTTTTAACGCGATCCTGCGTGCCAAAGGTTGTCCTTTATAACTACCGCTGTGCGTCAATCCTGATGAAATCGGCGCGATAAATCGCGCCACTACGGATTCGTGCGATTATTGGCCTGGTCGGCATCAATGCCGACCCTACGCCTGTAGGGTGCGAATTTATTCGCACCAGGAATTGACGCTCAGGACGGTAGCTACGGTCAGTGTTTTACCTGAACGATATAAACCTGCGTTTCCATCATTATAAAAACAGTGGAGTACCCTACCGTGCTTAAAAAAATTTCACTGAGCGAGTCGTTACCGCCACCGATCACCTGGCGTGACAATTTCACACCAGAAGAAGGGAAAGCCTTTGGTGCACAGCTTTCCGCGCGACTGGAGCGATTACCGGCCGCTCGTCCACTATGGTTAATCATCTTTGCGCTGGCCCTTGGTGGCTGGTTCGAAGTTTATGACGTGTTTCTCACCGCCTATATCGGACCGGGTATGGTGCGTGAAGGGATTTTCACCCATGGCAGCCATAACTTCTTCGATCCCAGCAGCCTGGGGGCGTTTGTGGCGGCCATGTTTCTTGGCGTTTTTCTCGGTACTTTGCTGATTGCCAATCTTGCTGACCGGGTAGGACGGCGCAAAGTCTTCATCATTGCTTTGCTGGTGTATGCCATTGCCAGCGGTATTATGGCTTTCCAGCATCATCCCTATGCCGTGGTGTTCTGGCGCATCATTTCGGGGATCGGCGTCGGTGCAGAGCTGGTCACCATTGATGCTTACGTATCGGAATTCATCCCGGCACGTCTGCGTGGTCGTTCATATGCCTTTGTACAGGCGATTCAATACACCTCGATCCCCACTATTGCCTTTCTGTCATGGCAACTGGTGCCATTGGCGCCGTTTGGACTAACCGGCTGGCGCTGGGTGGTGTTATTCGGTTGCATCGGGGCGGTGATTGTCTGGTTGATCCGGATGGGACTGCCGGAAAGCCCGCGCTGGCTGGTGGAGAAGGGTCGTTACAAGGAAGCCGAGGACATTGTGCGCCGCCTCGAAGCACGCGTCGCCAAATCCACAGGCGCGGTATTACCCCCCGTCAACGTCGACGCGCTGAAACCGGTGGAGAATGTCCCTACAGTGAAAAATGAGATGTGGCGGCCGCCCTACCGTCGTCGCACCATTATGCTGCTGGTGTTCAACTTCTTTCAGTCGATTGGCTACTACGGTTTTGCCAGTTGGATCCCGACGTTACTGGCCGCGAAAGGTGTCACCTTCACCCATAGCCTGCTGTATTCGTTCCTGATTGCGTTTGCCAGCCCGCTCGGACCGCTACTGGCCATGACCTTTGCTGACCGTATCGAACGTAAATGGCTGGTGAGTGGCTCCGCACTGGCAATAGCGCTGGTGGGCACCGTGTTCTCATGGCAATCGCAGCCGGTGATGCTGGTCACCCTGGGTTTGCTGTTGTCTCTGGCCAGCACCTGTATGACTTTCTCCTATCGCGCTTATCAGGCGGAATTGTTCCCGACACGTTTTCGTGCCAAAGCCATTGGCATGGTGTACTCGGTCAGCCGTATCAGCGGTATGTTATCGGGCTTTACCATCGCATGGGTGTTGCATGAAATGGGGGTGGGTTCGGTGTTTATGGTGATCTCAACTGCAATGGCGATTGTGGTATTTACCATCGGCATTTTCGGTCCACGCACCCTGAATCGTCGCCTGGAGGAGATTGCCTCCTGATTCCGGATTTGGCAAAAGCTGCGTAAATTGCGTGATTTGATCGCAATTAAAACATCACGGGGATGCTTGCATCCCCTTTTTTGATCCAGCGCAAAAACATTGAACGCATCTCCTGTCAGCTTATTCCTCACAGGGTCTTCACACCCACATAACAAGAGGATACGAAGATGAGCACTAAAGTGACTTTGGCAGGCGTGTTATTGGTATGGCTGGTGTATGTCGGTTGGATGGTGAATTACTACGCGGGGACTTTCTCGTTGTTTACCCATTGATTGGCGCGGCGGCAAATTTTATCGTGCGTGGTTAATCCCCTCGCACGATAAATCGCGCTGCCATGGCATGTGCCCACTTAATTTCCTGTCTTTTCCGTGTTGTTCAGACAAAAGTTTGTCACCTCGCTCTTTTCCACTGCATCAAACGTGAGAATTTCAGGCTGAAATCGCCAGCAATGAACAAAAACCGATCGCATGGTCTGATGCGACAACTCAGGAAAAACCGTAATGATTTCGGTATCTTTCGTCGTGATAAACCACAAAATTTTCACAGATAAGCCTGCGACGAAAATCAGGAAAAACTCATTACTAAAGAATAGACGCGTTTGTTTACACTTCCTGAGTTGAAGAGTTATCGCTCGTTCAGCACCTCAAACACTGATCAAACAATTATCTATAGAGAGGTTTGTTGTCATGCGAATACTATCTCCTTATTCCCATCTCACTGATCATCTGGATACGATATTTACAGATACAACATCGTTAAGTTATAAAACAGAAGAAATAATTAAAAACTTCTGTAAGAATTTAACGAAGGTTGTTAATGCTGGTGAAGCTTATAATAAGCTGGTATCAAATTCGTCAGGAAGTCGTATTGGCGGTGATCTAAGGTATCTCAGGAAGGCATGCAAAAAACTCCCACGAGCAGAAGAGAAAATCATTGCCAGTATTGATAAGGCAAGGTCACAGGGTGAAAATTTAACTCATCCTTCTCAGACGCAAATAAAAATATACCAGGACATTGGTAAGATTCAGGGGTTAATTAAAGGAGCAGACCTGATGACATTATGGTTAGTGGCTCCAGAACCTTCACGTATTAAGATCGCTCCTGAAAAACTCATCGTGGCACAAGCTTATTTATATGAGTTTATTAATGAACGGAAAATCTTTAATTATTTTTCGAATCATGGACATTATCCACTTAATGGCCAAATGTATCATCGCAGTAATATTGCGGTTAATCGTAATCCGCCTGCGGTTCCCAGGGCAGTGAATCGTGTTCCCCCCTCAGCGCCACCGGCTGTTAGCCATGATTTAGCGGATCATTTCAGTGGAATCACCGTTAATGAAGCCCCTCCCTCTTATGAGCAAGCCATGCGACAAGGGCAAAATCAGCGCATGAATCCCTGGTCTGGCATAGGTTATGCCAACCCGGCTGGTCAATGAGCCGAATATGGTCTACTATTCGGCTCATTATATGGGTCGAATAGTCACCTTAATCGACTCAACATACGAGCCGAATAAACATTCCATTCAGCTCATACGCCGTTATATATGAGGTGAATCATGTGGATATGGCAACAACCCGACTGGCCAGCCTTCCACTGGCAGGATGAAAAATTACTGCCACTACTCCGGCATTTACAGCAAAAGCGTGGTGTTTTGCTGGGACAGGCCAGCATTGAAGACAATAACGATCGCCAGACGCTGGATACATTGCTGACAAATATCCTGTCTTCTTCAGCCATTGAGGATGAACGGATAAATGCCCAGTCGGTACGGTCCTCGCTTGCCCGCCGCTTAGGGGTGTCACTGGAACAACCCTATCCGGTATCTGAACGCTCGGAAGGATTAGCGGCAATGATGATGGATGCTATTACCCTGCGCGACCAACCTTTAACGCTGGCACGTTTATACGAATGGCATCGCTGGTTATTCCCTGTCAGTGAGTGGTCAATTCAGCGTTTCAATGTCGGGGGCTTAAGGGGTGATGAACCTATGCAGGTGGTGTCCGGGCGGATTGACCGACCCACTGTCCATTTTGAAGCCCCTCCTCGTGCCGGGCTGGATTCGCAGCTGCAACAGTTTATCGACTGGTTTAATCATAGTCGGGAAGACGTTTTACTCGATCCTTTATTACGTGCAGGGCTGTGTCATTTATGGTTCGTGACGTTACACCCCTTCGACGATGGTAATGGGCGTATTACACGCGCATTAACCGATCTGGCTCTGGCGCAGGCTGATAGTCAAAGTATTCGGTTATATGCCATGTCGGCATCAATTCTGGCTCGCCGTTCTGATTACTACCGCATTTTGCAGGAGACGCAACGAGGGGACATGCAGGTGACAGCCTGGCTGACATGGTTCCTGGAGGTACTCAACGACAGCCTTGAACAAGCCCTGGTCGTGGTAACTCGCACACAGCAAAAAGCCCGCTTCTGGCTGAAGCACCAGGGAGCAGAACTCAGCATGGAGCAAACGAAGGTGCTTAATCGCCTGCTGGATGGCGGTGAGCAAGGCTTTGTCGATGGCATCAGTGCAAGCCAATACCAAAAAGTGGCAAAAGTGAGTAAATCCACTGCGACACGCCATTTAAACGAGTTACTGGAGAAAGGCTACCTGGAGAAACTTCCGGGCGGTGGCCGTAGCACTCGCTATCACATCAAACATTAATTCAGAAACAACAACGCCGTCATCAGCGACGGCGTTGTTTCAAATCAGGCGACCTTTACGGCGCGAACTTTCTTTTCTGGTGCATCGCCATTATCCGCTGCGGCGGTTTCAGCAGGCGTGGATTCTTCAGTGCTCGCCGGCTCTGGCAACTTACTGGTACGCAGAATGTGCTGCACCGCGTCTTTTTGCTCCGCCAGTTGCAGTCCCACTGCCTCTGCCTGGCTTTCATCCATCTCAGGATTATTTTGCAACAGCCAGTCTGTGAAGGCATCAGCCATGTCGAGCATCTTGTCCCAGGCATCTGCGTCTTTTTTATTGGCAAACGTCATTTTCTCTTCACCCTTTCTGACCACAACATATTTGGTTTCGACTGCCATGATGCACCTCGTTAACTGTATTTATATACAGTATATTCCGAATTATCGTTGCGGGGCAATGGTTTTTTGCCCATCAGGCGATCAATTCCTGTAAAAAATCCGCGAGTGCTTTACGCGGATCATCCTCTTCAGAGACGATCATCTCAATCCCCCACTGCCCTAAAACCTCTTTTGCCACCGGGTTATTACGGTTGGTAAACAGGTAAGATTTAGGTCGTGCTGACGCCAGACCGGTTCGTCCCCACATCTTAGTCAGCCGATAAAACAGCAGACGGATATTAAAATCACTGATGCTATAACCGACAAACAGTACCGAGTTACCCATTACATCGTGGGTCAGCTTAATATCCAGCGGCGAATCAAAATAGAGTCGTTCAAAGTAGCTACTTTCATCTAAAACAATCGAGGTGTCATCGTCGAAATCACCGTGTAATTTGATGATATGACGCTTATCTTCCGTCAACGATACCAAATCAGCCGCGTTCGCCACTTTGCTGTAAGGCACATTATGCGCTTCGTGCGCCATTTCCAGCCAGCGATCGTAATTGGTGGTATAAATTCGCGAGAAATTGCCCTGCGTGATCATGGTATGAATTTCTGAACTGCGCACATCAATATCCGGGCGGTGCCACTCACGATCCATCCAGCTGCGCAGCGGACCAAGTGACCCTTTGCGTTGTTTGTAATATTCCGCCAGCGAAAGATGGGTACCGTAGGTATTGAAGATTTTCGGGTCATAACCGAGTTCATTAGCGAGATGTGCAATCAGTTCATGCCACTCGGGCAGACCCAGGTTGCGCGAGATTCCCGCCCCGGCAAACAGGATCAACTTACCGGCATCGTAAGCACGTTTCAGTTCCGGTTTCATGCCAGTCCCCGTGAGGTTTTCAGAAAAGTGGCAAAACGATCCAGTGCCAGTCGTCGCATGGAAACCTCATTTTTTAACTCGCCCATTTCCGCAAAAGTTTGCGTATGTCCTTCGGGGATAAACACGCAATCCCACTGGAACTCGCGCGGCCCGGCGGCCTGAGCAGCAATGGTGCCACGGACTTCACCTTCAAACATATACATCTTGCGGCCATCGCAATAGCCGAGCAAGGTTTTGGCCGTCACGCTCTGACTCTCCAGTCCCTGTACCAGCTTGGTAAAGCGCTCCGCCTCCAGCCTATGCCAGAAAATACGTGTCAACCCGGCAGGCAGGCCGTTTAATCCGTCGAGATACAAACCGGTGTGTTCAACAAACAGCGGGCGTCCAATAATCGAGAACGCCTTGGTAAGCTTATCGCGCACCAGCTCGACCTCATTTTCCGTCTGAATCTCTTCAATACGGCGCGCGATAGGGATCACCTCCACGCCCACCGGTTCGAGGATGGTACGCACCTCGGCCAGTTTATGCTCGTTTGCAGATAGAAAGCGTATTTTCATTGCAACCAGTTGATTTCAAATGGGTGAATAGCAGCAGATTATAAGTTTATGCCGCAGGATAGCGGCTTTCGATGACAGTTTATTGTAACGACGTGACTTTAGTCCCACCGTGTTTGTGAGGATAGTGCAGTTTATTCTGAATGCAACCGATTGACGCATAAAGGAGAAAAAGGAGGAGTGGCGTTAATTATCTCTGGTTTGTCGGGGGCTTGGGCCGGGGCGGTCTGCCCCGGCGGTGACAATGAGGCTTATTACAACACCCGCGCCAGAAAACGTTTTGTCCGTTCGTGACGCGGCTGATTCAACACCTGATGGCTGCTGCCCTGCTCAACGATACGGCCATCAACCATAAACACCACGTTATCCGCCACCTCGCGCGCAAAGCCAATCTCGTGAGTGACGATGACCAGCGTAGTGCCGGATCGTGCCAGTTTTTTGATCACATCCAGCACTTCCCCTACCAGTTCCGGGTCGAGCGCCGAAGTCGGTTCGTCAAACAACATCACACGCGGATTGAGCATCAGCGCCCGGGCGATGGCGATACGCTGCTGCTGACCACCGGAAAGGTGGCGAGGCCAGGCATCGGCTTTATGGCGTAAACCGACAATATCCAGCAGTTCACCCGCCCGGATAATCGCCTCGCGCCGGGAGAGCTGCCGATGGGCAACCGGTGCTTCAATCAGGTTCTCCAGCACCGTCAGATGCGGGAACAGATTGAAGTTCTGGAACACGTAACCCACGTTAATGCGCTGGCGCAGAATGGCGTGCTCTTTCAGTTCGTAAAGTTTATCACCCCGTCGCTGATAACCGATGTACTCGCCATCGATCTGGATAAACCCTTCATCCACCCGTTCCAGGTGGTTAATGGTGCGCAACAGTGTCGATTTTCCTGAACCGGAAGGGCCGAGGATCACCGTCACCGATCCCGGTGCCAGTTCCAGCGACACATCATCCAGCGCCTGATGGCTGCCGAAAAATTTGCTGACGCCGATGATGCTGATGGCCCCGGTGGCATGCAGATTGCGGTAATCAATGGCTTCGGACATGGGAAAGTTCCTCATTAGCGGCATCGGTGGCAACGCGATTGCGCCATTGACGCCAGCGCGATGGTTGGGGTTCCCGGGTGACGCTGCGCGCCAGCCAGCGTTCTACGCTGTGCTGCAACAGCGATAAAACGGTGGTGATAATCAGATACCAGGCGGCACCGACCATCAGCAACGGGATCACCTGCTGGGTACGGTTGTAGATCATCTGGATGGTGTAAAACAGTTCCGGCATCGCCAGTACGTAAACCATCGCGGTGCCTTTCGCGAGGCTGATCACTTCATTAAACGCGGTGGGGATAATGGCGCGTAGTGCCTGTGGCAGAATGATGCGAAACGTCCGGCGCGATGAGGATAAGCCCAGCGCTGAGGCCGCCTCGAACTGCCCCTGATCGACCCCGAGAAAACCACCGCGAATGATCTCCGCACTGTAAGCGCTTTGCACCAGTGTCAGGCCAATGACGGCGGCCGGAAATTGCCCCAGCACGTTGATGGTCTGGAAATGGCCCCACGATAAGGCCGTAAACGGAACGCCGAAGGAGAGCGTGTCGTACAAATAGGAGAAGTTATACAGAATGATCAGCACCACAATCAGCGGCAGCGATCGGAACAGCCAGATATAACCGAATGCCAGCGAACTCAGCAGCCATGAGGACGACAGGCGGGCCAGTGCCAGCAGTCCACCAAAAATCAGGCTGAATACCGTGCCAAAAAGTGTCAGCAGCAGGGTTTGTCCTAAGCCGTTGAGAATCACCGGATCGAAAAACCAGCGACCAAATACGCCCCACTCCCAGCGTGGATTAAACGCCACCGAATCAATCACCCCCGCCAGGATAAACAGCGCGACTATGGCCCCGACAGTCCGTGCCGGATAGCGTGCTGGCACCACGGTTAAACGTTGTTCAGTTTTCATGCTGCCTCCTTAGCTGGCTTTGGCCACGCTATGCACATCAATCACTTTGAGAAAACGCAATCGCCCGTCATGCGGTGGCTGGCCATAGATCTCCATATCATCACGCAGTTCAAATTGCGGCTGGTAACCATGACCGATATACAACTGCACCGCCTCCGGCTGACGAAATCCGGTGGTGAGGTAGACACGCTGATAACCGGCGCGCAGCGCACGCCGTTCCAGTTCCTGCAAAATCAGCAACGCCAGCCCCTGGCGACGCAGATCCCCACGCGTCCAGATACGTTTCAGCTCGGCGGTGTTGTCGTCATAGGGTTTGTAGGCCCCCATCGCGATGATTTCGCCATCCCGTTCCAGCACGATAAACAACCCGCGCGGCGGTAAGTACCATTCGGTCAGCTCCACTTCTTTGCTGTTGCGGAAAAAATCACCGTAACGCGCCTCATATTCACCAAACAATCCGCTGAGGATAGGTTGTAATTCCGGCGCTTCCGGCGAGACTTCACGGAAAAATTGCTGGCTCATCTCGCCTCCTTAATCGCCGAGACCGGCCGGGTTCACTTCAGAATGATCGATGTGCTCTACGCCTTCACCCCAGCGATTCAGCACCCGGAGGTAATCACCGTTCTGCATCACACCGTTGAGGGCGGTGCTGATCGGTTCTGCCAGACCGCTCCCCTTTTTCACCGTCACCGCGATATGAGCCGCTTTTGGCCAGCCGCCATCAACACTTCCCACTAAACGTGTCTGCCCGGTCAGCGCGGCTTTCCATGCGCCAATCACATTGGGGCCAAAGTAAGCGTCGGCGCGACCGGATTGCAGCGCCAGAGTTTGTGCCGCGTCATCTTTGGTGTAGATCGGCGTGAACGGCTTCAGCCCTTTGGCCTGATTCTCTTTATCCCATGCCAGCAAAATCGCTTCCTGATTGGTACCGGAGCCGACGATGATACGCAGTCCGGCAATATCAGCCGCTTTGGTCAGGGATTTAATCGGGCTGCTGGTTTTGACATAAAACCCGAGGGAGTCTTTACGGTAGGTGGCAAAATCGAAGCGTTCTTTGCGTTCTTTGGTCACGGTGATATTGCTGATAGCGGCATCGTATTTACCGGAGGCGACGCCCAGCGGCCAGTCCTCCCACGAGGTCGGGACAATATTCAGTTTCAGCCCGAGGCTATCCGCCACCAGCCGGGCGATATCCACTTCACTGCCAAGTAACGTTTTATTGTCATCGCTGAATACCGTCAGCGGCGGGGAATTCTGCGCTGCCACGGCCACGGTAAAGCTACCAGGTACGGCAAAATGATGTCCGGCGGGGATCTGTGCCACCGCAGCGCTATTTTTACCGGTGTTAATCGGGGTTTTGTTGGCTTCGAGGCTGACCTGCTGGCCATTCAACGCCACCTCTTCGGCGAGAGTAGCCGTGCTGGTGGTGAGAAATAACAGGGCGATGAGGGCGATCTTCTTCTGCATAGCATCTACTCGCTTTTATTGTTGTGCGAACTGGTTTTGCGGATCCTGCAAGGCGAAACTGGCGCGCAGTGTGCTGCCTGGATATTCACGGCGCGTCAAACCTCGTGCCTGTAAAATCGGTACGACGCGATCCACAAAGCGCTCGAAGGTATCCGGCGTTCCGCCCTGAATAATGAAGCCGTCTGTGGCTGCACTTTCGAACCACAGTTGCAACCCGTCGGCGACCTGCTCCGGCGTACCGTGGAACAACGGACGTGGCGTAGCCGCCTCAAGCGCAGCCTGACGCAGCGTATGGCCCTGCTCACGTGCTTTGCGTTTGATTTCATCGGTGGTACTGCGGAAGCTGTTCTGGCCGATATCACCAATGTCAGGGAAGGGTTCATCCAGTGGATACTGCGAGAAATCGTGATGATCAAAGAAGCGCCCGAGATAATTCAGCGCATCGGTGATCGAGACCAGCGCAGCGGTGGTTTGATACTGACGCTCCACATCGTCGGCATCATCACCCACAATCACGCTGACGCCCTGGAAAATATGCAAATCCTCTGGCTGACGACCATTCGCCACCAGCTGCGTTTTCACATCGCGGTAGAAGGCCTGGGCTTCTTCCCGTGTCGGCTGGTGGGTGAAAATCGCATCCGCATGGCGGGCCGCCAGCTTTTTACCATCTTCAGATGCGCCTGCCTGGAAGATAATTGGCCGCCCCTGCGGCGTGCGTGCGATATTGAGCGGCCCCTGTACCTGGAAAAAATCGCCATGATGATCCAGCGTATGCAGTTTGGCGGGATCGAAGAATTGACCGCTCTCTTTGTTGCGTACAAAAGCATCGCCTTCCCATGAATCCCACAACCCTTTCACCACCTGCAAATATTCATCGGCGATGCGATAGCGCAATGCGTGTTCCGGGTGTTGCTGGCGCGAAAAGTTCTTCGCTGACCCTTCCAGCGGCGACGTCACCACGTTCCAGCCCGCGCGCCCACCGCTCAGATGGTCAAGACTGGCGAACTGCCGCGCAACGGTGAAGGGTTCGCTATAGGAGGTGGAAACGGTCCCCACCAGCCCGAGATGCTCGGTCACGCCAGCCAATGCTGACAGCAGCGTCAGGGGTTCGAAACGATTGAGAAAATGCGGAATCGACTTTTCATTGATAAACAGCCCATCGGCAACAAACAGAAAATCCAGTTTGCCCTGCTCTGCTTTACGCGCGATATGTCTGGCGTAGTCAAAATTAATGCTGGCGTCTGCCTGTGCCGCCGGATGGCGCCAGGCGGACATATTGCCGGATGCGCCGTGCAGAATAGTACCCAGTCGGAGTTGTCTGGTCGTCATAATCGTTTCTCTCTGTCCATAGCACATGTCGATTAAAAAATGGGGGAATTTGTCAGTTCAGGATGACGTCACGACATCGTGCGTTAAGGTGTTGCAGCGCTTGTTGCGCCAGTTGCGCAAAATAACTGGCCGCGGGGGCGATCAAGGCTTCATCCGGATTAAACCCGCCATGATGCAGACCAAAATCGCTGGCGCTGCCGATGCTGACAAAAGCACCGGGGATCAGTTGCAGGTAAAAGGCGAAGTCCTCACCCCCGAGATGTAAATCGGCAGTTTGCACCCGATATCCGGCCTGCTGCGCCACCTGGCTGGCAAATGTCGCCCAATGCGCGTCGTTATCCAGTACGGGCGGACCGGCGTGCCAGCTCAGTGTGGCAGTGGCACCGTTCGCCACGGCCACGCTTTCCACCAGACGCCGTACCCGCTGTTCCAGCAGTTGCCGGACCAGCAAATCGTGAGTGCGGGCAGTACCGCCAAACTCAACTTCTCCCGGCAGCACATTCCAGGTTTTGCCGCCGTCGATACGGGTAATACTCAGCACCAGGCTGTCGAGGGTATTAAAACTGCGGCTGGTCAGGGATTGCAGCGCCTGAATGATCTGGCTGGCGACCACGATGCTATCCACCCCCTGCTCCGGATGCGCCGCGTGCGCCCCTTTACCGTTAACACGGATGACAAAGCGGTCAGCATTGGCATAAAACGCCCCGCCGCGAGTGGCAAAGGTGCCCGTCGGCAATCCCGGTTCGTTGTGCATGCCGAAAATTGCCTGCACATCCTGCAACACCCCTGCCCGGATAAATTGCCGTGCGCCGGTAGCATTCTCTTCGCCGGGCTGAAACAGAATGCGAATGCGCCCTGGCAACTGTGCTTCCTGCGCTTTAAGTTGCAGTGCTGCGCCCAGCATCACTGCGCTGTGTACATCGTGGCCGCAGGCATGCATGACCCCGCTATGACGCGAGCGATAGGGCAAGCCGGTAGCTTCATGAATCGGTAAGGCATCGATATCTGCGCGCAGCGCAATCACGGTGTCGCCCTGGCCGATTTCTGCCACCACGCCGGTTTCCAGCGCATAATCCAGCAGACGTATCCCTGCGGCCTGTAGCCATCTGCGCAAACGTGCGGTGGTCTCAACTTCGTGGCTGGAGAGTTCCGGCCAGCTATGCAGCTCGCGCCGCCAGTCAATCAACTGTTGTTGTGAAAATTGCGTCATGGGTGCCTCCGGGGTGTGCCGTTCAGGCCGCAACCAGACGATGGGTTGCCAGCAGTTCGAGGGATTTCAGACGTGAATGTTCATCCACAACGGGTGAATCAATCACAAATTCATCAATGCCAAAGTTCTGATGCAGTGCCTCAAGCTGCGCATGTACCTGGGCGGCCGTACCTTTCAGCAAAGAAGGTGTGCGCGGCTCAATCACATAATCGTGGTAACCCCCCTGGCGCACGTAGCGTTCGGCCTGCTCAATGCTGCCGACATTGACGCTTTGGCCGTCTTTCACCGTTACGCGATAAAAACGCAGGTTGCTGACCAGCAAATCGGCTTCTGCCGGGGAATCCGCCACCACCACCTGCACTGCCACCAGCGCGCGCTGGCCGTGACTGAGTTGGTGGTAACGTCCCAGCACCCTTTCCAGCAGTTGACGATCACCATTGAGATGGGCGGCAAACACCAGCTGCCAGCCGAGTTCTGCGGCCAGCTTTGCGCTCTCTTCACTGGCCCCCAACAGAAAACGATTGGCCGGACGGGTGGGCTGCGGGGTCGCGTTAAGGGTTTCTTCGTCAGTGTGTGGCGCTGCGGGTTGTAACCAGTTATCCAGCAGCGCCAGCTGTTCGGCAAAACTGCCCTTTTCATCCTGATGGACACCCAGTTGCAGCGCCCGCGTGGAGAGCGGTAATCCGCCGGGGGCCTTGCCGACACCAAGATCGATACGGCCCGGTGCCAGCGACGCCAAAAGATTGAAGTTTTCCGCCACTTTGTACGGGCTGTAATGCTGTAACATCACGCCACCCGAGCCAACGCGGATATGACGTGTCTGACCGATAATCCAGGCAATCAGTAATTCCGGTGCCGGGCTGGCCAACTGGGCCGAGTTATGGTGTTCAGCCAGCCAGAAACGGTGATAGCCCCATGCCTCTGCCTGTTGTGCCAGATGCAGGGTGCGGTGCAACGCCTGAGTTGCACTCTCTCCTTCGGCAATCGGCGATTTATCCAGCAAACTGAGTCGGTATGACATACGCCTTATCCTTTCTGCAATGAATATGGCGGCTAGTGTGGAACGGCGCTTTTATTTCGCCAAACAACAAATTCGACAAAGTGCATTAAGAAAATGGGAATAGTGTCGGCATTTATGCTGACCAGGAAAATAACCGCACATTTTCGTAGCGGCGCGATTTATCGCGCAATTCTGTGCACGGTGCCGGTAAACCCCGCGCAATAAATTGCGCCGCTACAATTTTTGATGATTTATAGCCGGGTATCCATTGGCTGAACACTTCTGTTTTTAATTATATCAAGAATACCCTTCAGTTCTGGTTTATAGACAGAGGAACAATTCTTCAAACTATCTTCATCTATTCTCAACTCTATCCTTCCCCAAATAGTGGTTATTTCCCTGAGAACTTCACTGGAATCTCCCTGCGCATATGAGCGGTCAGAAAGCAGCACCCCTCTCGGATTTTCCAGCATGATACGAGGCCGCTCAATAGTCGTATTCTTTTCATCGCCCTGTTGTGAAAAGCCACGAAATCTGTGTACTCCCCCCATGTTTCTCAGTGTGCAGGTCAAAACATTTTCAATCGAATTGGCTACAATAAATTCTTTGCCGACTATCTTTAAACTATATTCCACCCCTGCCATCGTCAGATATTTTTGCAACTCCTCCTGAAGTTCATTCTTTTCAGCATAAAACTCTACGTGCTTTTCAAGATTTTTCCGCCCTGCCTCTGCATCGACAGTTTCAGCAACGGAAAAAACCGGTGGGCGACGATCAAATAATGCCTGAAATTTTTCTCCCAGCTTTCTGATTTCAATACGCTGAGACATCTCATAACCCGGAGGGGCAGGATAGGGCTGAGGTGGCAGGAAATCGCTCGGGCCTGAATAACCGTCATAGGATGGCGGCGCGACAGGCATCTGCGGATTATTCGATGCCGGTAATAGCGTTAACTGAGATAATCGCGCAATCGGCAGGCGTGATCTCGAATTATTATTGTTACGTGCAACCGAGGATGTTGCCATATGAACAGAAGAAAAACCGATACGATCGGACATCGTTACACTCCCTGATTTATAACATTTTTATTCCCAGCGTCGTCGCTATGGATTTACGTGCTTAACAGTAAGCGATATTGATAAAAATAAAATATTACTGGCTGTGATAATTTACTGAAGGTAACATCATAAATATCACATCAACTTTAAAACTGATTTATCTCTGAAATAAATTACCTGTTGATTTTTTTATGGTGACCAAAAATATCATCTGTACAGCGCCATTCGAATAAACCATCATCGGGAACAGCTGAAACTATTCGCTTTTGCTAACCGGAGATTCTGTCTATGTCACAGCATGCTTATAAACCTGGCGAAACGCGCCATCCCTTGTCTGCCAGCGATCTCACGCGTGCGCCACAAATCATCGCAGCTATGGACCAGCTGCGAGCGAACTTTACCGGCACGATGCGGGAAATGTATGACGAGATGCTGGCCCAGACGCCCATCGCCGACGGCGTGGTCACAGAACACATCAATCACGATGGGATACAGGGCTGGTGGGTGAAACCGCAGCAGGCTTCAGGTAAACGGGTGCTGGTATTTATTCATGGCGGCGGCTATACGCTGGGCAGCGCCCGTGCCTATCGCGGTTTTGCCAGCCAGTTAGCCGCCCGTAGCGGTGTTGCGACATTTGTTCCGGACTATCCCTTAACCCCCGAATCCCCTTTCCCGGCAGCACCAGAGGCCATCGCGCGACTTCCAGAATGGCTCGCAGCCCAGGGACTGACACAGCTGGCGTTAGCGGGAGACTCTGCGGGAGGTGCACTGGTGCTGGGATTGTTACAAAATCCGCAGGTGGCGGCTAATGTGGCTTCTGCCGTGGTGTTTTCGCCGTATCTCGATCTGGCATTTACCGGAGATTCCTTTAATGACCCGGCGACGCACGACCCAATATTCCATCCTGAAATACTGACCCAGCTGGCTGGGGTATATCTCAATGGCACCTCCGCCACCAACGGCTTAGCCTCACCGTTGTACGCCATACCCAAGCATTTACCCCCACTGGCAATTCAGGTGGGAACGGATGAATTATTGCTGGATGACGCCACACGTTATGCCGCCGCAGCGGCAACACGAGGCGGCGAGGTCCAGCTGGATATTTATGAAGGCATGCACCATGTCTTTCAGAGCACAATCGAGCTTGAAGCAGCGCGCCATGCGCTGGATGCCGCTGCCGGGTTTATTTCGCGCCACTGGTGATAAATACCTTACTGGCACTGTTCCGTAGCGGCGCGATTTATCGCGCAATGTTTTTGGCGCGTCAATCAAAACCCGCGCGATAAATCGCGCCGCTACATGAATCTGCGGGTTTTAATTTACCCTGCCATTTACCTTTTTCAGCAAAGCTTAGTGCATTTCCTTGGTTCAACTCCCCGACGCGGCGTTCGATGATAAAAACCGCCCGTCGGGTAATTGATAACAAAGGAATTCACCATATGAAGCAACGTTTTCACTTGCAGGCATTCAGTTTTGCCCTGCTGTCAGGGATATTCAGTGCTCACGCAGCGGACACGCCGGTTAAAGGCGGCACGCTGATTTATCTGGAACAACAGCCACATACCAACCTTTATCCCCCAGCGGGTGGTTTTTACCCCAACGGTGGCATCCTGAATCAGATCACCGATAAGCTCACGTGGCAAAACCCTAAAACTTTACAGGTTGAACCCTGGATTGCCGAAAGCTGGAGCAGCAACGCCGACAAAACCGAATACACCTTTAAAATTCGTCCGGGTGTGACGTTCTCCGACGGCACACCGCTGGATGCTAACGCGGTGGCAAAAAACTTTGATACCTATGGTCTGGGCAATAAAGCGCAGCGTTTGCCGGTGTCTGAGGTGATTAACAATTACGATCACAGCGAAGTCATTGATCCACTGACGGTGAAGTTTTATTTCACCAAACCCTCGCCGGGCTTTTTACAGGGCACTGCCACCATCGGTTCGGGCCTGGTATCCCTCAGTACCCTCAAGCGCAGTTTCGATCAGTTGGGCGATGCACGTCACATCATTGGCTCGGGTCCGTTTGTGGTGAGCAATGAACAGCTGGGCCGTGAAGTCGATTTGGTGGCGCGTAAGGATTACCACTGGGGACCAAAGAATATTGCCCAGCAGGGTCCGGCCAATCTCGACGGCATCAAGTTTATCGTCACACCGGAAGACAGTGTCCGTATCGGTGCGTTGCTGGCAGGCCAGGCTGATTTTATTCGCCAGGTCCAGGCGTATGACGAGAAACAGGCCAAAGAACAAAACTTCCCGATTTATGCCGCCCCGACGCGTGGCGTCAATGACAGCATCAGCTTCCGCCCGGATAACCCACTGGTCAGCGATCTGAAAGTGCGTCAGGCGTTGCTGCATGCCACCAACGCCCAGCAGGTGGTGCAAACCTTATTCTCACCCAACTATCCGCAGGCGACCTCGGTGATTGCCGCCAGCGCAGCGGGGTACGTCAATCTGAGCGACAAACTCAGCTATAACCCGACGCTGGCGAAACAATTGCTGGATGAAGCTGGCTGGAAAGTGGGTAGCGAGGGTATCCGTGAAAAAGGTGGCGAGAAACTGGCGCTGACGGTGTATGAATCCCCGCCGCAGCCGCAAAACAAAGAAGTGCTGCAACTGGTCGCCCAGCAATGGCGTCAGGTGGGTGTCGCGCTGACGGTGAAAGCCGGTGATGCAGGCAGCAAAACGCTGGATAACCTGGATCCGCTAAAAACTCCGCTGACGGTCTCCGAAGTGGGACGTGCCGACCCGGATGTGGTGAAAAGCATGTTCTATCCCACCAATCGTGATGCGTTGCTGCAAAAAGGTGGCTCCAGCGACAAGGTGAAAAACTTCCGTGACGACAAACTCAATACGCTGCTGGTCAATATCTCGGCCGAGGTTGATGCGCAAAAACGACTACAACTCACCGGCGATGCGCAGCGTTATCTGCTCGACAACGCCTATGTCATCCCTATTTTCGAAGAACCACAGGTGTTTGCCGGTGCGCCCTGGTTAAAAGGCGTCAGTTTTGAAGCGGTAGGTCGCCCGTCATTTTATGGCGCGTGGCTGGAAAAACACTAAGGCAGGCTGATGATGCGACATTCTCTGCTGCACAGATTAGGGCAAAGCCTGCTGGTATTGTGGGCGGCGTTCACCCTGTCATTCTTTCTGTTGCAGGTGCTGCCGGGTGACGCGATTCTGATTAAGTTTCAGAACCCGGATCTCGGCCTCAGCCCGGCGCAAATTGCTGAGATGCGGCTGGCATACGGTGCTGACAGCCCCATCTGGCAGCAGTATGCGCATACGCTGTTTGCCATGCTGCGTGGTGATTTCGGCTACTCCGTGCAGGCGGGCGTGCCGGTCAGCGAACTTATCACCAGCAATCTGCCCGCCACTCTGAGCCTGGCGATACCCGGTTTTTTGCTGGCGACAGGGCTGGCGTTTGCGCTGGCGGCGTTGTCGCGTCTGCCCGCATTACGCCTGCTGCGTGCATTTTTACAGTCCATTCCCGCGCTGTTTATCTCCCTGCCGACCTTCTGGCTCGGCATCGCGCTTATCCAGCTGTTCTCGTTTCAGTTGCGCTGGATCCCGGTCATCAATCCTTCGGCACTCCAGGGCTTGATTCTGCCGGTGGTAACCGTAGCAGTGCCCATCTCCGCCCCACTGGCGCAGATCCTGTTGCGTAGCATTGATGACGTCTCCACCCAACCCTTTGTGGCGGTTGCGCGCGCCAAAGGCGCGAGCGAAAACCGGGTGTTGTGGCGTCATGTATTGCGCAACGCGCTGCTGCCGGTGTTGAACGTTGCTGGTTTACTGCTTGGCGAATTAATTGCTGGCGCGCTGATCACTGAAACGGTGTTTGGCCTGAGCGGGCTGGGGCAACTGACGCAGCAGGCGGTCAACAATCAGGATGTCGCGGTCCTTCAGGCGGTGGTGATGATCTCCGCGCTGGGGTTTGTGCTGATTAATTTACTGGTCGATCTGTTGATGCCGCTGCTTGATCCCCGGCTGCAACCAATCGCGGGAGGTCACTGATGAGTCTGGTGGATTACGCGGCAGCCCGCCTCGGTTCGCGCAGGAAACCTCGCTGGCAAAGCGTGCAGCTGCAACCCGGGCTGTGGCTGGCATGGGCGGTGATGGTGCTGGCACTCCTGGCCGCATTCGCGCCGGGATTATTGACCCACTTCAATCCGACGGAAGGCATTGCGGGTGCGCAGCGTCTGCCGCCACAGGCAAGTTACTGGCTCGGTACGGACCAGCTGGGCCGCGATCTGTTTACCCGCATCGTTTATGGCGCCTCGCAGTCACTGGCGGCGGCGTTTGCTGCGGTGGCGATGGGCCTGATTGTCGGCACCGCGCTGGGCGTGATTGCAGGTGCGGTCGGCCAGCGCACCGAAACCTTACTGATGCGGCTGGTGGATGTGCTGCTCTCTATCCCTTCTCTGCTGCTGTCACTCAGCATCCTGATTTTGCTGGGCTTTGGTACGGTACACGCTGCGCTGGCAGTGGGAATTGCCTCGATTGCCAGCTTCGCCAGGCTGGCACGCGGCGAAGTGGTCCGAGTGCGTCGTAGCGAATTTGTTGAGGCCGCTTACGGCAGTGGCGGCAGTTTCTGGACGGTGCTGTGGCGGCATATCCTGCCGAACTCACTGACGGCAGTGATCGCTTACGCGGCATTGCAATTTGGTCAGGCGATTCTGGCGCTCTCAACCCTGAGTTTTCTCGGTTATGGCACACCCCCACCGACACCTGAATGGGGATTATTGATTGCTGAAGGGCGCAACTACCTGGCGACCGCCTGGTGGCTGACCATCTTCCCCGGCATCGTGGTGGTCGCGGTGGTATTGGCAGCCAATCGTATTAGCCAGCAACTGGCGGGAGGGACGAAATGAGCACCATACTGGCAATTGAAAACCTCACCCTCAGCTATCGCCAGCATGGCGAATGGCGACCGGTGGTGCATAACGTCAGTTTTAACCTGCAGGCCGGCGAAATGGTGGCCCTGGTGGGTGAATCGGGTTCCGGTAAAACCACCACCGCGCAGGCGATTATTGGCCTGCTGGCAGAAAATGGCCGCCGCGACAGTGGCCGCATTTTGCTGAATGGCACCGATATCAGCGACTGGTCAGCCAAACGACTGGACACCCTGCGCGGCGTGCGCATCAGCCTGGTGCCGCAGGATCCAGGCAATTCACTCAATCCGGTGAAAACCATCGGTGAACAGGTGGGTGAAATGCTGCAACTGCATCTGCGTATCAGCCGTAAAGAACGCCAGCAGCGAGTGATTGAGTTACTGAGCCGCGTGGGGTTGAGCCACCCTGAGCAACGCGTAGATCAGTATCCGCACCAGCTCTCCGGCGGGATGAAGCAACGTGTCCTGATCGCCATCGCCCTTGCCCTGCGTCCGCAAATCATCATTGCCGATGAGCCGACCAGCGCGCTGGATGTCACGGTGCAAAAACGTATTCTCGATTTGCTGGATATCCTGCGACGCGAATCCGGCACGGCGGTGTTGTTTGTCACCCATGATCTGGCGCTGGCTGCTGAACGCGCTGACCGGCTGCTGGTGTTTCGTCACGGCGAGATCCAGGAACAGGGCGACACCGCACGGGTGAACCATGCTCCACAGCATCCCTACACCCGGCAGTTGTTGCAGGATGCCGCGCTGGATTCCCTGACATTGTCCCCGCCACCCGCGACAGCGCTTGCCACACCAGCGATTCAGCTTTCCGCCATCGGCAAACGCTTCCGCCTTGGACGTCAGCAGCAACTTCAGGCGCTGCATGAAGTCAGCGTCAGCGTGCCCCGTGGCACCACGCATGCGCTGGTGGGAGAGTCCGGGTCGGGCAAAACCACCCTGGCGCGTATCCTGCTGGGATTCGAACAGGCCGACAGTGGCCGCGTGGTGATCGACGGCATCGATGCCAGTCACCTCAGTAACGAAGCGCGTCGTCAGCTGCGGCGCAAAATTCAGTTCGTATACCAGAACCCTTATGCCTCACTTGATCCACGCCAGACGCTGTTTGCCATTATCGAAGAACCACTGCGCAATTTTGCCCGCCTGCCTGCGGCTGAGCGTCGTCAGCGCGTTGCCGCCGTCGCACAACGCGTGGCGTTGCCGCTGGAGTTGCTGACGCGCAAAGCGCGTGAGTTATCTGGCGGCCAGCGTCAGCGCGTGGCGATTGCCAGAGCGTTAATTGTCGAACCGGCGATTCTGGTGCTCGATGAAGCCACTTCGGCACTGGATGTCACCGTACAGGCGCAGATTCTGCAATTGCTGCAACAGTTGCAGCGCGACCTCGGCCTGACCTATCTGTTTATTACCCACGATCTCGCCACCGTGCGACGGCTGGCGCATAGCGTCACGGTACTGCGATCGGGCGAAGTGGTGGAACAGAGTGACGTTGTCACGTTATTTGCTGCCCCCCGTGATCCCTACACCCGATCTTTAATTGAGGCGATTCCCACTTTCCGTCCGCTGATTAAGGAGTCTGCATGACGCGTAAACGCATTGGTTTTTTCACCCGCCTGCTCGATGAAGGTAGCGCACAGCAGCGCTACCGGCTGGCAACCGAACAGATTCAGCACGCGGAACGATTTGGCTTTGATAGCGCATGGATTGCGCAGCACCATTTTCACGAGCATGAAGGTGGCCTGCCATCGCCGCTGGTGTTTCTCGCCCATATCGCAGCGCATACCCGCAGCATTCGTCTCGGCACCGGCATCATTACCCTGCCACTGGAAAATGCCCTGCGTGTCGCCGAAGATGCCGCGGTACTGGATTTGCTCAGCAACGGACGCCTCGAAGTCGGTTTTGGTTCCGGCGGCACCGCGACCTCCTTCCTGCCGTTTGGCCTGACCATCGATCAACGTGCGCCCTTCTTTGCGGAGCAACTGCATAGCGTGCTCAGCGCCTGGCGTGGTGATAGCCTGGCGCATCCGGATAACCATCTTTATCCCGCTGCACCGACGCTGGCGCAACGCGTCTGGATCGCCACGTTTTCGGTTGAGGGCGCTGCGCGCGCCGGTCAGGCAGGCCACGGTCTGATGTTATCGCGCACCCAGCCACGTCCCGCCGGACAAGCTGATGTGCCCCTGGATGCGTTGCAGAACCCGATGATCGACGCCTATCTGGCCGCGCTGCCGGAAGGGGTTGCGCCGCGTATCCTTGCTTCACGCACCGCTTTTGTCGCCGATTCCAACAGTTATGCACGCCGTCTGGCTGAACCGGGCCTGCAACGCCAGGCGGATCAGTTCCGCGCCAGCGGGCATAGCGTAGCGGGTGACTCACTGGATGATCATATCCGTCAGTTTGACGCCCATCTCGGCGATCCCGCAACGGTGCTGGCCTCTCTGGCGCAGGATAGCGTGCTGGCACGCGCCACCGATATCACCTTCCAGGTACATTCGATCGATCCTCCCCACGCGGATATTTTGCGCTCGATTGAACTGATTGCCGACCACATCGCGCCGCAACTGCGCAACGCGTAACAGGAGAAACTCATGTCACAACCCGATGATTTGCTGGCAGCGCTGGCCGATATTGATCCCGCTTCAGAGCTGGCGCAGGCACGCGCACAACGTGATGCCGCCACCCGTCACACTCAGGGCAGCTATGAAGTGTTATTTAGCCAACAGGATGAAGACTTCCCCTTGCCGGAACGCTTCGCGCTGGCGGCGGTGGTCGCCGCCTGGCATGGCGAAGTGACTTTGCAGGCGCATTATCAGCGTCAGATACAGGATGCACGGCACAGCGCGCGCGAAGAAGCGGGACGTGCTTTCGCGGAACAACTGAGTTTCCATCCGGTGGAAGCGACACCGCAACACATTGCCAATCTGCAAAGCGCGGGCTGGACAGCGCGCGGCATTGTCACGCTGGCGCAGCTGATCGCATTTGTCAGCTTCCAGAGCCGTCTGCTGGCTGGTTTTCGCCTGCTCAAGGGCGATGACTTAAACACACAGCAGCACGCCGTAGCTGGAAAATGGCATAGCGCGCCACTGACCTTTAGCGGCAAGACCGCCCTCACCGCGTTTACCCAACAGGAACTGGGATGGGAGCCCTGGCTGGCCGCCAAACCGCTTGAAGAGTTTGATTCCACAGAGAAAGCCACGCTGGCGCGTTTTGGCCATAGTGATTCTGATTACTTCCGCCTGCTGGGGCGTAACCTGCCGCTGCTGGAACAGCGTACCCTGACCGACAAAGGCATCTTTTATACCTCGGGTGGCCTGCCGCGTGCTGAGCGTGAACTGGCAGCCACGGTGGTGAGTAAGGTCAACGGCTGCATCTATTGCGCCTCAGTCCATGCCCGTAAAGCCAGCCAACTGGCGAAGCAGGATGCGGCGGTGCAGAAGTTGCTGAATGTGGTGCCAGGCGCAGAGCTTTCGCACGGACAATCGCCGCGCTGGCAGGCGATTATCGATTTCAGCGCCGCGTTGTCCGTCACCCCCGCCAGTGCCAGCCAGGCACAGTTGCAGGCGCTACGAGCGCAGGGGCTGGATACCTTGCAGCTGCTGGATCTGGTGCAGTCCACCGCCTTCTTCGCCTGGGCCAACCGACTGATGCTGACACTGGGCGAACCCTTCCTGCCTGATGACGCCAAAGGATAACTATGACAGCCATTTCCACTGAACAACTTGTCCATTGGCGACGTGAACTGCATCAGCACCCCGAACTGTCTAATCAGGAACACGCTACCACCGCCCGTATTACCCGCTGGTTGCAGCAGGCCAATATCCGTTTGCTGCCACTGGAACTGGAAACCGGAGTGGTGGCGGAGATGGGTCAGGGCGATACGGTGATTGCCCTGCGCGCCGACATTGATGCCCTGCCGATTGAAGAACTCACCGACAGGGCGTGGAAATCACAGCAAAAAGGGGTGATGCATGCCTGTGGTCACGATCTGCACAGCAGCGTGATGCTTGGCGTCGCCCACCAGCTCAAACGTATTGAAGCGCAGTTGCCAGGCCGGGTGCGGATTCTGTTTCAACCCGCAGAGGAAACGTTTAACGGCGCGCAGCAGCTGATTGATGCCGGAGCGTTGCAAAATGTGCAGGCCATTTTTGGTCTGCACAATGCGCCAGATTTGCCGGTGGGTACGCTGCGCACGCGCGGCGGTGCCTTCTATGCCAACGTTGATCGTTTTCAAATACATATTCACGGCAAAGGCGCGCATGCGGCGCGACCTCACGAAGGTGTCGATGCGATTGTCATCGCCAGCCATATCGTCACTGCGCTGCAAAACCTGCCTGCTCGCGTGTTTAGCGCGCTGGAATCGGTGGTGGTCAGCGTGACGCGATTCACTGCCGGTAATAGCTGGAATGTCCTGCCCCATCAGGTGGAGCTGGAAGGTACGGTACGTACCCATAACGCGCAGATTCGTGACCACATCGTGCATAAAATACGCGACCTGATTGCGGGTATCGCTGCCGGGTTTAACGGCGAGGCCGAGCTACTGTGGCAGCCAGGTCCCCCTTCGCTGGTGAATACCCCTGCCTGGGCCGACTTTGCATTGCATCTGGCACAGCAGCAGGGATATCAGACGGAAGTCGCTATTCCACAGATGGGTGGTGAGGACTTTGCATTTTATCTGCACCATGTACCCGGCACCTTTGTCAGTATCGGCAGTGCCAGCACTCAGGGCCTGCATCATCCCGCATTCGACCCGGATGAAGCGATGCTTGAACCGGCGGTGGCGTACTTCACTGCCCTCGCCCAACTGGCGCTGGTTGAAGTGCAGCAAGCACAGGAACTGGCCTCGTGACAGTACGAACAAGGAGAAGACCGATGGCGATTACCGTTCCTCTGCCGCGACTGGATCATGTGGTGATTAACGTGGCAGATCACCTGGATGAAGCACGTACCCTGTATCAAAGACTGGGTTTTCAACTCACCGCGCGCGGCCACCATTCGCTTGGCTCCAGCAATCATCTGGCGGTTTTTGGCGAAAACTATCTGGAGCTGCTCGGCTATGAACCGGATCGCGGTAACCTGCGGCAGGATTTGTGGCAATCGCCACTGGGACTGAGCGGGCTGGTGTGGAAAAGCGAGGATGCGGACGCGGTGTGGCGTTATCTGGAAAGCCAGGATATCGATGGCGATCCCCCCGCCAGTTTTTATCGCCCGGTAGACCTGCCTGATGGTTCGCGACAGCAGGCGCGTTTTCGCACCGTGCGGCTGCGTCCCGCTCTGGTGCCCAATGGCCGCAGTTTCTTCTGCCAGCATGAGACGCCACAGGCGGTATGGCAGGAGGCGTGGCAGCAGCATCCGAATGGTGTCAGCAATATCGTGGAATTTGTCGTGGTGGCGCAGGATCCCGCCGCTGCCGCGCTAGTGTATAGCCGCTTATTCGGCGCGGGAAGGTTGCTGGCCTGTCAGGAAGGCGCATTCGTGTTAAAAGCCGGGGCCGCAACGGTGCGTTTTGCTTCTGCTGACTATGTCCGGCAGCGCTTTAACAGCCTGCCCGCAGATTATGACGGCAACGCGCGCATGGCGGCATTGAGTCTGCAAAGCCACGACCTCAGCAAAGTGAAAGCCAGTTTACTGCTGGGGGACGTGCCTTTCAGCGAGACGGAGCAGGCGTTGGTTGTCGCGGCGGAGCAGGCATTCGGTGTGGCGTTACGTTTTCAGCAATAACCCGTCGCGGCGCGACGGGAATAATTTAAGCCGCCGCGCGTTCCGACCCCAGCAAGTCCAGAATGTGGCTGCGCAACGCGACCAGTTGCGCATCATCGCGGCGGCGCGGCCAGGGCAGCGCCACCGTAATAATGTCCAGTATCTTTGCCGGACGTGGGCTGAAGACCACCACGCGATTAGCCATCACCAGCGCCTCTTCAACATCATGCGTGACCATCAGGGTAGTGAATTGCTGCTCCTGCCACAAATCGACAATCTCCTGCTGCATCCGCAACCGGGTGAGAGAATCCAGCTTACCAAGCGGCTCATCCAGGATCAGCAGGCGTGGATGGTTGACCAACGCCCGTGCCAGCGCCGCACGTTGCGCCATACCGCCGGATAACTGGTGTGGCCAGGCGCGGGCAAACTGGGTGAGTCCGACGCGCTCCAGCATCGCGTTGATACGCTGTTGACGCGTCGCCCGGCTTTCGCCACGAATCTGCAGTCCCAGTCCGACATTGTCATAAACCGTGCGCCACGGATAAAGCGTTGGATCCTGAAAAACCACCACGCGCGAAGGATCCGGGGCGGTGATTGCGCGTCCTTCTTCCACCAGCAACCCGCTGGCGGGCTGCTCCAGCCCTGCCAGCAATCGTAATAGGGTGGATTTGCCACAGCCCGATGGCCCGAGCAGCGCAACGAATTCACCGGCTTTCACTTGCAGATTAATATCCTCCAGCACCGGCAAGTTTTGCCCTTCAAGGCTGAAATGGTGGTTAACCTTCTGAATATCAATATTAACGCCCGATAATTCACTCGCCATTTAATGACTCCTGAAATTCACCAAATAAAAAATATCCGCCACTTTCATCGGGGGGGAAAATATAAATTCCAGAAAACATTGTGTCTGATTTTCATAAGGAGAAACTGCATGAAGACATGCGGGATTGTTATTTTGTCGCCTGCGAGGCGTTTGCCATCATGTCCCCAGTGTTTTTTTACAAGGAAGGAATATGGCAATGCAAAATATCTCTCTGACGCGTCGTTCATTATTACGTGGCCTGGGTTTATTAGGTGCCGCGACAATGGTGAATCCCTCGGTATTGGCGGCAGATGCGCCGCTGAAAACCATCAAACTGGCCTGGGGGCAAACAGCCGTCTGTCAGGCCCCGATTTCCGTGGCCTTAAAGCAAGGATTTTTCAAAAAATATGGCCTGAATGTGGAGCCGGTCAATTTCAGCGGGCCAACCGATGCGCTGTTGCAGGCGATTGCCACTGGACAGGCTGATGGAGGTATTGGCATGGCACTGCGCTGGCTCAAGCCGCTGGAGCAGGGATTCGATGTCGATCTCACAGTCGGTACTCACGGTGGTTGTATGCGCCTGCTGGCCCCGCAAAACAGCGGCATTCACCAGGTAAAAGATCTGGTGGGTAAGTCGGTCGCGGTGAGCGATCAGGCCAGCCCTATCCGCAATTTTTTCGCTATTCAGCTGGCGAAACAGGGAATCGATCCCGATACCCAGGTGAACTGGTTGCAATATCCGCCTGACCTGTTTGGTGAAGCGCTGCGCAAGGGCGAAGTGCAGGCGCTGGCTACCGACGATCCGCAGGGCTGGCTGCTGAAAAAAGCCCACAATCTGGTGGAGGTCGATAACAACCTGAATGGTGAATATGCCCACCTCACCTGCTGTGTCCTTGGGTTGCGCGGCTCGCTGGTTCGTGACGATCCCGCCACTGCGCGTGCGATTACCCAGGCGATTGTTGATGCCCAGCAGTGGACCGCCGATCATCCGGAGGAAACCGCGCGGATCTTCCAGCCTTTCGTGCCTGGCTCGGTACCGGTGGAAGACATCACCGCCATGCTCAAAGAGCACACCCATCACCATCACTCCACCGGGACGCAGCTGCGTAGTGAAGTGGCGGTATACGTGGATGAGCTGAAGAAAATCAACGTGATCCGGCCAGACACCGATGCACAGCGTTTTGCTGAACACTACGTACCGCAATTGCTGACGAAGACGTCCACTCACCAACATGCCAGCAATATGGCCTCGATGAGTAACATGTCCAGTTAAGGAGAGGATGATGGCCAGTGACACCTTGACAATAACCCGCGGCCATCAGGTGGTGCGCCGTATTGATCCTGCTATCTGGGGAGCGCTGGTGCTGTGGTGGATGCTGCTGGCGCTGATGGTGACGGTGCCGGATAAGCCAGTGGGCTTTGCGGCACCCCGCTACGTTAATGAAACCCATGAATTGTTCGCTGCTTTTGCCGGTTTACTCAGCGTGCTGACGATTGTGACCGGGCTATTCCCCCGTCTGAGTCTGGCGGCCCCGCTCAGGCGCTACGGCCCCTGGCTAATCGCGCTGGCTTTGCTCATCGGCCTGTGGGAGACCGTTACCGCCAAGCTGGCGTTGCTGCCCGTTCCCTTCTTCGCACCACCGCGTGCTCTGATTGAAGCCTATGCGACGGACTGGCCACGCCTGCTCGATAGCGTATTAAATTCGCTGCGTCTGCTCGCCCTGGGCTTTGTATATGGCAGCCTGATGGGGTTTGTCACCGGGGTGGCGATCGGCTGGTCACGCGGACTGGGATATTGGGTGCACCCGATATTACGTTTCCTTGGCCCGGTGCCCTCAACCGCGCTGCTGCCACTGTCGCTTTATTTCTTCCCTTCCAGCTTCTCTGCGGCGGTATTCCTGATTGCGCTGGCAACCTGGTTCCCGGTCACGGTGCTGACCTGGTCCGGCGTCGCCAGTGTCGATAGCCGTTATTACGATGTCGCCCGCACACTCGGCGCTAACTCGTTATTCCTGGTACTGCGTGTCGCCGTACCGGCGTCGTTACCCCATCTGTTTGTTGGCCTGTTTATGGGACTTGGGGCGTCTTTTTCGGTGCTGGTCGCCGCGGAAATGATGGGGGTCAAATCAGGCCTGGGCTGGTATCTGCAATGGGCGCAAGGCTGGGCAGCTTACGCCAATATGTATGCCGCGCTAATTGTGATGGCGTTGCTGTTTTCTTCTCTGATTTCGCTGCTGTTCCTGGTTCGGGATCGCACGCTGGCATGGCAGCGTAGCGCAGTGAAATGGTAATCCTTACCGCAACTCCTTACCTGTATGAGGTTGACGATGACTGCAAAGATAGCTGGATCCATCATTGAACTGATTGGTAATACGCCGCTGCTGCGTCTCGCGCGCTATGCATCCCGGCAACATATTAAGGCAGATTTGATCGCGAAACTGGAACTGTTCAACCCCAATCACAGCGTGAAAGATCGTATCGCGCTGAGCATGATTGAGGCTGCCGAACGCGACGGTATTATTAAGCCTGGCGATACGCTGGTAGAAACCACCAGCGGCAATACCGGCATTGGTCTGGCAGCGATTGCCGCAGCCAAAGGTTATAAATTCCGGGTATATATTAACGATTTTGTCAGCATTGAACGTAGCCAGCTGATCCAGGCCTATGGTGCAGAAGTGGTGCCATTCAGCGCCATCGAGGGATTTAAAGCATTTTATGATGCCAGCAATGGTGATTTTGTGGCGGCGACGCGCTGGTTAGCTGAGCAAGTCACCACACAGGAACCGGAGGTGCATTTCCTGTTACAGCTTGAGAACCCCGCCAACCCAGCGATCCACGAACAAACCACCGGCCCGGAGATCTGGCGCGACAGTGCAGGCGATGTGGATATCTTTATCGCCGCCGTCGGAACCGGCGGCACCCTTTCCGGCACCGGACGTTATCTGAAGGCACAAAACCCGGCTATACAGATTATTGCTGTCGAGCCAGGTGTCGGTTCCCAGCCAAGTGAGCTACGCCCGGAACCACTGGAAATCACCGGCGTACATGCGTTTAGCAATCAGCCAGCGGAACGTATTCCAGCCAACCTCGACCATCGCGTCTATGACGAGGTGATTGCAGTGGAAACCTGGCAGGCCTATGAGGCCGCCCGCCAGCTGGCCCTGACTGAAGGGGTATTGGTGGGCGATTCTTCAGGTGCGGTACTTTGGGCGGCACAACAGGTGGCGAATCGTGAGGAAAATCACGGCAAGCGGATCGTGATATTGCTGGCGGACGGTGGCAGCAGTTATCTCTCCACCCAATTGTTTGCACACCAGGTTCCGACAGAAAACCTGAAGCTGGCGAGTGCAGTGCAGACTTCGCAAAAGATTGCCTGAGTCGTGTAACGGCACGATAAAACCTGAAATAAAAACTGATGATATCTCATATCATGACTCGCCATTTCACTTATATGAGAAGTTCGCCCATGCTTGTCCCATCAAATCAATGAGAGGTGACGAACATGAAAATGAATGCCATTGTCTGGCCAGAAGGCTTTGTACCGGGTTTTACTGATAATTACTGCTCGAATGAAGTGATTGTCGCAGGCCTGACTGCGGCAGAGATCTGGCCATTGCTGGCGACACCGTCGCTGTGGCCGACCTATTACAAAAACTCAGCCAATGCCCGCTTTTACGATAACAAAGGCCCGGTGCTGGCACAGGATGACCGTTTCTACTTCGAGACCTTTGGTTTCCCGGTGGAAGCGCGTGTGACGGAGTATGTTGCGCCATCAGCCGGTGAACCTGGCCGCGTTGCCTGGCATGGCTGGGCAGGCGAGGAAGGTGCTGATGATCGTCTTGACGTCCTGCATGCCTGGCTGGTGGAAGATCTGTCCGACAACCGCGTGCGCATTCTGACCCAGGAAACACAGAACGGTAACCCGGCAAAAGAACTGGCAAAAGCGCAGCCGAACCCAATGATCAATGGTCATCAGGACTGGCTGGATGGCCTGGTCGCGGCGGCCAGAGCGAAAAAATAACCATCACCACGATGCCAGTCAGTGCAATCTGACTGGCATTGATCATTACTGCTTATCTAAAAACCACCTTCACTTCCATCCCCCCTTTCTCGCCACCTTTATCATATTGAATCAAATATATTTTAATTAAAAACTAAAGTTGAAGATTTTACTGACGATAACAACAGGTGAATTTTTTTTATTAATTCGGGACTCACTCAAACTACGTACTGATGCTTTTTTAATCAAGGAATAGATGTGAATTCACCCTTTGTTAAGAAGGCTGCATCCGTATTGATCGCAGCCTCTCTCACCAGCAGTTGCTCATCCATGCATGATTTCGCCCGTGATTACGGCACAGCCGCTGGCTGTATTGGCGGTGCCGCATTGGGCGGTGGCATAACCTATCTCGTTACTCATGACGCTAAAAAAGCGCTGGTCGGTGGGCTGGCAGGTGGCGTAGCAGGATGTGCCGTGGGCAACGTCTGGCAGAGTCGCGAACAGGCGCTGGAAAAAATCGCCCAGGAAGAAAAAATCCGCATTAGTACCGAGGCATTGAGGGCGCAGGAAAATAGCAAGCATGATCAGGTGGGGTTCGTTGCCCAGGTTGAGGATGGCTCCATGTTTAACAGTGGCAGCGCTGATCTCACCAGCGCCGGTTTGCGCCAGGTACAGAAAATTGCTGCCGCGATGAGAAGTGGTCAGCAGGATGACAAAGGCGTGCTACTGGTCGTGGGACATACCGATGCCACCGGCAGCCCGGCGTATAACCAGCAGCTTTCCGAGGCTCGGGCTCATAATGTGGGGCTGGTACTGGAACAGAGCGGTATCAAGGCCAGCCAGCTCTATTTCCAGGGAGTGGGTTCATCGCGTCCGTTAGCTAACAACGACTCAGACAGCGGGCGGGCACAGAATCGCCGGGTGGAAATTGTGGCCCTGGCCAATGAAGGTCTGCTGCGCCAGCGTCTGGCCCTGGAAGATAATAACCCACGTTATTTGCGTTACAGTTCAGCCGCCGAAAATACGCTGGCTCGCACAGCGCAGCCGAAGAAGAAGACGCAGACTACCACCAAAAAAACGCCAGTTGCGTCGACGCAGGTGATGGCGACGCCAATGGCAAGTGCCGTCGTGACCAATCCAGCCAATTTTATCGACTTTGGTGGTTCACCCGCCTCCACACATCCGACAGGACTCGCCAGTAACCTGAAGCCACTATCTCAGGGGTTTAGCCTGATCAGCCAGGCACAGGCCAGCAATGTCGCAGGGAGTTGTCTGACCGACCTGCCACGCGTGAGTGGATTGGCGAAAAATCTCGCCAGCGGCCAACCGGTTGAGAAACACGAAACACAGGCATTCCTGCCGAATATGAATGGTCGTGCCTGGGCCGGATTGGTAAATGGCAACCTCGTCACCCTTACTCCGGTATCGGTCTTGAAAGACGGAGCAAAAGTGACCAAAAATCCACAGATAATCATTACGCCCGACTACGCCCAGGGGAAACGCACCTCACTGACAGCAATGTCCGGCATCGCGAATAGCTGGGAAGGTGAGGACAGTATTCTTTACCGTGTCTATATCGAAAACGCCCAGCAGCAACCTGTTTCCTGTCTTGATCTGCTGTTACCAAAGTCCGGTCATCCGGCTCAGCAAGGCCAATTGTTTTACAGCAACCACCGCCAGCCCTGGCTGGCTGACTATGCTCCCCAGCGTGGATAACGGAATATTATCGAATGGAAATTTTAAATACCTTATTTCAGACTATCGCGACCTATCGCTATATTTTTTGGCCACTTTTCGCCCTGCTGGCGTTAACTATCACAGTCATAAAATGGTGGGAGCAGGTACGCTACTTTTTCCTTAACCTTTTTTGTTCGTTACCCGTGATTGGGACTATCAGCCGCCTTTCTCGCAGCCATGAATCACGCCGCCCTGGCACTGGCAAATTAATCTGGCATCCGGCAGAAGAAGCGCTGTGCGGCAAATTTTATCAGTTTCACAGTATTTCAAACCGCGACGCCGATTTTTATCTCCGCTGCGTCAATTATCTCAACAAAGTCGATGAACGAGGGCGCAAACCCACCAGCGTGTTATTGTGGCTGTGCAGTATCGCACTGGTGATCCTTGAAGCGTTCATCTTTGCCCTGGTTCTGTCCCCTTTCATTGCTAACAATATTTCAGCAAACCAGGCTGAATTGTCCGCAATTGTGGTTTCGGTGTTGATTGGGGTGATCCTCGTCCCCGCAACGCATCTGATGGGGACACAACTGCACAAAAATACGCTGCTGAAAAAAATCCGCTACTGGCATAAAGAAGCGCATCTTGAAGGAAATGCTCAGGCGCTGAAGAAAGATCCTGAAGTTTCGCTGGAGAACACCCGCATCGATGATGATGCCCCCAGCTATCTGCAAATGCTTAACCGCGTTCAACACGGTATCGGGGCAAAACCTCAGTATGTTCAAACCGTTGTCACCCTGCTGCTGATTATCACCTTTGCGATTGGTGCCTATTTTATTCGCGCTGCCACTATCAATGCTGCTGAAACTCAGGCAGTGAATGGCACGCCTTTTAGCCAGACCAGCGCGGTCACTACAGGTTCACCATTTGAACTGCCACAACAGGCGATTGAAGATAATCAGCAAGCCGATCAGCAGGCTGCAAAGGAAGTGACTGACAATCGCGTCTTTGCTTCAAAACTGACGTTTATTATCCTTTCGGTGATCTTTATTGGGGTGCAGCTTATTGGCATTCTGATTGGCTATTACCGCTCGCTGGTGGGTATTGAATCCCGGCAGGCGGCGAAATACGTCGGTAACTTCAGTGGCTCAGAAGAGTTCGCGGCATGGTATGCCATGCGTCGTGAGCGTGTCGAACGTGATGCCCAGGATAAACTGGCCAGTTTGCAAAATCGTATGGCGATGCAGCGCGCCAGCAGTGCCAGTAACGCCAGAAATGACGTTCGCACCTTTGATGAATATGTTCGCGGTAAACAGCGCGACAAAATCGAGGCCGATGAGCATGCTGCATCGCGTCAGTCATATGTTCCTGCCGCTCATGTTCGCGAGATGCATAAGCCAGAACCGGCATTAGTGGTTGAACCTGCACCCGCGCCCCTCACCCCGGTGGCGCTTGAACCAAACAACGCAGATGACAAAGCCCGCATTGCGGAGCTGGGGGATTTGACCGTACTTAACGATGAGGAACTCCTGCTCGTTGCTGAAGACGCTGGACTGCCGTTTGAGGCTTTGCAGCATCGTCGCAAAGTCCAGCTGGTTTTACATAAAGCCAGGGGTGGCTAAGGTGAGGCTTATCACAGCATGTCTGTTGCTGCTGGCCGGGGCAAGCGCCCTGGCTCAGGCGGCCGAACGCAATGATATTCCCGGCTGTTATGATTTCACGAAATTAACCCAATATCGCCCAGCCAGTAGTGGTCGCGAATTGGTGGTGATTATCGATCAGACGGTAAAAGTTCCTCTGGAGATCAAGAACGCCAGCTGGCAGCAAATCCTGCGATTTAGTCAACCTGGCGATCGCGTGGTGCTGTATCAGTTTTCTGCGTTGCTGCAAAATAATTTTATGCAGCGCTTGTTCGACGGACGCCTTGAGCCGCTGCTGGTGGATAAGAAAATCCGCGACAATCTGGGCATGGAGAGTCTGAAGCATCTCGACCAATGCCTGGCGGAACAAAAAAGTTTCTTTGCGAAAACCGTAGGTTCTTTGATGGCAAAGAGTTTTGCAGAGAAAGGGGATAATATCGCGAAAAGCGAAATCCTTGACAGCCTGAAACGCATAAGCAGCGATCTGCAACAGGATGCTGTTCAATCACGCACGGTGTTTCTGATCTCGGACATGCTGGAAAACAGTGCGTTCGATAGTTTTTATCGCAATAACGCGTTGCGTTTACTGTCACCCCAAAAAGAACTTGAGCAGGTCAAAAGTCAGAACCTGTTGACTGATTTTTCCGGGGCAAAGGTGTTTGTCGCTGGCGCAGGTTTGATTGATACCGATGCGAAAAATAACTATCGCTCAGGAAAAGTATTGCAGCAGCTCGAAGCGTTCTGGCGTGATTATTTCACCGCCTCAAACGCTGTGCTGGTTAGTTTTGGTGCTCCGGCTCTCAATGTTGATCTGCAGTAAAAACAGAGGGGATGCCAAAGCATCCCCTCCTCTTTTAACATCAAGCAGCCAATTAGAAACGATAGTTTGCTGAGATGGAGACGTTACGCGGCGCACCATATACCGTGTTTCTGCCCACATCAATGTTGTAGGTTTTGTCGAACAGGTTATTCAGGTTCGCCTGGATTGACAGCTGCTTGTTCACGCGATAGCGCGTAAACAGGTCAACCAACGCATAGCTGCCCTGATCGGCATACAACGTGCTCGCACCATCCGGACCGGCCACATGATCCCAGGTATGGGTCTGCCAGTTAACACCGCCACCTACCGTCAGATCCTGGAGCATCGGCAAGCGATAGCTGGTGAAGAACTTCAGAGAAGTGCGCGGCTGAGTGGGATTCAGCGCTTCACCATCACCGTCTTTCGCCACATAACGAGTCGCGCCGAAGGTCATTTGCAGGTTATCCGTCACCGCACCGTTGATTTCGAATTCAATACCTTTGCTGACCGTGCCGTTTTGCTCATAGTAGGCATAATCCGTGCCGCCATTAACCAGCGCGTAATCCGTTGCCCCCAGGTGATCCTGCTCGATACGGAAGACGGCCACTGAAGCCGTCAAGCGGCTATTCAGCCAGTCACCTTTGATCCCGGTTTCATAGCTTTTGCCGGTAACCGGTGAAAGGTAAGCGCCGTTAACATCGCGGTAGGTTTGTGGTTTGAAAATTGAGGTGTAGCTGGCGTAGGCGGAATATGTATCGTTGATGTCATACACCAGGCCCGCGTAAGGCGTGATGTTGTTCTTTTCCATATTCTGCGTCAGCGTATCGGCGGTGTATTTGGTGTAGCGCGCGCCGAGGATCAGATGCAACGGATCCGCCAGCGAAATGCGCGTCGCCAGATAGGCTGATTTCTGATTGATCGTATTGTCCTGAGACAGCGACTGAGGATCCCAGTCTGGCTCCGGATAATTACCCCACTCATTAAAATCACCGACATCGGCTGAGGTGAAACTGGTGGATGAACTGAAGTAACGATCATTCTGGCGAATCCAGGTCACGCCAGCCATCATCTCATGCTGACGACCAAACAGCTCATACGGGCCGCTGACGTAAGCATCAACAGAATTTTCCTTGCGCTTCGCGGTGTTATAACCGGTGCCGCCGAGCAGGTCATAACCCGCATAAGGCCCAATACCGATGCCAGTGGTTTTATCAAAGTAACCATCGATATACAGCAGCTTACTGTCCATGGTGGCTTCAGTGTGGGTGCCACTCAGGGTGAACTGCCAGCCGTTGTTAAATTCCTGCTTCAGGCTGGCAAAGACGGATTTTGAGTCGCTATTGTTGTACGCCCAGTCAGGAGCCAGGTTAGTGCTGCGAGAATAATTGGTTTTGCTGCCATCAAGATAGAACGTCGGCAGACCACCCCAGGTTGCGCCCGAGATATTGGTTTCCTGATAATCATATCCCAGGGACAGCGTGGTGGAATCGGTCAGATCGGCATTAACCACGCCATACAGGAACTTCTTCTGGGTATGGTAGTTATCCAGCCAGCTGTCTCCATCCTGGTAACCCGCTACCACACGACCACGTACATTGCCTGACTCCGTCAGCGGGGCAGAGAGATCGGCGACATAACGCTGGTTATCCCAGCTGCCATAGCTGGCTGAGACATCGCCTTTGAATTCTTTGCTGTCGGCTTGCTTGCGAATCATATTGATCGAAGCCGCCGGGCTGCCTGCACCGGTCATTAAACCCGTCGCACCGCGCACCACTTCGACCCGATCATAAATGGCCGTATCAGCCAGGGTATCGCCGATATTCCACTGGGAATCAATCAGTACCGGGACGCCATCGATCTGATAGTTATCGATCATAAAACCGCGCGAGTAGTAATTGCTGCGGTTCGCGCCGGAATTAAATTCGCTGATGCCGGTGGTATTTTTTAAAACATCATTCAGCGTTTCCAGCTGTTGATCCTGCATACGCTGTTTGCTGATAACGCTGATGGACTGAGGCGTGTCGCGTGCGGTCAGAGCCATTTTGGTGGCAGCCCGGGTAACCGGCACATTGTAATCACTGGCGGCCTGCTGCTGCTGATCGTCGGTGCTGGCGTTTACCGTCAGCGTTTGTTCCTTGTTATTGGCTTCAGCCGCATGAGCGATACCTGATGCAATGAACAGCGCCAGCATGGAAAGGCGTAATGCTGGTTGCGATCCCCTGACCCGCTTAACTTCGAAAGACATAATATTCCTCAATCAACTTATTTTTATTTAGATGACGACACACCCGCTGACGTCTGCTGGCATCCCGCCGCAAAGGAGTTGAAGAATAAATGTCAGGTAAGAGGAAGCGCCTGACTGTGCCGTCCGGGCACTCACAGCGCGACAGTAAACATGTCGTTAAGAAAGCAAATGAGAAATATACGCATTAAGATTTCTATTGCAAGAAATTGTTAATCTTCAGCCAAAAGTTTCCTGGATAAAATTCACTTATTCTTCAATGGGTAATAATACGAAAGAGTTGAGGGAGGGTATTATCACAACAGTAAATCTGTGTGCTTGTGTCCTGGCGGCGCGATTTATCGCGCGGGTGTATTACGGCGATGCGGCTAAAGAGGCGCAATAAATTGCGCCACTACATGACGGACTGTTACCAGTGCCAGCGTTTTTCCGCTAATTCAACCAGCAAACGGGATGCCGGTGATAGTTCACTTAACGACCGGAACTGCCAGCCAAAAGTTCGCGGCATGGTAACCAACGGCAACGGGATCTCCACCAGCATGGCGTCATCACCCTCGCCTTTCAGCAAACGGCGTGAGAGAAAACTCAGTAGCTGTGTACTGGCGATCACCTGGCGTAGCGGCGACAGTGTATTACTTTCCATCTGGACCCTGGGTGGCGCATAGCCTCCGCTGCGCAGGCGCTGCTCCAGCCACTGGCGCGTAGCAACATTCGACGACGGCAGCAGCCAGCTGTATTGCTCCAGCTGTTCCGGCGTAGGATGAATATTTGCCAGCGGATGACGGCGGCTGGCGGCAATCACCACGGGATCGTCAATCAATGGGCGAGTGACAAACTCGCTATTGCCATCCGGCAGAAAGCCCAGGATCAGATCGATTTTGTTTTCCCGCAGCAGTTTCTGCAGCAGGTCGTTCATGCCGACCGTCACTTCAAGCCGGGCTGTCGGTGCTTTGTGCAGCAGATCGCGGCTTAACATCGGCAGCATAAATTCCGCCGCCGTAGCCGCCACCCCGAGTCGAATCACCCCTGCGGTACCGGCCCCCAGCGCCTGTAAATCCTGGCGCGTCACCTGCATCATATGCACCACTTTTTGAGCACGTTCACAAAGTAGCAGTCCCGCTTCCGTCAGTTGCATACCGCGCCCGACCTTTAAAATCAGCCGTGTGGCATAGAACTTTTCCAGCCGCTGGAGACATTTGGTCAGCGCTGGCTGAGTGATACCAAGGGATTGGGCCGCTTTGCCAAGATGTCCGGTCTCCTTCACTGCCAGCAAATAATGCAGGTCTTTTAGCTCCATTCATTCCCACCAGGAATTAATTGATAAAAATCAGAGAATATAATTTATCACTGCGGCCTGCCAGGATGAACAGACATTAACAACAGAGCAACAAATAACCTGCAATGTTAAGTAAAAGGGAGAGAAGGATGAAGCATTCACTCAAGGCGCTGGTCGCCGCGCTGACAATGACTGCCGCCGGGCAGGTACTGGCACAGGATACGTTGCCGGTAAAACTGCCAACGCAGCAGGATAGCCGTCTGCAGCAGGTTACCACCTCACCTCGCGTGTGGAATGGTATCACCGTGAGCCACGATGGCCGTATTTTCGCCTCTCTGACCCAATCGGAAGGCAGCGGTTTACAACTGGCTGAAGTGGTGAACGGTCAGCTTAAGGCGTATCCCGACGAGAGCTGGAATCAGTGGCAAAGCCAGGACCCGGAACACCATTTTTACCATGTTAATGCGCTGCGTATTGGCCCGGATGGCGCTCTCTGGGTAATGGATGCCGGTAACAAAGGCATTGGCACGGGCGACCAGGCCGTACCCGGTGCCGCCAAGCTGGTACGCATCAACCTGCAAAGCGGAAAAGTGGTGGGCAGCTATGTGTTTAAATCCCCCACGCTGAAGGCGACCAGCTATCTGGACGATGTCCGTTTTAATGGTGATTTCGCCTATCTGACCGATCCCGGCGCGGTGGGTCTGGTGGTGTTGAACATGAAAAGCGGTAAAAGCTGGCGTGTTCTGGACGACCATCCGCTTTCCATCGATCACCAGCCCATTTATGCCGACGGCAAGAAACTGTACCTGCGCGATGGCCGTGAAAAACGTGTCGGCCTCGATCAGCTGGAAGTCTCGCCAGACGGCAAATGGTTGTACTACCAGGCTATCCCAGGGCCACTGGCTCGCATCGAGACCCGTTACCTGAATGATGAGAAACTTTCAGAAGCGGAGGTGGCACAACACGCTGATAAAGTGCGTGATACCTGGAGCACGGGCGGCACGGCAATTGATGCGGAAGGTAATATTTATGCCTCGGACATCAATACCCGCAGCATAAAACGTATTGCGCCTGACGGCACAGTCACTACCGTGATTCAGGACCCGCGTCTGGTGTGGATTGATGCCATGTGGATTTCCAAAGGCGCGTTGTGGATGCCGTCGGCACAGATCAACCGCACGCCAGCCACCACCGGCGGAAAACCTTCTACCGTCGAATACCCGGTAAAACTCTATCGTCTGCCTTTACCGATTGCGCCGTCACCGCGCGATCACGGGTAACAGGATCGCCCGGCCAGGTGTCGGGCGTTGTTATTTATCACAGGAATCATTAAGGAGCGGAAATAACACCAGGATAAATCATCACCTGAAGCGAGTTTATTTTTATTAAAAATAAGAAGTTGCACACATTTTTACCCGCAATATATCTTGTTATATCTGGAACACTCTTCAGATAATAGCGTATGTATGTCGAGGGCAAAGATGGCACTTCTGCACATTAAATAATCATTTTGTTGTTTTTTATTTATACCCGATATTCCCTCTGAACAGGATACCTCGCCATGCTGCTAATTCTCAGTGTGCTTATGATTGGCTGCTTTATCGGCTTATTAATGAGCAAAAAACTCTCTGCCCTGACGGCATTGATTATTATCCCAACACTTTTCGCGCTATTTTCCGGGCATGGTGTAGAGATGGGCAGTATGGTGATAAAAGGATTGCGTACTGTCGCCCCAACCGGCGTGATGCTGATTTTCGCCATGCTTTATTTTATGAGCGTCACCGATGCCGGGATGTTTGATCCGATTATTAAACGCATTGTCTCTGCCGTCGATGGCGATCCGGTCAAAATATTTATCGGCACGGCGCTGCTGGGTTTTATTGTGGCGCTGGATGGCGATGGCGCAACAGTATATATGATTGTCCTGTCGGCATTTATGCCGATATATGAACGTGTTGGCTTATCTAAATTGAGCGTTGCCTGCCTGTTATTACAATGTACCGGGTTGGGGAATATGTTTCCGTGGGGTGGCCCCACTGCCCGTGCCGCCACCGCCGTTCATGCCGATGTCGCCACCTTATTCGTACCCATGTTATTACCGTTGCTGGCCTGCGTAGTATGGACCTTTGTGATGGCGTGGTTGCTGGGGCGCAATGAACGTAAGCGAATTGGCTTTGATGCTGGCTCATCTGCAACGATGAGCGGTCTGCAATTTGAAGAAAAACCCTGTGTAGCCTGGCGCTTCTGGTTTAACTGGGTGCTGACCATCTCCCTGATGACCCTGCTGGTGCTGGATGTGGTGCCGATGGCCTATCTGTTTATGCTGGCAACGGCGATCATGTTTGTCGTTAACTATCCACAGCTCAGCCAGCAACAGGAGCAGATGGCACGCCATGCGCCAGCCATTCTCGCCGTGGCCGGACTCATCTTCGCCGCTGCGGTGTTTACCGGGATCTTCTCCGAAACCGGTATGGCAGATAGCCTGGCAACAGCGATTGTGAATGTGATCCCCCCGGCACTCGGCCCTTATCTGGCGGTGATTACTGCGGTGATCAGTATTCCGGTGACCTGGATGGTTTCCAACGATGTGTTTTATTTCGGCATGCTGCCGGTGCTCGTCCAGGCGGCTGGACATTATGGTATCGAACCGATTGAAATGGCTCGCGCCGCATTAGTGGGCCAGCCGGTGCATATTCTCAGCCCGCTGGTGGCCTCCACTTATTTACTAATCGGCATGCTGAAACTGGATTATGCTCAGGCCCAGCGTTTCACTCTGCGTTGGTCATTTATTACCTGTCTGGTATTACTGCTGGTCGCACTGATTACCGGATGCTTCCCATTCTATCGCGATGCTTAAATAATCCCCATATAGCCAAACGAGATATCAGGTTATAAGTTTATTTTCTGCTGTCTCGTTATTTTCAAGACAAATCTGCATGCACGGCAATATTTTCTTTTGTGTCATTTTCCCGTAGAATGCCCTTTTTTTCATATGTAAGACAATAATCAAGGGTTTTTTATGAGCGATGCACTGAAGGCATTGAACAATCTTCGCACACTGCGTGCTCAGGCGCGTGATGTTGAGGTTGAAGTTTTAAACGAAATGCTGGAAAAACTCAGCGCGATAATCGCCGAACGTCGTGATGAAGTGGCTGCAGAAAATGCCGCGCTGCGCGAGAAAGAAGAGAAACTGGCGCTGTATAAAGAGATGCTGCTTAACGATGGCATTGATATTTCTGAACTGGCGCAATTAAGCCAGGGCGAAAGCAAACCTAAAGCAAAACGTACACCGCGTCCGGCCAAATATAAATTCACTGATGAAAATGGTGAAGAGAAATTCTGGACTGGTCAGGGCCGTACACCATCGCCAATCAAGAGCGCCATTGATGCTGGCGGTTCGCTGGACGATTTCCTGATCTGATCTTTCAGGTAAAAATAGCGGAGAGTGCCCAAAGCACTCCCCGCTGTCAGTTCTACGGCTTTCCTGCTTCGATCGTAAACTTCATATCACTGCTTGCCTCACTGCCGTCCTTGCCTGTTACCGTTAGCCGGTAGACAGCCTCACCCGTTACGTTAGCCGGAATCCATGCCTGAGCGACAGCATCCTTTACCTCATCGAGGTCGTTACCCCTTTTGTCCTTCAGACCAAAGCGTTCCTGACCGCTAACCATTGACCATTTAAAGGCCACCGCGTTCTTGCTGGCGTTACCATCAAGCGTAAATATGTGGGAGATTTTGTTCGAACTAATGAAGACATCAGGGTCGGTAACCGCCTTAAGCTCTTTTTCGGCATAATCATACTTGATTGAGGAATCACGATTCTCCCAGATTGGGGCGGTTAACAAGGGTAAGCTCGTGCTGCGCTGTGCCAGATACTTGCGGGTATTATCCGTTGGCATCAGGCCCCACTGCTCAAAGAATGGTATCAGGTTAAAATGGCTGATACGGCTGGTTTGCACAATGAATTGCTGCATCTTTTCATCATTGGTACGTGGTAGATCCTCATCGTCCATTTCCCGATAATGGCGCGCCAGAGTCGCGTAAAAATCTTTACCGAAGGTCAAATCAAGCTGCCACAACATCGCAATTTTGGTCCAGTTATCCTGGGCATTGTAATCACGTTGCGGTTGTTGCAGGTATTTGAATGCTTTTGCCCACACACCATCCGTTTCGAGACGGGAAGTAAGGCCAAACTCACGCTGTATATACAGCGAGGTAAGATTAACCGTGACTTCACTCATCCCACCCCATGTCAGTGGTGACATCTGTAGATTATGACCAAGTTCATGCCAGGGTCCCCAGCCATCGCTTCTCAGGACATGATTGTTCACCACACCCTGCATCGCATTTTCATCGCAGGTCTGCATGCGCCACTTTCCGGTATTCATATAACCAGCACATTTGTCGCTGTTTTCAGTACCTGCCAAAGGGATACCATCCACAAAATGGAAGTGATAAGGAAAAACCGGATGTTTGCTGGCAGGATCGTCATTTGTCAGGCCATACTGCTGTTCCGCCAGCTTGACGATACTATCCCAGGTGGTCAGCATGCTGACTGGATCGCCGTTCTCAATGAATTGCGCCGCTTTTTCACGTCGCAGGGTAATCATCATACGGTCACTCAACAGCTCAACGTAGGGAGAGTTATTTAACACCGGGTCAGTCAGCATGCGTTTCCAATCCCCCTGTTGATTCTGCTTGAGGATAAAACGTGGGAAGGGATGACCACCATGAATCTGAAGGGCGATTTCGCCGTCAATCGGCTTATCCATATTCGCAATATACAGAATGCCATCCTGATCAACCTGAAGGGTGTTGATGCCCCATTCAAGCTTTTGGCGTTGCGCGTGGCTGAATTCATAGGTGCGATCACTGGGAACGGAGATAAATGCTTCCAGTGACGGCTTTATATCGCGGTTACCGTACAGAATCGCCAGGTTCAGTACCTCGCCTTTCTTCACATAATAACCCGTCGATTGAAAGGGTGTCTGGCCGTGGTTAGTGCGTTGCCGATCCCGCAACGATTCCAGGTTAACGTGCTGATCAACAGTAATATCGCGAGATGGAATAATATCGTTATTTTTAGCGTTTGAAGGTGTGAAGTTGTTATCTGCTCCAGCCGTGAGGGGAAGACAGGCGGCACTGATGGCGAGAACCAGAAAACCACATTTAAAATATTTCATAACATTCCCAATAAGTTACAGTTAAATCCTGTCGCTATTAGAGAACAAACGAAATATCAAGCACAGAAGAGTTGCCTGGTAAGGTGTGAGACCTTTCGCATTAATTTTAAGCCATTACTCGCTAACGCTGGTCCGGATATCATTCGCGCCAGTCACTGTTTCAAACAACAGACCGCGCAACCAGCGATATCCCGCATCCCGGTGGGTTCGTTCATGCCAGGCGACATTTTTGGTAAAACCAGGGATGGTCAGTGGCGGTGTCAGCACCCGTAATCCTGCGGTATTGACCGCCAGCCGTCGGGGTACCACAGCAATCAAGTCACTGACCCGTAAAATCTCCGGTAATACCAGGAAGCTGCTCACTGATAAAGAGACGCGCCGTGATTTTCCCAGTGCCGCCAGTGCATCATCAGTTACACCATGGAACTGTCCACCGTGATAGGAAACCAATGCATGATCAAGTGTGCAGAAATCTTCCAGGGTAATGCCGTTGCCCTGCGCTGCCGGATGGTCATGGCGCAACAGGCATACATACTCTTCATCATACAACGCACGTGCATGTAAATCTGGCGGCGTGGTGTCCGGTGTAATCAGCGCAATGTCGACATCACCGCGCTCGAACTGAAAAGTCAGTTGATCATTATTGACGGGCACGACCGCAACGCGAATACCCGGCGCGAGTTTACGTAATGCCTCCATATAGGGCACCACCACAGCGCGGAGTGCGTAGTCGGTAGCGGCGATGGTGAAGGTCATTTCTGCGCTGGCCGGATCAAAGGCTTTGGGTTGTAGCAGGCCATTAACTTCAGCAAGAATCTGTTTTACCGGCGCAGCCAGTTCCAGCGCCCGCAATGTAGGCACAATTCCGCGTTGCGTTCGAGTAAACAGCGGATCATCGAAACACTCGCGTAGCCTTGTCAGCATGCCACTGACCGCAGGTTGCGTCAGTGCCAGCCTGTTAGCCGCACGCGTCACATTACGTTCATCCAGCAGAGCATCCAGTGCTTTGAGCAGGTTGAGATCCATGGTTCTGATATCAATTGGCATGATGGCTATAAGTAAAGTTGCAGATGAAACTTATTTCATCACGGGGAACTGCTTTCGGCAAGCGTGGCAGTTATTACCTGGAATGATAGCTGCAATCATAAATGACGATAATGCTGATGACAGCCAATACGTCATACTGGTGAATCAGATGATTAAGTCGCTAAGGAACGATGATGTCTGCTAAAAAAATACTTTTCGTGCTCACCAGCCATGACAAACTGGGCTCAACCGATGGCGCAACGGGTTTCTATCTTCCTGAATTAACTCACCCTCTTGAACAGCTGGAAAACGCCGGTTTCAGCGTGGATTTCGCTTCAATTAAAGGCGGCAAACCTCCGGTCTATGGTGTTGAGCTGGATGACTCGGTCAATGCACATTACTGGAATAACGAGAATTTTCAGCACAAGCTGGCGCATACGTTGGCGCTGGAGCAAGTGGATGCTGCACAGTATGCGGGCGTGCTGTATGTAGGCGGACATGGCACGATGTGGGATTTCCCGCAGAGCGAAGCGGTACAACGCGTGACTCGCGAGATATGGCAGCATAATGGCGTGGTGGCAGCGGTCTGTCATGGCCCTTCCGCATTGGTCAATGTCACCCTCAATGACGGCAGCCTGCTGGTTGCGGGTAAGCATGTCAGCGCCTTTACCGATGAAGAAGAATGTATTGTGCAGCTGGAAAACGTTGTGCCGTTCTTGCTGACCAGCAAATTGCAGCAGCAGGGAGCAATCATTGCTGGCGCCGCTGCCTGGCAGGATCAGGTTTCCGTCGATGGGCGTTTAGTTACCGGGCAAAATCCGCAGTCCGCCGCCAGCGTGGGTAAAGAGATGGTGAAGGTGTTGCAGGGCTAATCCTCTTCTTAGTCGTATTGCCGCAAGAATGTATTCCTCCCTGCCGTTGCCGGGTTGGCATTTATGTCTGCCCGGTTAATCACGATAGAAAATCTCGACCAAAATTGCTGGCTGACAAAGAAGTGCTCAGGAGCAGAAGTCTGCTTGTTATGCCGCGAACTTTAAGTATGTTGTAATTATATGCGCATTATTTCGCCTCCACTCTTTACGTCTCGCCCCTGAAATAAGCTATTCACGCCCGAAATGTTCACTTATTAAGCAATATTGGAGACAAAAAGGAGATTCACCCCTCTTTATATACAATGAGAATTATTATCATTATCATGCGCATTCGCTTACGAATGTTAACAAAACAGGGAGAAAACTTTAGTGAATGCAACCAAATGTAACGCAAGACGACCTGTTGCTCTGTTTTTGACCGGACTGTTGAGCACATCAGCTTACGCCGTCAATGAGGAGCCAACCGAGAAACTGGCTGACGATGAATCGATGATTGTCACAGCGGAAGAAGAACTGAAACAACAGCCAGGTGTTTCAATCATTACTGCGGAAGACATTCAAAAAAGCCCTCCCGTTAACGATTTATCAGACATCATTCGCAAAATGCCCGGCGTCAATCTTACAGGTAACAGCGCCAGTGGTAGCCGTGGGAATAATCGTCAAATCGACATACGCGGCATGGGACCAGAAAATACCTTAATTATGATTGATGGGGTCCCTGTCACTTCGCGTAACGCCGTTCGCTACAGCTGGCGCGGCGAGCGTGATACTCGTGGCGATACCAACTGGGTTCCGGCCGAAATGGTGGACCGTATCGAGGTTATTCGTGGACCGGCAGCTTCCCGCTATGGTTCTGGGGCAGCAGGTGGCGTAGTGAACATCATCACTAAACGCCCGACTAATGACTGGCATGGCTCCCTGTCGCTGTTCACCAATCAGCCAGAAGATGATAAAGAAGGTGCCACTAAACGCGCCAACTTCAACCTCAGTGGTCCGCTGGCCGGTGATGCTCTCACCATGCGTCTGTTCGGCAACATCAATAAAACTGACGCCGACGCTTATAACATCAATACCGCTGAAAACGGATCTTATGCGGCAGGCCGTGAAGGTGTGCGTAATAAAGACATCAACACGGTGTTCTCGTGGAAAATTACTCCACTGCAAATTGTCGATTTCACTTATGGTTACAGCCGACAGGGCAACATTTATGCCGGAGACACCCAATACAGCAACGGCAATATCAGCCCGGATGGCATAGTGGAGTCGCTTTATGGCGATGAAACTAATCGCATGTATCGCCAGAGTTATGGCATTGCCTGGAATAGCATCTGGGATTGGGGTACCTCAAAACTCAATTTCAATTATGAAAAAACCAACAACACCCGCCTGCAAGAAGGTTCAACAGGTCGCGTTGAAGGGATGATCAACAGCAATACTTACTCTACCAGTCGTCTCGAAAGCTATCGTGCCGGTGGCGAGATAAACTTCCCGGTTGAGATGCTGGTCGATCAAACGGTCACCCTTGGTGCTGAATGGAACCGTGATGAGCTAAACGATCCTGCTTCTATGAGCGCAACCGATGTATCCGGTGTGATCATTGATGGCGTATCTGGCAATCCATCAGAACGTAGCAGCAAAAATAGCGCAACCATCAGCTCATTGTTTTTTGAAGATAACATTGCCGCCACCGACAGTACCGAAGTTATCCCAGGCCTGCGCTTTGATTATCACGATAAGTTCGGTGCCAACTGGAGTCCGAGTCTCAATATTTCGCAAGGTCTGGGCGATTATTTCACCTTAAAATCAGGTATTGCCCGCGCATTTAAAGCACCGAACCTCTATCAATCCACCGAGGGGTATCTGCTTTCCACGCGAGGCAATGGTTGCCCGGTAGGTCTCACCAGCGGCAGCTGTTATTTATTAGGTAATGATAATCTCGACCCGGAAATCAGCGTCAATAAAGAAATCGGTATTGAATTTAATCACGATGGCTATATCGCCGGAATTACCTGGTTCCGCAATGATTACAAAAACAAAATTGTCGCGGGTGATGATCTGGTGGGCTATGCCTCAAACGGCTATAACATATTACGTTGGGAAAATGGCGGTAAAGCGGTTGTTGAAGGTCTGGAAGGTAATCTGACAATTCCGCTGGTACGCGATACGCTGGAATGGCGCACCAACGCGACTTATATGTTCCGTTCTGAAAGCAAGAAAACAGGCAATCCGTTGTCTGTTATCCCGGAGTTCACCATTAATTCTCAGCTTGACTGGCAGGTTACGGATAAACTGGATGCCAATATTAACTGGACCCAGTACGGAAGACAGAAACCGCGTCAATATGCTGAAATCCGCAATGAAGTCAATGCGATCTCTAACCGGGAAATCAGTCCCTACTCCATCTTCGGTTTAAACGTGAATTACGACATCACTAAAAACCTGCGTGCCAATGCTGGGATAAATAACCTCTTTGATAAACGTATTTATCGTGAGAATGATGGCGCATCGACCTATAACGAACCAGGCCGTGCTTATTATGCCGGATTAACTATGTTGTTCTGATGTGATCCACCATCCTGCCAGCACTGCGCTGGCAGGGTATCTTCTCCGATGGAGTTTACTTATCTGATGGATGCGAAATAATGTTAAGTTCAATTGCCAGACTAATAGCATGTTTCGCATTCTTAACGCCCAGCTTTCTGACAATATTTCCCATATGAAATTTTACAGTGCTAACGGTGATATTAAGTATGCGGGCAATTTCAGGGTAAGTTTTACCGGTACTACTCCAGTAAAGGATCGAGTTTTCACGGGAAGAGAGGGTACTTTCCGTGTTCTGTTGAGGTTTATTCTCATCACGATAGAGATGCAGTAACAATTCATGGGTATCAATTAGCAAACCTTGTATTTCATTTCTGTTTCTTCTTATATTCTCATCCAGCTCTGGCATCAGGAATTTATTAATATATAAAGATAACACCACAAGATTATTATTCTGGTCATGCAGAATAAAGCTTTGCCCACTCACCACATCATAAGGTTTAATAGAGTCAAAAATCTTGCTGATTTTCCACTGAGAGTTAATCGTCAGACTATCATCCCAGATGAGAGGTGAAATGCGATTCAATGCATTAATTATCACCGGATCTATGCTTTGATATTTAGACTCCAGATAGATTTCAGAAAAGTAATCAGGAAAACTGGTGATGATAATCATATCATCAACATTGCGCTTATTCATTACTGCGTAAGCGTAATTTATCTCTCCGTATTTCGATAAGTATTTTTCCAGATTATTTTTCATGATTTCATTTTTTTGGGAATCTGAAAAAAAATTTCTGCTCATTAACTTATTCCTCTAAGTTCACTAGCCTGCATTATATTACCTTTAGATACAGCATCATCGACGATAGTATAGCAGATAGCTGTCGTCATTTTTGAGTGGAAATATCTATATTTATATGAGAACCAGCTTGCCAGACTGGCCTCACACCCTTCGACCCACCATGAACACAAGCCATTGAAAATAAATAATTATTTAAGACAAATGCCTTATGGGTTATGTTTCACTCATTGCGGCTCGCGCCAGACCGGTAAAAGTTCAGGAAACCCTTCAATAGATAAGGGATTTCCTGCATCGCAATATCCGAATCGCCTGACCAGGGTCCTTGTACTGAAAGTTGTACATTCTGCGTAACAAGGCATTTTTTCCTTATCAAGGATACCATTCAACCTCCGGAACAACTTTGCTACCTGTTCACCTCCTCTATCAGAACGCAGTACAGCGAGAAGAAAGATGTAATAATGTGCTGGCTCTCGTGGATGAAAATGGTCGAGGCCGTTCATGAACGCCAGCGCTGTCAAATAATCAGCCCCACACGCCTGACGTAGCTGGCTATCAATGAACTGATTATCTTCTTCCGTCATCTCCATCAATTTCGGACCGAAATACACCAGGGTACCGGTATTGTTCTCTGTAAGCAGGACGCCTCCAAGCTTATGAGCGAGTTCAACATAAATACGAAAAAAGCCGCGCATCACCTTCTTGCGCTCATCTCTATCGGAGCCCGTAAACGCAAATTTAAGCACCGGATCGTCATAGAATTCGGATGTCAGGAGATCACAGACGATATCCAGTTCGGAATCTTTAGCATGTCTGCATCCCATGTTTATACCTCCGAATGTTTCTTATTCGCATCGTTGCTGAGAAGATCCTGTGCCAAAAAAGCATCATCTCGCTGTAACGCTTCAACAAGATTATCAATCGCTGCGCGTGTAACGTGCGGCATAACCACAATATGAGCCATGTCCCCACGCCCACTCAGGTGGAATTTTTGGAAGATCGCATCTCCGGGTCGCGTAAAGATTACCACCAACGAGTGTGGTCCGCGTTCCACACAGAATGACGGGTGAATGGCTTTGATAGTTTTTAATTGTTCATAAGCATACGCGGTCAGCTGCTCACAACGTGCCGCGATCTCTGCCTGCATAGCCGAAGGGATGGTATTAATTGCATACCAGAGCAATAACGCGGACATCCCATTACGAGTGCCCCCCAGGGTAGTATCAGGAGAATGAATATACTCAGGCAGAGTGGCTGGCTGCATCCGGTACTTTTCTTTACTCATATAGACCCCTGAAGCAAAGGGTGCGCCATACCATTTATGGGAACTCATCACTATCGAACTAACATAGGGAAGGCGAAAGTCAAACTGAGGCCCCTTCACCCCACTCAATTCTTTCTGATTAGCCATTTCCAGATAGGGTAAATAGGCAGCCCCAAGCGCGCCATCAATATGAATCCAGAAGTCGGGGCGGCAATCACTTTTAGTCTGAACACAGAAATCATGTCGTTCAAGCACAGGACATAATTGTTGCCAGATAACCTGCGCATCATCAAATCCTCCCTGAAACGTGGTTCCCACATTCAAAACAATAATGGGAGGATGTCCATGAGATGCAAAGAAATTGACCAAAGCTGATAATGCTTCAGGATTTACCGCACCGTGTTGATCGACTGGTACCCCCTGTGGCCATGTGCCATCTGCCGTCACCGGGCATTGACCAGGATAATATTTATCACCCATTTCCTGAAATGTGGTGAGCCCCAAAATGTATGCGCACTTCTCTAAGGAATAATGTGACTCCTGAGAATAATAAAGTATCGGTTCAGAGATCTTTTTTTGTGTTGTCTGACTGACACGAAAATACTCTCTTGCGCTCCACAAGGCATACATATTCCCTTCCGTCGATCCCATAGCCAATACATAGCCCCAGAATGACTCTTCGGTTAACGGCTTACGTGATTTAGCATGCCAAAGCCCGCTAAAATAGTTGAGAACCTCCTGCTCCAGCTCATGCGTATGTAACAGCATTGAGCTATTCTCGAAAGGATCACCAATATTATTTAAATGAACATTTATAAAAGTGGAAAGCGCAGAATAGTCAAATTTTTGATTTAAAGGATATCCTAAAGAATATTCCTGGCGACTAACTACATTACTATAGAAGTTTTCCAGCCGCTTTCTGACCTTGTCGGGAATGCAAAAATTCGCGAGAGGATAAGCATGAGGCCGAATTTCATATTTAAAAAAAGAATGAGGAATTGCGTTGACTAAGCTTGTTTTTGGATTTACAGAGTTTTTATTTACACCAAAATAATTATCCATAACAGAAATCTCCATTTAGAGGGAACAAAAAATGTGAAAAGGCAGCAATAACATCACCATGCTATGGTTGTCATTACAAGGCAAGTAATCCAATCTGCCATATTTATAAAGCTTGTATTGTGCACTGGCTAACAAATTAGCCGTACAGAGTCAGACAACTCGCTAATGATATAAATCTGAGGTGTCTCATAAATAGGGGTAACAAAAAATTTTTTTGCACCTCTAGCCTGCCAGAGCCCGCCAATGACTCAGCCCTCCAGCCGCATCAGGTCTGGCTCAGTCCACCTTCGGCCGGGCAATTCTCGCGGATAAACAGGTTAAAAGGGGTGATGTTGTCGTGCAGGGAAAACTCCTCGCTGCGATTAAAATGCCGCGCCAGCAACGCCAGTGCACGACGTGCTTCCTCGTATGGATTTTGATCGATAATCGCCGCCAGTGAGCCTTCCCGTAGTAGCAGACGTCTTTCTGGTGTTAACTCATGGGTGATCAGTTGCGCCTGTCGCCCCAGCGATTGCAGCGTCGCAACAATGTTGCTGTTTCCCGACGAGGTATTGTAGATACCTCGGATACGGGGATTTTCCAGCAACGCCTGGCGTACCACATCACCTGCCCGTCGTTGGTTTTCTGCACTTTCCAGCGTGACTGCCCAAATGCATGCCGGGAATCGCTCACGTAACACCGCACGGAAACCGCGTTCACGTTCCTCGTGGCCAATCATGTTATGCATACCCAGCACCACCAATATCTCACCGCCGCGTTCACCGAGAAAACGCCCCATCAGCTCTCCGGCAGCCCTTCCCATTTGCCGGTTATCGGGTCCGACGTAGGCCAGACGGCCGCTGGACGGGATATCGGTCGCCAGCGTTAAGATCGGCAACTGTCCGGAGACGCGCTTTAACGCATCCGCCAGATCAGGATCGTTCGGACAAACCACAATCAAGGCATCGTGACTGGCGGCGATCGTCTCAACCTGTTTTATGGTGGCGCGAATATTGCCGGGATTGTGGTAATGGATCACCCCGTTAATCCGCATCTCAGCCATCCCGGCACCAAGATCGGCAAAAGCATCGCGCAATCCTTTGTAGAAAGGGTTTTTGGGGGATTGCAGCAGGATCGCCACGCGTAACGCACGCAGGTAACCACGAAACAGCACGCGATCAACATTCAGTTTGCTGGCCCATTCCAGCACCCGTGCTTCTTTAGCGGGAGAGACGCCACCGCGTCGATTCATCACCCGATCCACAGTGCTCAGACTGACACCTGCGGCGCTAGCTATCTGTTCCAGCGTCGTTTTTTTGCGATTGATCACAGTAATTTCTTCCTGAAGGTTTGCCGTCAAAAATTGAAGGTTTCCCTTCAAATTAGCCATAGCAGCAGAAAATTGCATCCGCTATTTTCGTCCTCATCACAATCAAGGGGGAGAAGAGAATGATTAAGGATGCGTTTTACCAGGCCGGACAACCGGAACCCAAACTCGGTGTCAGCCCGCTGTCGTGGGTCAATGAAGTGCTGCCACAGCTGGGTGCAGGTACCAGTGCGCAACAATGCCTCGCGGAGGCAGCTCAGGCTGGCTACCAGGGTGTGGAGTTGAGCCGCATCTTCCCACGTGAGCCCGGCGCACTGCGTACTTTGCTGGCACAGCACAAGTTGCATCTGGTCTCCGGCTGGCACGATGGTTTCCTCACGGAGCGGAGCGTGCAGCAGGAACTGGATGCGGTGCATAACCATGCCGCGTTGTTACAGGAAAATGGTGCCGGGGTGATGGTGTATGGCGAATGTGGCTGGATGACAGACAATGCGCTCGATGTCCCGCTGGCCCAGCGTCGCCTGCTACCGGAAGAACAGGTACAGGGCTATGCAGCGCGCCTGTCTGCCTTTGCCGAGGCGTTGCATCAGCAATATGGCCTGCGCCTTGCTTATCACCATCACCTGATGATGGTGACCGAAACCCTGCCAGAAATTCGCGCTTTGCTGGCTGCCTGTGCTCCGTCGGTGGGCCTGTTACTCGACACCGGACATGCCACCGCTGCCGGTTTTGCCTATACCCAGCTGATCGATGAATTTGCTGACCGCATTTGCCATATCCACCTGAAAGACGTGCGGCTGGATCGACTCCAGCAGGTGCGTCAAAGCGGAATGACGTTTAACCAGGCCGTACTGGCAGGAATGTTTACCGTGCCGGGGGATGGCGGCATTGATTTCCGACCACTGGCACAGTTTATCGCTCGCAGCGGCTACCGGGGCTGGATGGTGGTGGAAGCAGAACAGGACCCGGCAATAGCCCCGCCGCTTGCTACCGTCACGCGCGCGCAACGCTATGTTACCGAACATATTTCACCTGCAGCCCAATAAAGGAAAGAGAACATGACCGGAAAAAAACTCAACGTCGGCCTGATTGGTTCGGGTTTTATGGGCCAGGCGCATGCCGACGCCTGGCGTCGTGCAGGCTTGTTATATCGTAATCTGCCACTGCAACCGGTGCTGCATACGCTGGCTGATGCCACTCCGGCGCTGGCGCAAGAAGCTGCACAGCGTTTTGGTTTTCAGCACAGCACGGCAGATTGGCGGGCCATGATTGCTAACCCGGCAATCGATATTGTCGACATCACCACCCCGAATAATATGCATTACGACATGGCGCTGGCGGCGATTCGTGCGGGCAAACATGTCTACTGCGAAAAACCCCTCACGGTTTCATTACTGGAAGCGCAAACCCTGACACAGGAAGCGGAACGCGCCGGAGTAAAAACCATGGTGGCGTTTAACAACATCAAAACCCCTGCAGCGCAGCTGGCGAAACAGATGATCGAACGAGGGGATATCGGTACGCCTACCCGTTTTCGTGGCTGGTTTGATCAGGGTTTCTTCAACGACCCGGAGCTGCCGTGGAGCTGGCGCTGTTCGCGCGAGCAGGCCGGTTCTGGCTCCCTCGGCGATCTCGGTTCGCATGTGGTGAGTGTGGCGCAATATCTGATGGGACCGATCACCAGCGTTATCGGTCAGGAGCAGCTGTTTATTGACTCCCGCCCGGCCGCCGGTGGTGGTTCTGGCTATGGTGCACACGCCAGCAAGGATGCGGCACGACTTAAGGTGGAGAATGATGATCAGTTTCAGTCGCTGATTACCTTTGCCAACCATGCCGGAGGGGTGATTGAAGCCTCAAGGATTTCCGCAGGGAAAGTGTTTGGTATCGCCTGGGAAGTGTCTGGCACCGAAGGCACCATCATTATGGATGGCGAGCGTTTTAACGAGCTGAAAATTGCCCGCTATCGCGATGAAAAACACGATCGCGGCTTTAAAACCCTTTATGCCGGTTCTCAGGTGGAACAATTTGGTGGCTTCTTTGGTTTCGACTTCGCGGGCGGTGGACTCGGTTATTTTGACGTCAAAGTGATTGAAATCTATGACCTGATCAAAGGCCTGAGCGGAGCAAGCGGCTGCTTCCCGGATTTCCGCTTCGGCCTGGAGAATCAGCAGATTATTGAAGCGATGGTGCGCTCCTCTGCCAGCGGTACGCGTGTTGAAGTGGCCAGTCTGCGGGCTTAACGGAAAAACGTCGCCAGCGCATCAGCCAGCGCCTGCGGCTGCTCATCAGGGATGAAGTGGCCGCTGTGGGCAATGGTTATGCCGGTAACGTTGTCCGCGAACTGCCGCAGGGGCGCCGCCATGTCGGGGATGGATCCCTGATCGGCACTGATCGCCAGTAGCGGCAACGTTAATTTGCCCTGCTCGCGTAAGGCCCGATTCTGTGCGGCTGAGTGCATCACTTCACGATACGGTGCCAGTCCGGCGCGCAGCGCGCCATTTTGTTTCAGCAGACGCACGTATTCCGCCATATCCGCAGCGCTAAACACCATCGGACTGGCGGTTTTACGTCGCAAAAACCATTCCAGATAAATCTCTTCACGGCCACTGATTAACGCCTCCGGCAGATCCGGCAATAAATGGAAGGCGAAATGCCAGGTCTTCCACGCTTTATCCGGCGTCGCGGGTAAGGCATCTGGCAGCGTAACGCCGGGAATGCCCGCATCAAGCAGGGCCAGTTTTATCACCTGCTGGCTGTAACGCATGGCATAGGGCCACGCTACCCAGGCCCCGACATCATGGGCAGCAAGGTAGTAGCGCTCAATCGCCAGCTTTTGCATTAAACCCTGCACTTTTTCCGCCAGCGACTGGGTACCGTAACCGGCTTGTGGTTTGTCAGAATCACCCTGCCCTGGCAAATCAGGCGCGATGATGAAATAACGATCCCCCAACTCAGCCATGACCTGATGCCAGGCGTACCAGCTTTGCGGAAAGCCCGCCAGCAGCAACAACACTTCGCCCTGCGGATTTCCCCCGCTGACGTAGTGCAGGCGAACACCGTCCACCGTGGTATAAAAATGAGCGAAGCCGGGCAAATGCGCGACAGGCTGTGACCAGGGTTGTGCAAATTCAGACATTCAAACCTCTCATGATTTAGGAAATGACTATTTCCTTATTAGACAAAAAATTTTAATCGAGCAGCGTCAGCGTGGTAGCAATCAGCTGCTCACCTGCCGGTAAATCCTGCATTTTGCCAGCCACACGCATCCCCAGCACCAGACACAACAACACGCCACCCAGTGCCTGGGCATCATGTTGCGGATTAATCGAACCATCCTGCTGGCCCTGTTCGATCAATTGCAGAATCGATTGCTGATTACGCAGCAATGCAGCGCGCACGCCTGCGGCCAGCTCGTCATCCAGCAGTTGTAATTCAACGGTGCTACCGACCACCAGGCAACCCCGCCGCCCTTCCATATCGCTGGCAGATTCGAGGTAAAAACGCAGCAGCTCGGCGATACGCGCCCTGCCATCAGGTTGTTGTGCCAGCCGCTGGCGCAAATCATGATTTCGCAGTGAGGTGTACCGCGCGAACACTTGCAGGAACAGGCCGTGCTTGTCAGTAAACGCTTTGTAGATACTTCCGGCGGTGAGCTGCATCGCCTCACTCAAATCGCTGATCGAGGCGCTGTGATAACCCTTTTCACGGAACACCAGCATGGCGCGATCTAGGGCAACGTCGAGGTCGAACTGGCGTGGACGGCCGCGCTCCCGCACGATCCGTGGCTGCTCTGACATTTTTTCACCATTTAGGAAACGTTCAATTCCTAAATGGTGCCACAGTTGTGTATCGATGGAAAGCGCGATTTATCACGCATCTCACCTTGCCAGCTGACCTGTTTATATTTACAGTCTTCACCCCTGCAAATAATCCATTTTACATTCTTATGAGAACATCAGACACATTGCGTCTTTTGCTACTGGCGGCTATCTGGGGCGCCAGCTTTTTGTTTATGCGCATTGCCGTCCCGGCACTGGGGGCGGTAAATACCGCGTTTCTGCGGGTGTTATGTGGCACCTGCGGCCTGCTGGTAATTATGGCGATCCTGAAAATGCCGCTGCGTTTTGACGGTAAACTACGCTGGGCAATGCTGCTTGGGGTCATTAACTCCGGCCTTCCCTTTCTGATGTATTGTCTTGCCGCCCGCGTCCTCCCGGCTGGTTATTCCGCCATCCTTAACGCCACCGCGCCATTGATGGGGGTCATCATGGGGGCCGCCTTCTTCGCGGAAAAGCTTACGTTGAAGAAAGTGCTTGGCATGGTAGCCGGTTTTGCCGGCATCCTGCTGATCAGTGCCACCGGAGAGGCCCATCTCACCCGCGCGTTAATGCTGGGCATCCTTGCCTGCATGGTCGCCACCACCTGCTATGGCATGGCCGGGTTCCTCGCTAAACGCTGGATTAGTGCGCGTGGTGGGCTGGATGCCACCAAAGTGGCGTTTGGTAGCCAGCTCGGTGCCTCGGTCTTTCTGCTGCCATTTTTTGCCGTTACCGCCCCGCAAACGGCAACCAGCCAATGGCAAATCCCCGAAGTCTGGGCCTGCATTCTGGCGGTGGGTTTTATCTGTACCGCACTGGCCTACATTCTCTACTTTCGCCTGCTGGCTGATATTGGGCCGCTGCGCACGCTGACTGTCACCTTCCTGATCCCGCCTTTTGGCATCTTCTGGGGCTGGCTGGTGTTGGGTGAAAAACTTAATGAGGGCTTTACCGCAGGGGCGCTGTTGATTGTTTGCGCGGTGTGGCTGGTCGTCAGTGCTGATCGGCCAGCGCGTCTGGTTGCCAGCACGAAATAGCCCGGCTATTTTTTGCCGGGTTTCATGCTGCGATTCAGATCCTGAATACGTTTCATGGTTTTGACGGTGCGCGACGCCGTGGCCGATGCCACCGACAAAATCAGCATTTCGAGACACACCAGCACCGTGCCATGCAGCGGCATGCGGCCATCTTCTCCGCCGCGTGGCACATTGATCACCACATCCGCCTCCTTCGCAAAAAACGAATCGGTGGCGTTGGTCAGCAGAATAATCGGGATACCGAGGCGCTTTGCCTCCTTTACCGTGGTGATACCCTCACGATGGGCCGATTTTTGCGCCATCATGATCAACACATCGCCGCGCTGAAGGGCAATCAGTTGCTCAGCCAGCGCCACCCCGGACCGGTTGAGCGCCACCGCCGGAATGCCGATACGCACAAATAAACGACGGCTGTAATCCGCCAGTACGCCTGACGCATTAATACCAAACAACCCCACCTGACGCGCTTCAATCAATAACGCCACCGCCGCAGAGATGGCCTGGCGATTATGTGGTTCTGATAACGCATCACAGGCGCGTTTATGTCCGCCTAATACGAAATCAATGCCGGAATTAATATCGCAGGAAAGCTCGCCCACGGTCGTAATCATTTTGTCTTCGGAATTCATCGCCGGTCCAAACCAGGCGACCAGCGTTTTTTTTAAATCACGCAACCCGGCAAAACCCAATGCCTGCACGGCACGCACCACGGTGGCATCAGAACTTTGCGTCGCGGCAGCAATTTCCATGGCGGTCGCCTCTACCACCGCCTCACGATTTTCGTGGATATAGCGCACCACCGTTTGTAGCTGGGGTGACAGGGCCGCAGCTCGTGCACGATAACGTTCACCCAGCACATCGACCCGATTTTTTATTTTATTGCCTGATGCCATTTTCGTATCCGAACTGTTTGTTTTACATAAGATTGTTGATTTCCCCTGCACAGCTTCATCACCAGTCTGTAGTGGGAACAATCCATTGCGATGTTCAAAACTACACAAAAAGAAGCCGGAAATCATCATAAAATCAGTGAGGGACTCACTTTAAATCGCGTTTATTCAGTCAGTTAAATGAAACCCCCTCGAACACTGGCCTTGTACAATGCTGATGTAGCATTGGTATGATTTTTTGCATTTACTACTACATTGGTTCATGTTTGAATGATTCTCAATTACATTGAGGTCGCATCTTAACGGCTTTCAACGTTCAATAAAATAATAATACCCCGATAATTAGCAATGTTTATCAGAGCAACACATCTGGCCTGATTATTAAAAAGGCCGGCGATTTCTTCATGGACGAAAATAACCAGACAATAAATACCAGGTTTATATTAAATGAATAACAATCAGCCGTTCACTTTTAAAAAGAAACCTCATCCGGCCATTATTGCGGCTATTTATGGGGTGACAATTTTTACACCAGGAATCAGTTTTGCCACAGAGGAAAATAATACCCTCACCGTAACGGCACAGGAAAACAGCGATCAAGGTTACAACGCCACCAGCAGCTCGGTTGCCAGCAAAACCCCGACGCCACGCGTTAATGAAGCGCAATCCGTCAGCGTCGTCACTCAGCAACAGCTGGATGACTATCAGGTCAGCAACCTGTCAGAAGCGATGCGTTTTGTCAGTGGCGTTACCGAAGGGAATACCCTCGCTGGCACTGAAGATGGTTTTGTGCGGCGTGGCTTCGGCAGTAACTCGGATGGTTCCATCTACCGTGACGGCGTGCGCAGCAGCCAGGGGCTGAATTTCGATGCCACCACCGAACGAGTGGAAGTGTTAAAGGGATCCGCGTCCCTGCTGTATGGCATTCAGAATCCGGGTGGTGTGATCAATGTCATCAGTAAAAAGCCGCAATATGAATGGCACACCAAAGTCAGCGGTCGTTACGCCAGCGAAGGCGGCGGAGCTGGCACGGTGGATGTCACCGGCCCGCTCGGCAACGGCTTTGCCTTCCGTTTGATCGCGGAGAAACAAAACCAGGATTACTGGCGTAACTTCGGCACCGATAAACACACGCTGATTGCTCCCTCACTGCAATGGTATGGCGAAAAAGCCAGCTTCCTGATCAGTTATGAAGATTATCAGTACGATATCCCCTACGATCGCGGCACGGCATTTATCAACGGCAAGCCGGTGAACATTGGCTACAAGGACCGTCTCGATGACAAAGCCAACCACGCGTGGGGACATAACAAGACCCTGAATGCCCATTATGACTGGCAGTTCAACGATGACTGGAGCACCCGTCTGACCTTCGGCATGAACCAGCGTCAGTATGACAACAACGAAGTCAGGGTGACGGCGATCAACACCACCACCGGTGCCGTAACGCGCCGCGCTGATGCCAACCGTGGTTTCAACCACAAAACCAAATATGTTTCGTGGGATGTGATGGGCACGCCGGAAATCTTCGGCATGACGCACAACCTGGTGGTCGGTACCGATTATGAAATGAACCAGACCTATCGTGCGCATCAGTATCAGGGCAAATCCAACAGCGATTTCAATCTGTACGATCCGCAATACGATTTGATGTCGCCGGTGACCGATAGCAGCACCGAGAAAACCGCCAACGCCAATCTGCTGAACCGTATTCACAGCCGTTCGGTGTACGCCAAGGACAGCATCTCTCTGACCTCAAACTGGATCGCCGTCGTCGGCGGACGTTACCAGCATTATGAGCAACGTGCTTCACAAGGCTGGGACCCGGTTGTCGAGACCATGAACGATGAAGGCAACAAGTTCCTGCCGCAGGCCGGGTTAATCTACAAACTGACGCCAGATGTGTCGCTGTATGGCAGCGTCAGCAAATCCTTCACCCCGTCGACAGATGTGGATGATGATGGCAATGTCGGCAAACCTGAGCAGGGCACCACCTGGGAAGTGGGCAGCAAGTGGCAAATTTCGCCACGCCTGTTCGCCAGCGTGGCGCTGTATCGCATCGATGAACGCGATATGTCGCTCAGCATCAACGGTGAAACCCGCGCCATCGACAAAGCACGTTCCAGTGGTGCCGAATTTGAGTTGAATGGTGAAGTCCTGCCGGGCTGGGATCTGAGCGCCAACTACAGCTACGACAAGGCGGAAATCGTCAATGATGGCGTGAACTCAGCCAATAACGGCAACCGTCTGCAAAATGCGCCGCGTCATTCTGGTGCGCTATATCTGAGCCATAATCTGACGTTTAACGCGATCCCGGGTGATTTCCGCGTCGGTGGCGGTGCACGCTATGTGGGCGCGCGTGCGGGTGATCCCGAGAACAGCTTCACCATGCCGGATTACGTCGTCGCCGATAGCTTTATTGCCTGGAACAATCGTCTGCTGGGCAACAAAACCCAGCTGAAACTGAACCTGAATAACCTGTTTAATAAACATTATTACACCTCAAGCGGCGGCAATCTGCGCGTGCGTGAAGGTGCCACCCGTAACTTTATGCTAGAGGCCAGCGTTGAATTCTAAGGCGATAATTCTCAGGATGGTGGCGCTGCTGCTGCTGACGTTCAGCAGCGCCGCGCTGGCAAAAACTATCACCGATATCGACGGTAACCCGGTGACGATTCCCGATAACCCCCAGCGTATCGTGCTGGGGGAAAGTCGCATGCTGTATACGCTGGCGATGCTGGAACCTGGCGATCCCTTTCAGCGCATCATCGGCTGGCCGCAGGATCTGAAAAGATACGACAGCCAGATGTGGGACATTTTCGCCCGCAAGTTCCCGCAGATGCTGAAGATCCCGGTATTGGGTGCGGGCGGCACCAACGACATAAACCCGGAACAGGTGCTGGCGCTCAAACCGGATGTGGTGATCCTGCCCAGCCTGGCGCGTTATGACGATGGGGATTTACGTCTGGTGGCGATGCTGAAAGCCGCGCACATCCCGGTGGTGAAGATCGATCTGCGTGTGCATTTGCTGAAAAACACCACGCGCAGCGTGCAGATCCTCGGTGAAGTGCTGAACCAGACGGCGCGCGCCGAATCGTTCAACCGATTCTATCAGGCGCATTTACAGGTGATTCAGCAACGGCTGGCGAGTTATCACGGACCAAAACCAACGGTACTGCTGCAACTGCATCTTGGACGACGCAATGAATGCTGTGTCACTGCCGTCAAAGGCAGCCTGGGCGAGTTACTGCATGCCGCAGGCGGCGACAACATTGCCAGCAAAACTGTGCAGGGGGTGTTTGGTCGGCTGAGTGAGGAAACCGTGATCGCCACGCAGCCGGAATATTACTTCGCCACCGGCGCGGGCGATAACGATGCGCAAGGCGTGTTAAAACTGGGTCCGGCGGTTGCGCCCGCAGCGGTACAAAGCAGCTTCAGCGCCATGACAACAAAACAGAATGGTCTGCGCGAATTGCAGGCGTTACATAACGGCCATGCGGCGGTGATCTGGATGAATTTCTATCTCAGCCCGTGGCACATCGCTGCGACTGAATTTATGGCTAAGACGTTATATCCGCAGCTGTTTAACGATGTGCAGCCTGAACAGACGTTAAAGCAAATCTTCCACGATTATCTGCCCATTCCCTACAGCGGAACTTATTTCCTTCAAATGCGCCCGTAGCGGCGCAACTATCCCGCACAGACTGGCTGCCCAGCCAGCTCCCGCTTCGTAGTCTATGCTTGACTGTCACAGGTTATTTCCTGACCCACGAGGCGATAAAATGCAGTCCTGTTTATTTCATAAAAGCTGGGGGGCTGATTACGCACCTGATGGCAGTGTGCATTTCCGTCTCTGGGCCTCCGGCCAGCCCCAGGTGACGTTACAGCTGGCGGGTGTTGACATACCGATGCAACCCCGTGGAGATGGCTGGTTTGAATCGCAGCAGACCCAGGTTGTGCCCGGTACGCCTTATCAATTTCTCCTTGCCGACGGCACCCAGCTAGCCGATCCCGCCTCGCGCGCCCAGCAGGCGGGGGTGAATGGCCCCTCTCTGGTTATTGACCCCACCCGCTATGCCTGGCAGCACCGCAACTGGGCAGGTCGTCCGTGGGAAGAAACCGTGGTGTATGAACTGCATATCGGCACCTTCACGCCTCAAGGCACCTTCCAGGCAGCAATAGAAAAGCTGCCACAGCTGGCGGCCCTGGGTATCACCATGATCGAGGTGTTACCGGTTGCACAGTTCGGCGGCAACCGTGGCTGGGGCTATGATGGCGTACTGTTGTACGCGCCGCACGCTGCCTACGGCACCCCGGATGATTTCCGTGCCTTCGTGGACGCCGCGCACGGCTCTGGTCTGTCGGTGGTACTGGATATCGTGCTCAACCATTTTGGTCCGGAAGGTAACTATCTGCCGTTGCTGTCACCTGACTTCTTCGATCAGGAAAGAAGGACCCCGTGGGGCGCAGGCATTGCTTACGATGTCGATGCTGCCCGACGCTATATCACCGAAGCCCCGCTGTACTGGCTGACAGAGTTTAACCTTGATGGCCTGCGTTTCGATGCCATCGACCAGATCAAGGATCAGACCGAACAACACGTTCTGATTGAAATTGCCGAACGCATCCGTCGCGACATCCCTGACCGGCCTATCCACCTCACGACCGAAGACAGCCGCAACGTCATTTTTCTCCACCCGCGCACCTCAGAGGGTGCCGCACCGCTGTTTACCGGCGAATGGAATGATGATTTTCACAACGCCATTCATGTCTGTGCGACGGGAGAAACCCATGCTTACTATCAGGATTTCGCCAACCAGCCGGAAAAACATCTGGCACGAATCCTGACTGAAGGCTTCGCTTACCAGGGGGAAGTGTCACCCCACAGCGGCAAAAAGCGCGGTGTCGCCAGTACCGGCCAGCCACCGGTCGCCTTTGTCGATTTTATTCAGAATCATGATCAGGTTGGCAACCGCGCTCAGGGGGAAAGGTTGATTACCCTTGCCGGGGCCGGGCGAACCCAGGCATTGCTCGCCACCCTGCTGCTTTCCCCCCACATCCCGCTGCTGTTTATGGGCGAGGAATATGGCGAGACGCATCCGTTTTTGTTCTTCACTGACTTTCACGGCGATCTCGCCAGGGCGGTACGCGAAGGGCGTGCGCGTGAGTTTACTGACCACGCCGGTCATGCGGAGGACAGCGTGCCCGATCCGAATGCACCGGGCACCTTTGAGAGTTCAAAACTCGACTGGTCAAAACCCGGCAGCCACGAGGGCCAGCAATGGCTGGCGCTGACAAAACAGCTGCTGGTTGTGCGTCAGCAATTTATCGCGCCCTTGATCCGTGACGCTGTCACGCATAACGGCAGCGTGATCGCCGCAACCAGTGGCTTTGTCGCGGTCAGCTGGCGCTTCCCTGGCGGCACCCTGTCACTGGCGCTGAATTTAAGCCATAGCGCGCAGCCGCTGCCGGCGCTACCAGGAACAACCCTGTTTGCCTGGCCGCAGGCAGCCAATCCGCTGCCAGCCAATGGCGTTATCGTGCGTTTGTCTGCCGGAGATACGCCATGACTATACCAACCGCGACTTACCGCATTCAGTTCCGCACCGGCATGACCTTTGATCGCGCTGCCGCCCTGGTGCCGTATTTAAAACAGCTCGGCATCAGCCATCTGTATGCCTCGCCCATCTTTACCGCGACCCGCGATTCAACCCATGGCTATGACGTCACACATGCCACACAAATCGATCCCTCACTCGGTGGCCGTGCGGGTTTCGAGCGCATGGTGCAGGCGCTGAAAAGCGCCGGGCTCGGCCTGATACTCGATATCGTCCCTAATCATATGGCGGCCTCGCTGGAAAATCCGTGGTGGCGTGATGTGATTGCCCACGGCGAACACAGCCGCTACGCCCACTATTTTGATATCGACTGGTCACGCCCGCTGACGCTGCCGTTTCTGGGCGATACCTTTACTGAAGCACTGGAAAAAGGGGAGATTAGCGTTCGCCCCGATCCCCATAGCGGCTTACCGGCGCTCGCTTACTACGACAATCTTTACCCGCTGGCGCTCGACAGCTGGCAGGGACTCAATCTTCAGGACAAGGTCGATATTGCCGCCCTGCACGAACGCCAGGCTTATCGTTTGCTGTGCTGGCGTGATGCCGCAACGGACCTTTCATACCGTCGTTTCTTTGAAATCACCGGTCTGGTGGGGGTGCGGGTGGAAGACCCCGAGGTCTTTGCCGCCACACATCGGTTGATTCTGGAGCTGGTACACAGCGGTGCCGTTAATGGCCTGCGCATCGATCACATTGACGGACTTGCCGATCCACAGGGATATCTGGAGCGTCTGCGCCAGCAGGCCGGGCCAGACTGCTATATCACGGTGGAAAAAATCCTCGGCGCGGAGGAGACGCTGCCCGCAGACTGGCCCGTTTCCGGCACCACTGGCTATGAATTTATCGTCGCCCTGACGGATGCGTTGGTTGCCAGTGATGGCATCAACGCCCTGCGCCAGGCCTATCCTGCCAGGAACAATATGGCCGCTGAATTACGTGCGGCAAAAGCGTTAATGGTTGATCGAAACTTTGCCGGAGAATTCACCCGCCTGCTGGCGCTGGCAAAGGAAATCGCTCAGGAGACGATCGCTGATAACGCACTCCGCAGCACGCTACGTGAACTGTTGCTGGCTTTTCCGGTTTACCGCACTTACGCCACTGCTGAGGGCTTACCGGCTGCCGATGAGGCACGCCTGCAAGCTGTGGCGGCAACTATTGGCGCAGAAACATCCCGCGAGGCCCTTGCCTTTCTCACCGGTCTTTTTCATGGCAAAGCCGGTGACAGCCAGACCGCGCTGTTCCGCAGCCGTTTTCAACAATTAAGCGGGCCGTTAATGGCAAAGTCGGTGGAAGATACCCTGTTCTTTCGCCAATGTGCGGCGCTGGCGTTAAATGAAGTCGGCGGCGAACCCATGCCGCAACGCTATTCTCTGGCGGGTTTCCACGCCGCGATGCAGGCACGGCAGCAGCAGCAACCACAAGGACTTTCCAGCACGTCAACCCATGATACCAAGCGCGGTGAGGACGCCCGTGCGCGGTTGTATACCCTGAGCGAAGCCCCCGAACGCTGGTCGGCAGCCATCAGCCGCTGGCGGCAGATGCATCAGGAGCATGTCAGGCCACTGCCGTCGGGTCCGGCACCCGGACCCGCGGTGGAATGGATGCTGTATCAGGCACTGGCGGGTGTCTGGCCGGTGTCGCTACAGCCGGATGATTGTGGCGGATTGCAGGCGCTGGAAACGCGTTTTGTTGCCTTTGTGGAAAAAGCGCTGCGTGAGGCAAAGCTGCGTACTGATTGGGCTGAGAACAATGAATCCTATGAAGAGGCGGTACTGGCCTATGCCCGCCAGCTACTTTCGCCCGCCAGCCAGGCTTTTTTGCAGGATTTTACTGCCACGCTACGCCCGTTTATCCATGCCGGGCTGGCGAACAGCTTGAGCCAAACCATCATTAAACTGCTGGCACCGGGCGTGCCGGATATTTATCAGGGCAGTGAGACGCTGAATTTCAGCCTTGTCGATCCTGACAATCGGCAACCCACGGATTTTGCCCAGCTGGCACAGCTGCTGACCCGCCACCCGCCGCAGCCCGACAACTGGCTAAGCGGCCAATTGAAGCAGCAGATGATCGCGACCCTGCTGCCGCTACGTCAGCAGCATCCGGGGTTGTTTCATGACGGCGATTATCTGCCACTGGCGGCCAGCAGCGAACATCTGATTGCCTTTGCGCGGGTGGACGCACAAGCGGCGTTGATCGTGGTGGTGCCTCGCCTGCCGTTAACCGCCTTTGACGGTAACCTGCCGCAGCCGTTGCCGTCGTGGCAAATTGCCCTGCCTGCGCCACTTGCCGATCGGCGATATGACGACGTTATCAACCATAAAGAGTTGGCCCTCGCCGATGTTCTCACCAGCGTTCAGCCGTACCTGGTGTTAATCAGCAGAGGAAAATAATTGCGCGATAAATCGCGCCGCTACAACCCATGCATAACCCGTAGCGGCGCGATTTATCGCGCAGGTTTTTAAAAAGTGCTTATTTAAAGGAGTGGGGAAAAATGTCGCACGCTAAGCCTTTAGTGATTACCGCCGGTTACAGCTACCCGCTGGGGGCCAATTTCGATGGTGAAGGAGTCAACTTCGCCCTCTTTTCAGCCCACGCCGAACGCGTTGAACTGTGCCTGTACGATGACAGTGGCCGCCATGAAATCGCCAGATTTGATTTGCCCGAATTCACCCACGAAGTCTGGCATGGCTATATCCCCGGCCTGCGCCCTGGTGCGCTGTATGGCTATCGGGTACATGGCCCCTTCGATCCGGAAAATGGGCACCGCTTTAATCCGCACAAGTTGTTGCTTGACCCCTATGCGCGCGACCTCTCGGGAGATATTGCCTGGAACGAAGCGCATTTCGCCTACGATTTACAGCACGACGGCGAAGACAAAGACCTGACCTTTGATACCCACGACAGTGCCGATTTCACCCCTAAATGTCGGGTGATCGATACCAACGAATTTGACTGGCACGACCAGAATCGCCCGGTTATCCCCTGGGCCAATACCATCATTTATGAAACCCATGTTAAAGGCTTTACCCAGCTTAACAGCGCGATCCCCCAGCCCCTGCGTGGGACTTATGAAGGCATGGCGCATAAGTCCACGGTCGATTATCTCAAAAGCTTAGGGATTACCTCCGTCGAGTTGCTGCCGGTGCATTGGTTCCCCGATGATCAGCACCTGCTGGATAAAGGGCTGAAAAATTTCTGGGGCTACAACACGCTCAACTTTTTCGCCCCCGCCGCGCGCTATTTCGGTCCGCGAGGTATTCAGGGCTTTCGTGACATGGTGCGCGCACTGCATGATGCGGGGATCGAAGTGATTCTCGATGTGGTCTACAACCACACCGCAGAGGGCAATGAACTGGGACCCACGCTGTCGTTTAAAGGCATCGACAACTATTCCTACTATCGCACCCTGGCTGACCAGCATCGTTACTACGTTAATGACACCGGCACTGGCAACACTGTCAACACCTCACATCCCCGCGTACTACAGATGATCATGGATTCCCTGCGTTACTGGGCCGAATCGATGCATATCGACGGTTTTCGCTTCGATCTGGGCACGATTCTGGGCCGGGAACCGGGCGGCTTCGATCCGCGCGGCGGCTTTTTTGACGCCATGACGCAGGACCCGGTATTAGGAAAACTGAAACTGATCGGTGAACCCTGGGACATCGGTCCGGGCGGTTATCAGGTCGGTGCGTTCCCGCCGGGATGGGCGGAATGGAACGACAAATATCGCGATACGGTGCGGGAATACTGGAAAGGCGACAATGTCTCCAGTGATTTTGCCGCCCGTCTGCTGGGTTCTGGCGATCTCTATGATCAGCGCGGACGCCGCCCCTGGGCCAGCATCAACTTTATTACCGCCCATGACGGTTTCACCCTTAATGACCTGGTGTCCTACAACGAGAAGCATAACGAGGCTAACGGCGAGGATAACAACGACGGTCACAACGACAACCGCTCCTGTAATTACGGCGCGGAAGGTCCGACCGATGATCCGCAAATCATTGATATCCGCGAACGGCAGAAACGTAATTTCCTCGCCACCCTGCTGTTTTCCCACGGCACACCGATGATGCTGGCCGGTGATGAGTTTGGCCGCAGCCAGATGGGCAACAATAACGGTTATTGTCAGGACAGCGAGATTTCGTGGTTCCACTGGGATGAGCTGCCTGCCAGTGCCGAAGCGCTGCGTGAATTCACCCGCCAGATTATCCACCTGCGTGCCAGTCAGCCGTTGCTGCATCGGGAGAACTGGCGTGATGGCATGGAGATTGAATGGTTCAATGCCGGTGGCGGTTTGCAACAGCCCGAACATTGGGATGACGGCACCACACTGGGCATGTACATTGGCCGCCCGGACTTACAAGAGACCGAGGGGGTCTGGCATGACGTGCTGATGCTGTTTAACCCGTTTGAAGGCGAAGTGCCCTTCCGCATCCCACAATTTGGCGAAGGTGGCTGGGTACTGGAACTCACCACCAGCGATGGCAGCAAAAAGGGGCTGGTGATCACCAAAGAAAAAGACTTTACGCTGGAGGGCCGTAGCATCGCCTTGTTCAGACGGCCCTGAGCCGTTGCGGGAACACTTCCATCAGCCAGCTGATAAACACCCGCAGCCGTTGCGTAACGTGGCGGTTCTGCGGGTACACCACATGAAACGGATAGGGTGCGGGCCGCCATCCGGCGAGGATCTCCACCAGCGCCCCGCGTTGCTGGGCTTCAAAGGTGGCATAGGTGAAGGTCTGAATAATCCCCAGCCCGGCCAGCGCTGCCGCCAGATGCGCGTTGCTTTCGTTAATCCCGATACGGTGTTCGGTTTTGATCTCGGTCTTTTCGCCGTTGCGCGCGAAGCGGAACGGAAACGGACGGCCGGTTTGCGGTGACAGATAACTCACCAGCCGGTGGCCATTTTTTAATTCGTCAGGATAAGCAGGGACACCAAAGGCTTTCAGATAACCCGGTGTTGCACAGGTGATCAGGGTGGCATCACCAATATGACGCGCGATCAGGGAAGAATCACTGAGCGGCCCGCCACGAATCACGCAATCGACGTTGTCACTGATCAGATCAACTGGCCGGTCCGAAACCCCAAGATCGAGACGAATATCCGGGTAGCGCGCCATAAAATCAGGCAGTGCCGGTATCAGCACATCACGCGCTGTTGAACCACCGACATCAACGCGCAGATAGCCACGTAACCGACCACTGACCACGTTAAACGACGCGTCGATATCCTCCAGGTCACGCACGATGCGCAAGGCTTTTTCGTAGTAATCCCGCCCCTCTGCCGTCACCGTCACGCGCCGGGTGGTGCGTTGCAGCAAACGAATCCCCAGATGGGCCTCCAGCTCCTGCACCATCTTACTGAGCGTGGCGTTGGGCATATCGAGCGAATCCGCCGCACGGGTAAAATTTCCGGCCTCCACCACACGCGCAAAAGCCTTGATTGCCATCAGTTGGTCCATCGTTCCTTACCTATTATCCACACACATGAATAGTTATTTCCATTTTACACAATTTATCGATAAACGTCGCCACGTTACATTGCGTCCATGCACTACGCAGCAGTTGAAAATCACTTAATCACTTACTGGAGAGACAAACATGAACGCATCACTGAAAGGTAAAATTGCTTTGGTTACCGGCGGCACCACCGGTATTGGCCTGGCTGCGGCGCAGACGCTGGCGGCACGAGGCGCGCAGGTGTTTATTACTGGCCGTCGCCAGGCAGAATTGGACGCCGCCGTCGCCAGCATCGGCGCAGCGGCAACCGGGATTCGCGCCGATGCGGCGCAGCTGAGCGACCTCGACGCCGTTTATGCGCAGATCGCCCGTCAGGCAGGTCGTCTTGATGTCCTGTTTGCTAACGCCGGTGGCGGCGATATGCAGCCGTTGGGTAGCATCACCGAAGAACATTTTGATCGTATCTTTGGTACCAACGTGCGTGGCGTGTTGTTTACCGTACAAAAGGCGCTGCCGCTGCTGAGTGACAAGGCTTCAGTGATCCTCACCGCTTCGACCACCTCGGTTAAGGGCACCGCTGGCTTTAGCGTCTACAGCGCCAGTAAAGCAGCCGTGCGTAACTTTGCCCGTTCCTGGGCGCTGGATGTGAAAGATCGCGGTATCCGTATCAACGTCGTCAGCCCTGGTCCGATTCGTACCCCAGGTTTAGGCGGTCTGGTCAGCGAAGAACAACGTCAGGGATTGTTTGACGCGCTGGCAGCGCAGGTGCCGCTCGGTCGTCTGGGTGAACCTGAAGAGATTGGTAAAGTGGTGGCATTCCTCGCTTCTGATGATTCCAGCTTTATCAACGCCACCGAGTTGTTTGTCGATGGCGGTATGGCGCAGATTTAATCGTACTCAGGCGATTAAGTACCCCCCGTCTACCGGCAAAATAACGCCGGTAATAAAAGAGGCGGCCGGGCTGCACAGAAAAGCGACCGCCTGTGCCACATCATCCGGCTGTCCCCAGCGCTGCAACGGCGTGCGGGACAGAATCGGTTGCGCACGTTGCGGATCGTCCTGTAACGCCTGAGTTAATGCCGTGGCAATCCATCCCGGTGCGACGGCATTAACGCGAATTCCCTGATCTGCCCAGGCAATCGCCAGCGATTTAGTCAGCTGCATAATGCCCCCCTTACTGGCGCTATAGCCCGGTACTAATCCACCACCGAAAAAACTCAGCATTGATGCAGTATTCACAATGCAACCCTGGCTTTGCGCCAGTTTTTCTTTGGCCGCACGGCAGCAACGCAGGGTGCCGGTGAGGTTAATATCCACCACCTGCTCAAACACTTCGACTTCATGCTCCTTCCCCCGGCTGATAATTCCGGCGCAGTTCACCAGCAGATCCAGCTGTGGTAATGCCGCGAAAAGGGCAATAATCGCCTGATTATCACGTACATCCAGTTCCTGGATCCGAATGTCGGGATTTTCAGCGAGCTGATGATTGGCACTCCCCACCCCGGCGGCAATCACGTTGGCACCGAGGCTCGCCAGACAACGCGCGATACCTGCGCCAATGCCACTGGTGCCACCGGTGACCAGCGCCGTTTTGCCTTTGAACAACGCCGCATTAAAAGTCATCATTCTGGCTCTCCCTGTCTAGCGAATAAACTGATCGACAAAATCACTGCCCAGCCCTGTCGCGGCATAATGCTTACGGCACATTTCGATCTTGGTAAACACATCCTCAAAACCAATGTGTTCGCCCCAGGGATCGACGTAATACATGCAGCCATGCACCTGAAACAAGGTGATCATCTCTTCTACATCCGGGTCAACCACCAGCGTGTGCGTTTCGCCCGGCGGTTCAAACACGTAACCGCCCTCTACCGCTTCCCAGTCATGTTCGAGGTAACGCCAGCGTCCCTTAATCACATAGGCATGCACCGGTGCCGGATGACGATGGCGGCTCAGCACCCCGGATTTACGCACTTTCAGCAGGTTCATCCAGTACCCGGCAGAGCGATTCAGGCACAACGGGCGAAACCAGACGTTTTCTGCCTGTGGCACCCAGATGCGGTCGTCGAGCGGCACCGCGTGCGGCACCACCAGATCCGGCACCATCTCCGCAGGTTGATTGAATTGATAAGGCATGCGGCGCAGGGTTTCTGCGTCGGGTGGGTTGTCACGCTGACTCATAACTGGCTCCCGTTTTTAAATAACAATCCCGTAACAGGGTTGATTTAGTCCCGACTGACCACCGCTGACAACATTCCAATGCTTATTATGTGGCCGTCATCACGAAAACTGACATGTTATAAATTTCAGGATGATTTACAACCATCGGGTAAACCCTCATCTAAATCGCCTCATATTGGGCATTTGTGATCGATATCTAAACAATAAACTTTGCCACTTGCTGACATGTCAGTCGTGATGACTAATATTCTGACATGTCAGTTAATCATAACGGGAACCTTCTATGTCATCGCACCAGGTTGTGGGTAAAAAACGCTGGTTTGTTGCCTTTGTGTTACTTATTGGCGGCTTCATCAACTATCTCGACCGTGCCAGCCTGGCGGTGGCTGCACCCTCGATGATGAGCGACCTTCATCTCAGCAACACGGATATCGGCCTGATGGGATCGGTATTTTCGCTGTTCTTTGCCTTTAGCCAGTTCCCTGCCGGCTGGCTGGCGGATCGCTTTGGTCCACGCAAGGTTTATGCTTCCGCCGCGTCACTGTGGGGGTTATCGACCATGATCACCGGGTTATGCAGCACCCTGCCCGCACTGCTCTGCGCACGCGCCCTGCTCGGTATGACAGAAGCGCCCGGCTGGCCAACATCCGCCAAAATCACCTCGATCTGGTTTCCACGTAAAGAGCGGGCGCTGGCCAGTTCAATCTGGGATGCCTCTTCCCGCTGGGGGCTGGCCTTCGCCCCACCGTTGCTGGTACTGATGAGCATCCATTTTGGCTGGGGAGCCTTGTTTTATCTGGCGGGAAGCCTCGGGGTCATTTTCGGCCTGATCTTCTTCTTTATCTATCGCCACCCGGAACAGCATCAGGGACTTAGCCGTGCGGAGAAGCAGTACATTCTGACAGGCGGAGGCGGCAGCGTTTCGGCGATTCCCGCCGGGCAACGCGTGAAGTGGCGTGAGTTATTTCGCTACCAATCGATGTGGGGCATGATGCTGGGCTGGTTTTGCTACATCTGGTTATTCAATATCTTCGTCACCTTTTTGCCGCTCTATCTGATGAAAACCCAGCATTTGTCCCTGAGTAGCATGGGTGTGTACGCCAGTATCCCTTATCTGGCCGGGATTATCGGCGCGGCGCTGGGTGGCTATGCGGTGAAATGGCTGATCGACCAGCGTAAAGTGGCGGAACCGCTCAAAGCAAAGAAAGTGGTGATTATGGTCGCCGCATTGATCAGCGGTGCCACCACTATCGCTGTCCCGTTCTGTGATTCGCTGGTGGCCGCGCTCAGCATGATGACGATAGCGATGTTTTTCCTGTCAGCGGTTTCCTGTACCTGCTGGGCGATCCCGGGAGATGTCGCACCTAACGATATTGTGGGTTCGGTGTGTGGTATCCAAAACTTCGGCGGCTTCTTCGCCGGAGCGTTATCGCCGCTGGTGACGGGTTATATCGCCGATATCACCGGATCTTATGCCCTGGCGTTTATCAGTGGCGGGGGGATCGCCGCCCTGACTGGGTTGTGTTACTGGTTTCTGGTGCGTAAACCCATCGAGCATCGTGACGCGACGACGGTCCGCAATCCCCTGCCCGCCAGCGACCTCTAAGCCGGCAGACAACCGAGCGAACGCTGCGTCATCTCAACCGCACGATCCAACGGCGTATGCGGTTCGTCGCCCAGCAATGACAGCAGCCTGGTGTTCAACAAACGCACCGGCTGTTGCCAGAGATATTGCATCTCCTTTAGCTCGCGAAATATTGGCAGGTATGTAAGTCTGATATCCCTGTGTGTGCATCTTCCTTATCTATTTCCAGTATTTTCTGATAACAATAAAATCAACGATTGCAATTACCACGATAAAAGAAGCAGTGCCCCCCCATTCGCGACCGGGCCAAAACTTATTAACAAAAATACAGAACAGAAATGTAAGGATAATTGGAATCCACACAGTCAAAGTAATCCAAATCAGGTCCCTTATTCGAGCCTTAAAAAACTCCTTCATTAATCCCCCAGCAAAGAACGTAGCTCGTAAATAGCTCCATCTACATCACCTTTCCAGGGATGACGAATCCTTTTGAAAGCCGGTTCAATCAGAAAGTACATCATTTCAAGCCGCTGCTGGTGAAGTAACTTGTAATAAAAAGGCGCTGAGTTTCTAAGCCTGTTTGCAGCGTCTGCAGCTTCCTGAACAATGCCATAGTTACTCAGCACAAAGGCGGCTGTCATGCTGGTTTTTCCAATGATTGGGCTACTGATATGGAAGCTAACGGATATAGATCTGGAAATAGCCATGGCTAATGAGAATCTGGTTGCCTGATTTTAAGAAAAGCGCGAACCACCTTTTGATAAGATTGCAGCGATCTTTTCAAGATCCTGCTCAGTGAAACCAGATAGCCGCCTATCCACATAGATTTTAATCATGTCGAATATGATATCCCGCCGCTTTATCAGCTCATATACTCCAAACCAAAACCTTACGTCTTCATCCTTTAATTTCGAACATACATCCTGATAATTTTCGGTGACGCAAGAAGAATACCAGGTGAGACGAGTTAGCCCATCATCCATCTGTTTCAACTGTGTCTCCATGTTTTCAACAACATCCTTGAGGGCACTATCCAGGCGCTGCGCTAACGATTTGTCAGACTGGACTTTGGTGATTATCCTGTGGTTATACATGCCATATCCTTTTGCACGCTTGAGGTAATTAATCCCTATATCTCGTTAATTATATTCCGCGATGGAGAACCCGTCGTCAACCATAACCAGGCTACCACTCTCTCATTTTGCAACAATACTTCAGTAGCGGCGCGATTTATCGCGCGTCTTTTGCATCTATGCACCGGAAAATACGCGCGATAAATCGCGCCGCTACGGATCCATGCGGTTATTGGCCTGGTCGGCAAAAAGGTACAAACCGGGCACATGGGTAACAGTTAAAAACGCCAGGCGAGGAACAGGGCGTAGCTCAGCTGATCCTTCTGCTGGGTCAGGGGGCTGTCAGCTGCATCACCTTCCAGGCGCTGGGCCATCACACGCGCCCCCACCTGCCATGCGGCTGTCATGTCATAATCCATCCCCACTTCCCAGCCAATTTTTTCCAGCCCGGACCCGGCATCATAGCGGGCAAAACCGCTGCGGGAAGATTGCTGCGCCGAAACGCCATACTGGGTCTGCATATAATCGCTATTGGCCCAGCTCAGGCTCGGACCGGTAAACAAACGCAGATCTTCCCAGGGACGCCATGACAGATTCGCGTAGGACGTCAGCCGAAACCCCTGCTGATTGCCGCCTATATCCTGGGTCAGGATCACCCCGGCGTTGAACAGGTCGTTGCGGTAAATAGCTGAAGTAAACGCGTGCGGCGAGCGTTTGATATCACCCATGCCGCGCAGGTAGTCATCATCTGACTCCTCGCGGGGGAAGAGGTCCAACCCTGCGCCAACAGATAAAGTCCAGTGTTCGGTTCTGGCAAATTGCCAGCCCAGCGCGGTCAGAGTGTCGATACCACCGAGGAAAAAGGGTCCATAGTTCAGCCTTGCCACCGGCAGAAACCGGGTCTCATTGTGCTTCGACCCGGCGTATTTGGGTTGAACACTGACACCTGCGCCAAGCAAGCCGTTGAAGTTTTGATCGGATTGATCAGCAAAAACAGGTAATGCGACGGCGGAAAACAGCAATATCAGCGGAAGGGATTTCGCTGGAGTGAAACGCATGTGACTTCTTCCTTATGGTGACGGTTGACCGCCAGCCATTACACCAGCCTCCTGTAACGCCTCTTTTTACCTCAGGTAAAGTTATGTAACAGCGGGATGCGTACCCTAAAGCTGGCTCCGCCGCCAGAACGGTTCTGTACGCTAACATCGCCGCCGTGATATTGGCTAATGGAGCGCACCAGCGCCAGGCCAAGCCCGGAGCCGTTGCCGGTTCGCGTCAGGCGATAAAAAGGTTCAAAAATACGCGCCATTTCCGATTCGGGGATCCCCGGACCTCGGTCGTTCACCGTGAGCAAAAAACCATGATCTGGCGTGCGCTTAAGCTTGACCGTCACGTCTCGCCCCGCATAACGCAACGCGTTTTCAATCAGGTTACGCATCAGGCGACGCATCAGACGGGCATCGACCTGCGCCACAATGTGCTCGGCATGCAGCTCCACCTCAACGCTGGCGCATTCCTCAGCCGCCAGTGCCGTGATATCGGTGGCAAGTAACTCACCCACGATAACGTTATCCGCCATCTCCAGCCGACTCAGGGTGAGGATTTCCTCCACCAACGCGTCCAGTTCCCTGACGCTGCGTTGCAATTCATTGCTCGCCTGTGAATGTTCAGCACTGAGCAACGCCGACGCCATCTGAATTCGCATCAGTGGTGAACGCAGTTCATGTGAAGCATTGGCCAGCATGCTTTTCTGTGACTGAACCAGGGCCTCGATTTGTGTCGCGGAACGATTAAAACTGGCGGCCAGCTGGCCAACTTCATCGCGGCCCGTCACCTGCACCCGCGCCGCCAGGTTGCCTTTGCCCAGCGATTCCACACTATGTTGCAGTGATTCCAGCCGCGCGGTGAGTCGACGAATCACCGGGAAAGAAATAACCACCACCGCTGTCGCCAGAGCCAGCAGCATCAGGATAAAGGTCCACGGACGTTCAATGCGATCGACACTGAATTGAATCACCAGCAAGCGTTTATCCTGTAACTGCCAGACAAAGCGCGAGCTATACCAGTCATCAAAGAAACCGCCTGCCTTCGCCTGGTGCGGGAACGGGATCGCTGGCGAAAGCTGGCGACTTAGCAGCACACCATTAGCGGTAAACAACGCGAAACGGGCATTGGTTCGCTGCATCCAGCTATCAATTGCCGCCGATTGCGCATCAACCGGGGCCGATGCGGAAGGCAGCGTTTGTTCTACCATGCCGCTAAAAGTGGCAAAGGCGTTGAGGTGGCGGTTTTCATCATCAGTCCACAACCACAGTACGATGGTGCAGAGCACCACCAGCGAAATAGCGCTGATCACCGCAAGGAAAATCTGCAAATGCATCGGAAGATCGGTGATGCGTTTCATGCGCTTAGCGATCCGTCTGAGCGGAAAACACGTAACCCACACCGCGTACCGTGATGATACGCTTCGGGCTACGGGGGTCGTCTTCAATCACCTGACGGATACGCCCGATATGCACATCAATGGCCCGGTCAAAACTTTCATAACTTTCACCGCGTACCGTCTGCCAGATTTGTTCGCGATTCAGCACGCGTCCAGCCTGGCGTGCCAGCGAAACCAGCAAATCGAATTGCAATGAGGTCAGCGCACAGGGCTGCTGATGCAGCGTTACCGTGCGCGCAGCAATATCAATCTCCAGTTCACCAGAACGGATCAGACCGGTATCAATGGCTCGGGTGCCCGGCCGCATACGGCGCAGTACCGCGCGCATACGCGCCAGCAGCTCACGCGGCTCAAAAGGTTTTGGCAGGTAATCATCCGCGCCCACTTCCAGCCCAATAATGCGATCCGCAGGGTCGCCGCGCCCGGTGACCATAATGATGGCGGGATCGTCGTGGCTTTCGGCACGGATCTGCCGACACAGCGCCAGCCCGTCGGCATCCCCCAGCATCAGGTCCAGCAGTACCACATCAAAGCGGTGCAGCTTCATACGGGCCTGAGCGTCAGTGGCACTGGCGCTATGCATCACATCAAATTCGTGTTGTGCCAGATAAGGCGCAATCATCTGCGCCAGGCGGATATCGTCCTCAATCAGCAGTACAGAAGTCATGACTTTTATCTTCCAAAACAATGATGACTAACAGACAGCTGCGTCGACGATTTAGTTTCGTCAACGTCGCAGGAGACGATCAGATGGTCAAAATCTCAGCTGCGACCGCTCATTATAAAAACGACGATACGCGAGATAGACCGCAATAATAGTGGACAGGCTGGCCGTGCCAATCAACATAAAAGTCACCATGATCTGGTATTTGATGGCTTTAACCGGATCAATACCGGCAAAGATTAATCCTGACATCATCCCCGGTAAACTCACCAGCCCGACGGTTTTCGCTGCATCTATCGTTGGAATCATTGAGGCACGAATACTGTCACGAATAAGCGTGCCTGATGCCAGTTTGATAGAAGCTCCCAGACTGAGCATTTCCTGAATTTTCTGACGATTATCCGCGAAACGCTGGTTGAGATTGCTGTAACACAGCCCCACCGCCACCATGGCATTCCCGGCAATCATCCCGGAAATCGGGATCACCTGCATCGGCATAAATTCGATCGCGCCACTCAACACCAAAATGACCAATGTCAGCGTTGTGCCGCTGGTAATGGCGATAAACGAAATCAGGAAGGCATGATCAATATTGCGGCTGCGTTTACGCGCATTGAGCGCGGCATTGACGCAGATAAACAACACCATCAGCACCGTAAGCCAGTCATTATTGATGTCGAAAATCGACTTCAGCACATAGCCGACAATGATCAGCTGCACTATGGCGCGACACACGCTCCAGATGATGTCTTTGCCCAGTCCCAGCTTCTCTTTCTGGCTAATCAGCAACGCGATCATCACCAGAACCAACGCCAGTACCAGCGAGGTGTTAGTGATATTATGCTGGCTCATGGTTTTTCCTCTCGGGAGTTTCCAGTTGCAGCACCCGCTGCGCCTGGTGAATTTCCGCCGGGTCATGGCTGATCCACACCACGGCCACGCCATTGTCCTGGACAATCCCTTTGATCAGGTGATTAATCAGGGTCTTATTGTCTTCATCGAGCGCGCTGGTTACCTCATCGAGCAGCAGTACGTCCGGCAGAAACTGCAAATTACGCAACAAACCGACGCGCTGTTTTTCACCGCCGGAAAGCTGGTCGATTTTTTTATCCAGCATGTCAGCAGGCAAATTCACTTTGACTAAATCGGCCTCCAGTTTACTGCGCGTGGGTGTCTGCTGCCGGATTTGCCACGGCAGCGCCAGGTTGTCGTAAACCGTGTGGCCAAACAGCACCGGGGTTTGAAAGCAGTAGGAAACCTGTTGCCGGTACTCTTCCGCCTTGAGTTGTGAAATGTCCTGGTTACGGAAAAGGAGATGTCCAGCAGTGGGATCCAGCAGTGAAGCCATAATTTTCAGCAACGTGCTTTTGCCACTGCCCGAGGGACCGGTCAGTAATACAAAATCACCTGGGTTAAGCGTTAATGAGACCGGAGCCAATAACTCGCGGTCCTCCAGTGAGAACGTCACCCCTTGCACATCCAGCAAAGGAAAATCGGCGGCCATATTCATCCATCCACAAAAATGAGCAATTGCGTTAACGGGCCGCATTGCGGCCCTGCGCATGTTAGCAGAATTGTGAAGCCTCTGAGTTTAGGGTTCAGGGCCGTATTGCAGTAAAAGCATGCGATCGCGGCGGTAAACCAGATCGGCGGGAGGGATATCGGTTGGCGTGGCCTCACCACGACTCAGCATCAGCACCACGGAAACCGTGCCTTGTTTGCGGTGCGTCGCCAGCCATTGCGGGAAGTCAGCTTTGCTGACGAAGCGCGACTGAGAATCGGGATAGCTCAGGCCATAGCGAACTTCGCCTTGCTTATCATAGAAATACATATCACTACGTTGTAATGTCCAGGCGATGGTCGATGCGATGCCGGGGTCATCACTCAGGATATAGCGGCTTTCTGCCAGTTTATCCGTCACACTCGCCACAAAGACCTGAGGTTGTTTGGTGTTCTGTACGCTTTCCGGGATGGCATTGCCCACGCAAAGCGCCAGAGCCAGCGGGCAAAGTGCGGCAAGTTGCCAGCCTTTACCTTTCGCCTTGAGGCTGACAATACCTGCCAGGCCCCAGCCAGCAAAAGCCACTGCCGCCATGATCACGGCGGTCGTTTCGTGCTGCTGATACAGCAGACGATGGCTGATGCCCCAGGGCGCGAACACCACCAGTAATGCGAACAGGCTCAGTGCGCCAAACAGGATATTAATCCAGGCATTAACCTGCAAAACACGGTTCGCCTGCCCCACCAGCCGATGCCCATAACCGGCCATCAGAATCGCCAGCGGCGCAAAGCATGGCAGGATGTAGGTCAGTAATTTGCCTTTAGCAATGCTGAAGAACACCAGTGGGATGAGGATCCAGCATAATAAATAAAACCCACCAGGGGCGCTTTTGCGCTCCTGCCAGCCCTGACGCAAGGCACCGGGCAGCAGCGCCAGCCACGGCAGGGAACCGGCGATTAAGATCGGTATGTAGTACCAGAGCGGCGCTTTGTGCTGAGCATCCGAATCAGCAAAGCGCTGAATATGCTCTATCCAGAAAAAGTAGTGCCAGAAATCCGGTTGTTGCTGATTAATCGCCAGCGCCCAGGGTGCGCTGAGCAGAGCGGCGCAAAGCACGGTAAGCGGGCCAAACGTCAGTAACTCACGGAAACGCTGGTTGCAGATGGCCCAGGGAACAATCACCAGCACCGGTACCGCCAGCGCCAGAAATCCCTTGGTCATAAACCCCATACCACAGGCGAGTCCAAACAGGATATAACCCCCGAGCCGCTGGCGCGGTGTCACCGCCCCGGCGGCATACCAGTAACTGCACATGGCGGCGACTAACCACAGCGACAGGATCGGGTCGAGCACGGCATAGGTGCCCACACCATACACCAGCAATGAGGTGAGAAAGATAACGCTGGCAGTCAGTGCGATAGCCCTGTCCGCATAGAGGCGACGAGCGAGCCAGAAAACCAGTACCGCGCTAAGTAGCGTGGAGAAAACTGCGCCAATACGTACGGCGAAGTTATTATGGCCAAATAGCCACTGACCGATGTTATTGAACCAATAACCGGCAATGGGTTTTTCGAAATAGCGTAAATCAAAGAAGTGCGGCGTGATCCAGTTGCCGTTTTGTAGCATCTCGCGGCTGATCTCCGCGTAGCGCGTTTCATCCGGCTGCCAGAGATGGCGAAACTCAAGTGGCACCAGATAATAAAGGAACAGTAGCGCCAGCAGGAGCAGCGTTTTGGTTGTTGCGGTCATGCGCGATTCCCTGTGAGTTTTCCACACCACACCGATTGTTCCAGCCAGTACATGTTGTCCGGCCTGAAATACAGTAGATTCATTAAACTATCCAGCCATGCAAATTTAGCATAAAGTGCTAAATATGAAACCCTGGCACAGAGAAATTTAAAAATTTATTTCCCCGCAGCGTGAATACTCTCTTCCTCATGTTATTAACATCGGGATGAAGAAAGTTTTGCATCCATTAATTTATGCAGATTGAGATCATAGCGCCGGATTCTTAACGGAACATTAAACGAAGAATCTTCATGTTTGTTCCGTTAGCGAAAGAGTGGCTTAAGGTTAACTTAATCTTTGGCAGTAAAAATTGTCGGGTCTGATAATGAGGTTCTCTATGAAATCCATTTTTTCCCGTCCTGCCAGCGAATATGCTGCGGTTATTCTCAGTGCGGTAAGCATTGTTAGTTTTTTGATCATCTGGTTTTCACTTTAAGTCTGCGGGATTATTGGCCGGTAAAGATGACTCTGGCCCGGCAACCCGGAACGCTGCCCCGATTCTCCAGTAAAAACTGCCCTTTATGCAGCTGAACAATACGGGTGACGATACTCAGCCCCAGCCCTATGCCACCAAAACGACGATCCATGCGTACAAACGCCTGACTCAGCTCGCCAATTTTGCTTTCATCAATTCCCACTCCCTCATCTTCTACCACCAGCACCGGAGACGGCAGCTTGCTGATACGGATGGTGATACAGGTATCGTGCGGGCTGTAACGATGGGCATTTTCCACCAGATTTCGCAGCATCACCTTCAGCAGAGTCGCATCACCACGCACGATAACCTCCTGCGGCATAGTGAGAATTAAGACCTGTTGATGCTGTGCCAGCATGGCTTCGAATTCATGTTTCATCGGCTCGACAACATCCTGGATCAACCTGACATTCTGGTAGCTTCCGGTTGAAAAAGATTGCCCGGCCCGCGCCAGCTGTAACAGCTGGGTCACGCTGCTGGTCATCTGATCGAGTCGCTGCATCAGGGGCTTCACATCGCATTGATGTGTTCTTTCCAGCAGTTCCAGATGGAGCCTGAGACCGGCCAGCGGGGTGCGCAGTTCGTGCGCAACGTCGGAGGTAAACATGCGCTCCCGCTCAAGACTGGCGCTCAGGCGGGATACCAGGCGATTGATGGCCTGAGTCACCGCATCAATCTCCTGCAAAGAACTGTGATAGTCCACCGGTGTCAGTTTTTCCTCACCGCGTTCCTCCAGGCGTTTTTGCAGCTCTGATAAAGGCCGGGTCAGGCTGGTTATCGCCTGAAAACAGAGGAATAACGCCACGAGAATCATGACGATGCTGGGAAGCGCCAGGCTGATGATGGCTTCATGGATTTCTTTTTCCAGATGCTGGTGTGGATTGTGATTATCCAGTGCAGCATTCACCAGTAACGCGATCTGTTCTTTGCTCTCATGCCATACCCCCCACACACTGATGGTCTGACAAACAATCAGAATCAAGCCAATGACCAGCAATAACCGCCAGCGCAGGGTGCTGTTTTTACGGGGACGTAACAAAGGCCAGAACATGGTCAGCCCCTCGCTTCACAGGCTTTGATTAAAATAGCGTTAATCCAGGGTGTGAATAATCTTCTCATTACCCTATGAGAGAAAATCCGGGCAGGAAAAATTGCAAATTGAATTAAAATTGACGGGGAAAAAACAAATAATAACGGATTCCTTACCATCCGATTAAATAAAGAAAAGGGCATTATTAACTGGCCTCCTCTAATGATGAAGAGACCAGTTTCTCACCGCTACATTAGGTGATCCTTAAGTTGCCAAATGACAATTTTAACTTATGTTTTTCAGGGCATCGTCTTAGCGCAGATCGTTTCCCCCACGCGCAGCCCTAAGTTGCGCGCCAGTTCAGCCCCGCTAACCCTGGCCCCCTCACCGATTTGCCCGGCCACTACCTCAAGTTGTCCTGTACCGCAGGCAATCACCAGCGGTTCAAGGCTTAACACCGTGCCGGGTTGGTCAGTGGATTTATCCGGACGGCTATGACTTTGCCAGACAACAAAGCGCTGTCCATAGGCCGCACTGTACGCTCCCGGCCAGGGGCTGGCGAGCCCACGTACCAGATTGTGTATATCCTGCGCCGCGGCCTGCCAGTTGATCTCCCCATCCTGCGGTGTGCGGCGGCCGAATCGGCTTGCCTGGGACTCATCCTGCTCCCGCTCTTCCAGTTGACCTGCGCACAGCGCGGGTAGCCAAACGGCCAGCATTTTAGCGCTGGTGCTGACCAGTTTGTTGTGCAGACTATGAGCATCGTCCTCAGGGAGTATCCTGACTTTCTGCTGCGCCAGAATCGGGCCACAATCAGGACGCACGATCAGGCGAAACAGCGTGACACCGGTCTCGGTATCGCCCTTGATTAAAACCCAGTTCAGATGCGCCCTGCCACGATGCGCAGGCAGCAAAGAAGCTTGCACGCCAAACGCTCCACGACGAGGGATCGCCAGAATTTCACGGCTGAGTATCTGCCTGAATGACAGGCTAAACAGCATATCGGGTGCCAGCGTTTGCAACAGCGCTATCCATTGCGGCTGGTTGACGTCTTCCGGCATATACAGCGGAATGTTGCGGGCCTGCGCCATCCGGGCCACCGAGCCATGAAAGTGATTTTCGCCCGGCGCATCAGCATGCGTGAACACCGCACAGATCTCAAAACCGGCGTTTTCCAGCGCTTCCAGGCCAGCGCAACCCATATCGTGGTAGGCAAAAATAACAGCTTTCATTGGTTTCCTTTGCATTGGGGATGGCGGTGATAAGACGAACGTTATGATAGCGGGCGAAAATTAAAAAATGCTTAAACACATGGCTTTTCAACGATGTCATGACAAATCCTGTAATTTCTCACAACTCATTCATTTTACTTACCGGTTATGCGGCTTAATCTGAGCATGGGAAACGAGTTTTCACTTGCCGTAACGGCACGTGATTATTATCCTCTGGCAAAAAAAGGGACTCTCATGCCAACTTCAACGAAAAAATGGTTTTTTCCAGCGTTTGTTATTCTGCTTATCATCCTCGGTGGTTATAAACTCAATGCCTCCCGCAACAAACCTGACAACACGATTACCACCACCGTGCGTCAGGGCAACATCGAAAACGTGATCGCGGCAACGGGCAAAATGGATGCTATCGAACGCGTTAACGTCGGCGCTCAGGTTTCCGGTCAGCTGAAAAAATTGTATATCCGCACCGGTGATAACGTGCGTAAAGGTGAGCTGATCGCCGAAATCGATGACCAGCCACAACGCAGTGGTCTGCACAATGCCGAAGCGGCGCTGAGCGTCGCCAAAGCCGATTTAGAAACCAAAGAAGCCACCCTGGTGCGTCAGGATGCGCAGTTCAAACGCCTGCAACAGATGCTAAAGATGAATTTAGTGTCCCGTCAGGATTTTGACACCGGCGCGGAAGCCTGGCGCATTGCCCGCGCAGAGCAAACGGCCCAGCAGGCACGCGTGGTTCAGGCACAGATTGAAGTGGATAAAAAACAGCTCGACCTGAGTTACACCCGCATCATGGCCCCGATGGATGGCACCGTTATCGCCATCATTACCAAACAAGGGCAGACGGTGAACGCAGCACAAAGTGCCCCGACCATCGCTAAACTGGCCCAGCTGGCGACCATGACCATCAAAGTGCAGATATCTGAAGCCGACATCAATAACATCAAACCCGGCCAGCAAGCCTGGTTCACCACCTTCTCCGACCCGGATAAACGTTACAACGCCACATTACGCAGCATTGAACTGGCACCCGATACGGTGATGAAAGATGACGCGCTGCCGAATAACAGTGAGAGCGGCAGCACCAGTTCCACCAATGCCGCGGTGTATTACAACGCGCTGCTCGATGTCCCGAATCCCGATAACTCTCTGCGCATCGCCATGACCGCTCAGGTCAACCTGTTGCGCGACTCGGCAAACAACGCGTTATTGATTCCGGTTCAGGCGCGGAAAAAAGACGCTGACGGCAAAAGTTATGTTGAAGTCGCGGGTGAAAACCAGCAGCCAATCAAGCGTTACATCACTACCGGCATTACTGACAACGTGGATATCCAGGTATTAAGTGGATTGCAGGCCGGAGAAAAAGTCATTCTGGCCACTCAGCCTACTGGAGCAGACAAGGTGGTGATGTGAATATCATCGAGCTGAAAAATATTACGCGGTCATACCTGTTTGGTTCGCAATCCCTCAGCGTATTGAAAGATATCAACCTGAGCATCGCCAGTGGAGAAATGGTGGCGATCATTGGCCCGTCCGGCTCGGGCAAGTCAACGCTGCTTAATATCCTTGGCTGTCTGGATGCGGCAGACAGTGGTGAATATCGGCTCGGCGGACAAAATATCGCCAGCCTGTCTGCAGATGCACTGGCAAAGGTCCGACGTGAACATATCGGTTTTATTTTCCAGCGTTATCATCTGATGCCGGATCTGAATGCCCTGAGTAATGTTGAAATTCCGTCTATCTACGCGAATGCCGAGGGAAAATCCCGCCGTGCACGAGCGAGTGAGCTGCTGGAACGTCTGGGGCTGCACGGACGGGAACACCATAAACCAGGGGAACTTTCCGGTGGCCAGCAACAACGCGTCAGTATCGCCCGTGCGTTAATCAATGGCGCAGAGATTATTCTGGCGGATGAACCCACCGGTGCGCTGGATTCCCGTTCCGGGGAGGAAGTGTTACGCATACTCAGCGATCTTAACCGTGAAGGTCATACGGTCATCATTGTGACGCATGATATGAAAGTCGCGCAGCACGCTGATCGCATCATAGAAATCCAGGATGGATCGATTGTGGCTGATAGTGGCCGAGCCACTAAGGCGACACATTCCCGTTATCATCCCTCTGCCACGGAAAGCCAGAGCAAATGGCGCGGATTGTACGATCGGTTGCGCGAATCACTGCGCATGGCGCTGCATGCGATGAACGCACATCGTCTGCGCACTTCACTGACCATGACCGGCATCATTTTTGGTATCGCCGCCGTGGTGACGGTTGTCGCGCTGGGGCAAGGTGCGCGGCAAAGTACGCTGGAGAGTATTCAGGGACTGGGTACCAATGTAGTGACGATCTACGCCGGGGGAGATTTCGTTGAGGATGAAACACAACCGACGAAAACACTGGTGATGTCCGATGTGCAGGCGATTGCCCGACAACAATTTGTTGCCGCCGTCAGCCCGGAAATGATGTCCACTCAGCCCATTCGTTATCTTGCCAATGCTTCGAAAGCCACGGTCTATGGCGTAGGTAAGGATTATTTCAGCATTCAGGGAATTAAGATCACGGAAGGCAATAATTTCTCAGATGAGCTTCATGCGAGTCAGGAAATCATCATAGATGAAAATACGCGCAATAAACTGTTTGGCGATAAACCTGACAGCGCGATTGGCAAAATGATCATTCTCGGTTCGGTTCCCGTACGGGTGGTGGGTGTGGCGAAACTTAATGACGGTGCCAATCCTAACCGCCTTAACGTGTGGCTGCCGTGGAGCACCATGATGTATCGCATAACCGGCCAGACTGCACTCACCAGCTTCAGCATCAAACTGCAAGAAGATATCGCCAGTGGCCCGGCGGTAGCCGCGCTAAGTGAAATACTCACCGCACGGCATCGCGTGAAAGATTTCCTGGTGTTTAACCGCGATAAGTATCGCCAGGCAATCGAAAATGCCGCCGCCACGCTGACACTGCTGATTTTGATGGTGGCGGCTATCGCGCTGACCATTGGCAGCATTGGCGTGATGAATATCATGCTGGTGTCCGTGACCGAGAGGATGCATGAAATCGGCGTGCGCATGGCCGTTGGTGCCCGACGGGGTGACATTATGCAGCAATTTATGATCGAAGCGGTGCTGGTATGCCTGGTTGGAGGGGTGTTAGGTGTCGGACTTTCCCTCGCGATCGGTCCACTTGTCAGCCTGCTCGCTGGCGGCTTATTGACGGCCATCTACTCATGGGAATCCGCAGCCACCGCCTTTATCTGTTCCACCGTCATCGGGATGATTTTTGGTTACCTGCCGGCACGTAAAGCCGCGCGTATGGACCCGGTAACAGCCCTGACCAGCGAATAACCTCATTGGCTTTTATATACTGACGAGGCCGCAATGGCCTCTGATTGCATCTCAATTCTCATCTTCTCCCCGAAACCCCTTTCACTGACTTTTGTGCGTTTATAAATTGTGCGACTACAATAATTGAATAACGCGGCCCCTGTTATTCATGCGGGCCTGAAGGATACGTTTAGAAATATGGAAATTTATAAATGAAGCCTGTTATTCAATCCGTTGATATTTCGTGTAATCACTCGTTATTTATGAGAACCCTCTCAACCTGTAATCGGGTATTGGAAAACGTCAAAAAGATCACCAATGTGCCCTGCCTGCCTTTTTCGCAGGCGATATACTGCCGTCTGCATCCGCTGATCACTGGTGTGTCACCAACCGTGGAAAGAAAAACTGAGTATTTTCTTAATAGTGATTATCCATACCAGCATCATATTTATCTCTCTCTGGCGATTAACATTATGAAGAAGCCAGAAAATAAAAAGTTACTGGCGAAGTTATATGAGCAGGAAGCTCATCCAGTCACCAGGTTTCTCGAATTAACGGGAGTCGCATGGGCAATACCGCGTGAAGTGAATCAGGATATTTTTGTGCAGCTGGTCGCTATACTGGAGAAAGGCGGTGCGCTGGGAAAGGCCGGACCGCCGACAGACAGTCCTTTTGCCTCCATTCCGCGCAATATGGTTTTATTGAATTTCTTTTCTGCGTTTATTTCAGCCAAAATCATCACCGTAGCGGAAATTAATGAAGGCGTTAAGTCTCTGTTGATATCGGCAATTACACGCCTGTCGCCAGGTATCGGCGGAGTGATTAATATGATTGATAATTTCAATCCTCTGTTATCGTTATTCCCGCAGAGAACTCTCGATGTCAATCAGCTATTACGCGAGGAGACCTCGCAATATCATGTAAAACACGTTCAGTTTCGCGAAGGAATGGCTTACCTGAAAAGACTTTTTTCAACTGCAGCACCGAATATACTGAAAAAGAACATCGCGAAACCACCCGTATCAGCCAGTTCGACAACGGTAACCACGCCACTACTCGGTATCATGAGCGCTGGCGCAGGCATACTGGTTCAGCGGCCACAAAGAACGCCAGCAATAATAACAGGTATAACAGCGGTAACATTAGGAGGGGCCTATGCCACATATCGTTATTATTCCTCATCGACCATAGCAGAAAATGTTGTTGATAATAATGCGGAAATTGAACACCACGTCTGGCAGGGTGAACAACCTTCCTCATTTAATTTGCTTGACCCGGTAAGATTTAACAGTTCATGCTATAACATCACGAACAAAGTAAGAACACTGCTTCATTCAGATCAGTCGGGTGTAAGACTCGTGGAGGAGTTTAGCGATTTTATATTCGATGGACATAACGATATAATTATAAATAACGCGGAGACATTGCTTAAAAACTGGAATGTGACGGAGTTTACTCATCAGGACAGAGATGAGATGAATATGTTTTTGACCTATATATTTTCAGTTCTTATCACACCCACAGTAAAAATTAAAAGCATTGACTTAAATAAAATCATCACTATTAGTCGCATAAAATTTAATATCATCTGGCATAAAAATGCAGATAAGATTCAACACAACACCATCACCGATGCTTTAAACATCATTCGGCTGGTAATTTCGAGAACATTAGTCAAGTCGTTAGGCATTGTCGATTTAGGCAAATTAAAGAAGCTGCAAAACTTTATTTTAATGCAAAGTACACCGGATTTTATGCAACTGCAAAACCAGGGATTAGGTGATGAAAAAGTAGCATCAAAGAAAATTTATTATTACTGGATATATATGGGGCTGAATTATTTCAAAAACAGATATTTGCGCAATGAAGACACAAAGAACGCATTGATTGAAGGTGAGATAACTTCATATTATCAGGCCAGGATTAGATTTTATGTTAAAAATTTATCACTTCCTTCTGAATTCTCCAGATTTGAGAATTTCACCAGAGACATAAATAATGAATTCTTTGCTTATCATGAAAAGGATGTAGAGCTTGAGCGCTTACCTATTGTAACGTTCGATGATGTTCTTGAAGATGATTTCAGACCCTATGGCATTGATATTTTTAAGCCCTTAAAATTTGACAGGGCGAGTTTACAAATTCACCTTCCACCATTCAAAGGTCTGGCCTTTGATTATTTATATAAATGTAAAAACCTACGTGATGTTTTACGCAGTTTTGATGATGGCATAAAAGAATTGCATAACCTGATGCCCAATATGGTCCCAATGACATTTCGGAGTTACCTGGCAACAGGTACATCTGCATTTACTCTCAGACCGCATCCAACACGTAATGATTCGAAAGCAAAATACGACATCATATCACAAGAAAGAAACGATGAGCATCTGATGTTGTATGAAGCAATCATCGACCTTGCATTGAAAATGATTACAAGCAGTGAAGATGAATTTATTAACAACGAAGAGGTTAAATTATTTTTAATCAAAACTGAGAATAGACGATTTAAACTGATTCGTTCTATATTCATGCCTAAGCCATTAAGACTGGCTCCAAATGTCGCGAAAAGACTCCGTTACAACACCCGGCCTCACTGTGAGAAAGGCCTGTTATTTTCTGCGGTTCATACGCGCACTAAGGAAAAACGAATTTATTCCCTGAATATTGAAGCCAGTCGGGTTCATAGGCAATTACCTGTGGTCCGTCTGCCCATTAACAAAACCGAAGAAATTGCTGGCCTGGGTGATAAATTTCTCGATGAGCACTACGTATTTCTCGATAAAAAATCATTTTGGGACCCGTGTGATAAAATTAAAGAATATGAAACATCAATATCCAGCCCGCCAGAAAAAGCATGGGAGTTTATCAGCGAACGCTATCAAAGGCTCACGACAAACTGGTGTCAACTTACCCGACCCTCAGACTATATTGTGGTTTTTTTTACAGAAAAAGAACTCGGCTTTGCCACGTCTGCTTTGCCTCTGATAAAAAAAGAAGCGATGGAAAACAGGAAAGCATTTTTAGCTGAGCAGAAAGAAAAAATTGAAACGGCAGAGGAAACAGAAAGTGAGAAGGACAAGAGAAAAGGAACCTGGGGAATTATTAAAGAGAATATACCTGGCATATCCTGTATTGACCTGATGAACGATTTAATTATTAACCATGAGGATAACGTTTATACATCAAGGACAGAAAATTTTTTGCAGGCGATGATCTGCGCCTCAGATTCTTTTATGCCTTCTGGTCTTATAAGGTCAACGAAGACATTGAGCAAAGCGGTTCATGGTATATTCATGCTGAAATGGAAGAAAAGACATCAACTGAAGTTATTAAAGGAAAAGATTAAATCTTCCTATAACCTGCCTCAGACCAGTCAACAACGTTATCCATCAGAGGTTGAGCAAAGTATATCCTCCTATGAAGCCGAGTTAGTCCGCCTGGACACAGTGATAAAAGAGACACAGAATAAACTTAGCACCGCATTGATCTCATTAGCGGGAGTGCCTTCCACCATCATATTCCCCATTTTTAATATCCGTAGTGCTGAAACTGCGGCTTCAACTATTTCCATGAGTTTGCTTGGTCTGGCAAAGAAAAAACTCAAACAAGTAAATTCTGATCTAAAGTCACTGCCTTTTCAGCGCTGGGAGGCACCTCGTGCTGAAGATGTTCTTGAGGGAGAAAACTATTCTCCACCTATGCCCCCAACAACCAATCTGACTTGTTATACAGATATAAAACACAACCAAAACTCCACAACTAATATATTTGACATTCATCTTAAAGATCCTGCTCTTTATAAAGAAATATTTTTTTCATCGTTGCACTCTGTGGATACGGATGAAATCATTACTACAGCTAAGCAAGGTGGCTGGGACATTCAATATGATTATGACAAAATGGCGATGTTTTGTTTCAGGTCTTTTGCCATTCCCGTCTGGAGTTATGTTGGCCGAATCCTTGAGCTAGAAAACCATTACCAACTCAATGCCAACAGGACTGAACTCAATGCGAATTTTTTCTACCAACACTTTAAAAATAATCTTCATAAAAAAGGGCCCGTCCCTAATCTCACACTGACAAATGAACAAAATCTACTGATCAATCAGGCGATTGAGACAATTAATCAGACGCTTAAAAGCAATATACAAGCATTTGAATTTAACTATCTTTATATGCTGAGATATCTTTTATTAGAGGGGGATACCAACTTATTACTGCGAATTACCGGTAACGACGATCACGACAAAGAAGCTGCAAAGCGTGAAATACAACAAAACATCAACTACAATCTGCAAAGGATCACTTTATATGCGACACGTTCATCTATTCAGGAAAGATTTCATATCTCAGTGATAGAATATCTATCCAGCTATATTGAGCAATCAATCGCAGATAAACCTTCGGCCATCACCCTGTTTTGTCCAAACCTGAAAACATTTCGTCAACGTTGCATTCAGTATCAACGCCTGCACCCAGATGAATCAATGACAACCCCTGCAGAATACATCAGAACAGAGTTTTATCTCGGAGAAAAAATTAAATACATTTATCAACAGTATGCACGAATAGAATATAGCATTAAAGTATTGGCTGATTATAATATTGATGAATGGTCCGGGACTGCTGCGCAGAATAGCTGGATGGAAGCCTTAATGGAGTATTTATCACCTGAGATGCACTTGCAGGATTTAAAACCATTTCTTGCGGATGTGACAAAACGTTTAATCGACGCCTGGCAGAAGGAACAGCATAACACGTTGAATTCGGCAGGGGCAGATATTATTGTTGGGGATGTGGTAAAATCTGAGTTTATCTCTCTGACCAGCATAGCGTTCCGCGAATGCTGCAATATTCATAAATCCCTTTTATTTTGCCAGTTTTATCTTTCGGATGAAGGGAGCTGGTTTACATTTTTAACCAATGATTTCATCTCTGAAACTCACCGACGCTCCCGGCGCCAGATATTCCGGGAACACCCGTTTTATCCGCTACCCGATGTCAAACAGCGTTCGCTGATAGAATCAATCATTGAACCCGTTAAATTACTGAAACCACAACTCCATCAAAATGATACACACTTATACCACTCTTCCCTGAGCAACCTGGTGCAAAATCTCATCAATTTTTCGTCACGCCCCTATCATGAACAGTTATATGGACATGTGTTCACGCTCCTTACACCGGAGACAATCAGCAGCACTGATGCTGCCACATTTATCAATAACGTCATTGACGACAATGGAATGCTAAACCCTGCCACATTAAAGATTATTCTACGCTATCTTCCAATGGAGAAAATAGCAACTGCAGATCGTGTATTACAACTTTTAAGCGATATTTTCAAAATAGCGCATCCAACTGCACCTGAACTGTATCAGTTTGTCTTTTATGAATTACAATCTGTGATGAATGCTAATTGGGTAACGCTTAAGCATTTATCTGATGAAGCATTTATTACAGAACAATCACTAGACTTTAGCCGTCGTTACCAGCAACTTATTGAAAAAGATGTCGACATTTTAACCCAGGCTATTCGTCGTTATATCAAGGCAGAGGTACGTGACCTCTTAGCATTCTCCTCGTCATTTTCGGAGATGAGTACTGTTATCTCCAGCGATATATTGAGTGAGCTTTCAATTCAGCAATTATGCCTGGGTGGGATCGTGGCCTATCATCTTCAGGTCAGAATTACTCAACTGGACGATTTGCTGGAGCTTTTTAGTATTGCCATACGTGATGCGGGGATTATCCCCTATACTGAATCGGCATTACGCCAACTCGCATTATTGAGCATGTCTGGTAGCCATTACGGTGAAGATACCCTGACGACTCTGGCTTCCTGCATGCAATATGCAGGTAATATACAAACGCTTTTAATAAATTGTATCGTTGAGACTCAGAATCTGACCAATTTTTTATCTGAATTAAATTTTCATAATCGGACCACTGAACCACACCTTAAATTACTCAACCAGGCAATGACAGCAATACAAAGCATACAGCAATTGTTCACACTCGTTATACCTGAAAGAATGGATCGTAAATTACGCCAGGCTCACTCCCGTGGAGACCTTACCTTTACCTGGTATGTTACCCATGTCCCCCACAAGACTCAGGACGTTACGGTAGCTGGCATTGGGTTTGATATTGTTAGCCAGAATGAAGGCTTAGTGTTTCCCTTCACCCTTCCTTTACCTCTTTGCGGATCATTTCACCCCGTACCGCAAAAATTGACAAATGAAACATTAACCCGACTTTGCTTTGGTAAAGATGCCAAACGTGCCATTCCCTTTAATTCTTTCAGCCAGACTCCACCAGCACATCACTATCAATATAATGAAAGTTTTATATCTGAATGGGCAAGTCATGTAGAATCTGAGATACGTGTTCACTTACATCAACTGGCAACAGTCGCCAGCGAAGAAGATTTTAATGCCACAAAAGAGCAGACCCAGACATGGCTCAAACGCCATTTACCCTTCAATAAAGTTGACGTTCCATTTATCGATAAAATAAATTCAGAACGTATTATTTCTTTAGCAAAACATCCCGATATTCAGCAGTGGAAAACGCGTCAACGTCCTAATCCGACAAACCGTTCATCTGTCACCTGGGTTGAAGAGGCGATTGCGGCAGTCATGGGAAGATTTACAGATTGGCCAGACGACGCTTCATACTTACGTAATCCTCCTGAAATAAGGAATCCCCTTAAACCTGACGCACTGCCTATGACGGGTTTCAGGGGAATATGGTGGGATCCCATGAGCCTTGCCTGCTATCTGGGGTTCATCAATGAAAATGAAAGAATACTTTATGTCAGCCTGGCGGAAGACCGTGAAGTTTTATTCGTTTTGACTAACCATGCCGCCCATGCCCGCATCTGGGCAGCATTGAGCCTGCAAGAGACATTAGGTGAAGACATAGCTGCTTTACGGCGTGGCGAAATTTCTGCCGTGCTTTTTTTTGAAAACACGGTTCCCGCTGCATGCTTAAAGCATTCTGGCAATCCTATGTCTGACTGGCAACTGATGGAGACTCAGGTCGCGCGTAACATGATTGGTCGGGGGGTGTTATCCCCTGCTTCATATTTAATACAACAGCGTTCAAATACACCTTCGGTAAAGTTAACGCCTTACATATTGCAATATCACAATGGCGAATTTGTCTTTATCTTTAACGAAAATAGTTACCAGAAAGTAAACTATGGCATTTTAAATCCTGAAGGAATAGTTCAACCCTTCCCGACTGCGCTGATTGACTGGCCACAGGACATGAAACCATCAGGTATGACATCTTCAAAAAAATTATTCAGTGCAGGAATGGAATTTTTCCTTGCACAGGAGAAAAACAAACCACTACCTGAATTTTTTCCACTGCTCAATGCCACCGAACAGCAGGATATAATCTCTTCATGGCTGAGCGAGCAAAAATCACATTTGGCATACATCCATACTCTCAGTAATTATACAGCGGGCATTCCGTTTAAACTGGGTTTCAGCACAACTCTACTAACAGATCTGAATCACTTTATGAGAGCCGCCGGTACCAGTCTGAATACCGAGTTGCAAAAACGCTCAGGCGAGAACAACCCGCTTAATGATGAAACCTGGGATATATTTTCCTGGCGTGATGCGGATCTTCACAATGAAATGATTTGCAACGCCACATTAAATAACTTACGTAAAAAAAGAAAAATCTTTTATGCTCTTGACTTCTATCTTAAAAAAAACATTCTGGTTCAGAAATTTCCTCATGTTAATTCTTTCGGCTGGGTAAAAAAAGGGGCAGACATTCTGTCGAAAGTCATTACAGCAATTGAATGGTTTAAATCCCCTGCCAACAAATTTTCTTCATCTCCAGAACAGGTGACACGATTATATCAAAACCGTCTGGCACTCAATCAATTTTTCGCTCACTATAACGAGCATCCCTTTATCACACCCAACGTTTTCCTGCAAACCTGGCAGCACCAGGTCGACCAAAACTGGGTGTCCTACGATTATCAACAATGGCAGCAGGCCTTTGACCAGTTGCTGCTTATCACCACTGTTTTTACTAATGACAATCGAGCCATTGACAGGTTTTTGAATTTATCTGAACAGTCATGGAAAAAGGCGAAGATTGCCAAATACGCACAACTTTTTCAGCATAACATTAATGGGACCTTACGTTACTGGCGCACCGCACATCAGGCCGACCAGTTAATGTTAATCCGCCCGGCAGCGTCTTCTCAGGGATTATCACTGACCTCGGCAGCTCATAATCGCCCTGTGCGTCTGATACTCTCTGCCGGTATTGGCAATCCGCGTAACGGCGGAACATCTCCAGCTATGCTCTTCGCGCCGGAGCAAAGTGCTGACTTATTACTCGCCGACACGACTCCAGCTGATCAAAGCACCACCAGAGAACACCTTGCTGGTATTCATAACGAGCCACATACCGCCAGGGAATTTACCACATGGGCCAAAAATCGATTTTCAGCACCAATTTTCATGATTGAGCTTTCAGGTTGTGGGTTTATGTATCGCTTGCAGAACAGAATTAATGATGTGATAGATACGGAAGAAAAGGAATGGCATGAAGAAGAGCGTAAATTCTATACTTCACCAGAAACCACGCGTTTTTTGCGAACTTCTGACTTCTCCGCCAATAACAAACGTTTTCATATGGATTTTTTTAATGCATTGTTTTCCAGTGACATCCTCGTTATTCGATTAATTATGCCTGATCCTGAGATAGTCTTTGGATTATTGTGTGATGATTTTACCCGTCAGCACCCTGAACGTGCGGGGGAAGATTTTTCTACGGCATGGTTTTTATTTAAGGAGACCTTTGAGATAACGGCGAACGTAGACTGTACCGTTCCTCCTTATCTGATTGGTGTCTGACATGTAACGTCGTTGTGGTCTGGCATAACATATTAATTCATTTTGCCTGTCTCATTCTTGCTCTGGAATGCATTACAAGTAAGGAAATTTACCATGAAAAATGACATCCATACTGAAACGCTCATTGGTAATCACTCCATATTTACTCAAACCGTATCCCGTTGCAATTTTGTGATGGAAACAATCAGAAAAATCACCAATGTTCCTTGCCAGCCCTTTTCGCAGAAAATATATACCTATCTGAATCCGTTGCTGGAATACATCACACCAGAAGCAGAATTAGATGCAGATTATTTTCGTAATGATGATTTCCCCTACCGACATCATATCTATATTGATATCGCCCTGAAGATAATGAAACAACCCGAGGTTAACACTTTGCTCAAAAAACTCTATTGCGGAGAAAGCCATTGTGTTGAGAAGTTTCTCATGCTCTCAGGGCTTGAGCAGGGACAACCTGCTCCGGTGAATCTGGCTGTTTTTGCAAAATTAGTCGCGACGCTGGAGCGTGGGGGTGCGCTGGGAAAGCCAGGAGCACCAGCCGGTAGTCCATTTTCTGCTGTCCCCCGTGATAAGGTGTTGCTGAATTTTTTCTCAGCATTTATACCCGCTCAATTAATCACTCTTCCTGTCATTAATCAGGGCATTAAATCGGTACTGATTGCTGCAATCTCGCAAATATATCCCGGAGTTGGCCGCTTCATTCAGGCGATTGATAGTTTCAATCCGGTGGCCACACTCTTCCCGCATCGGACAAACAATATTGCCCGGCAAATACGCGAAGAGATGATGGGCCATCATATTAAGAAGCAGGCCGTTCAGCAAAAAATGCCTTCCCTGCATAACCTGCTCCCCTGGAAAGTTTACGATGAGAAATATAACGCAAAACAGAACAGTGTCTCTTCATCCAGCCTGACCAACGCAAACACGCCACTTATGGTTGGGGCTACAGTGGTCACGTTGATGCAACAGCCGCAGTCCTATGGAAAAAGCTTAACTGCCCTGACTCTTCTCAGCCTGACGGGTGGCGTGATAATTTATCGCTATATATTTCCCTCCCAGGAGGTAGATTATGCTGTTAATGAATATCCTGGCGAAACTCACCACAACAATACCAATATTACCCATGACGTCTCCTCTGGAGATAAATTTATTAGCCTTGGGCTGGTCAGGACTGTTGGAGGGAATCGTACCTGTTATGATATCGTTAGTGATATGAAGGAAATGATGCAGTCTGATGAGACAGGGCTACGACTGGTCAATAAATTTTGCCATTACTTTTTCGATGAGCATTGCGATCTGAATATCAGGCATACCGACGCGTTACTTAAGAAGTGGAATATTCAGTCTTTTAGCTCAACCGACCGTACTGAAATGTCAGTGCTAATGACGCACATTCTCTCTGTGCTGTTAACCCGCCCGGGTGAAAAGCGTATTTTTGATATCAACGATCTCATTTTTTCCACCTCGGTAGAGGTTAACCAAATCTGGCTAAAAAATATTGGCAAAGTAAACCAGGAGACAATCCATGACGCCCTGAAACAACTTCGACAGTTTATATCAAAGAGTCTGGTTAAAGCCTTCGGTACAATCGATTTATCCAAAACTGAGAAGCTGAGCGATTTCATCATATTAGTGTGCGCACCCGATCTGATACAATTTGAAAATCATAATAAATCCGATCTGGCAATCGTTTCAAAAGAAATATATTATTACTGGAATTATCTGGGGAAACAATATTCTGATAATAAATATGTCAGGCATGAAGATTTTGACACCGCTCTTAGTGAAGGAAAGCTGGATGGATTCTATCTGCGCCGGAGGAAATTCTACGATAACATTTCAAAAATAGCCCCACTGAGAGAGTTATTTGAAAACTTCACCAGTAACATTAATCAGGAATTCATTGCTTATCATGAAAAAGATGTCGAACTGGAAAGGCTTATATTTCTGACATTTAATGATATCATTGAGTCCGCTTATCAGGACAAAGGAATTAATGTTGCGCTGCCGATTGATTTCGACAGTGAAAGTCTCAGAATTCATTTACCACCGCACAGAGATCCCTATTACGAGTATCTGCGTGGCTGCAAAAATTTACGTGATGTCATTCGTAGTTTCCCTGATGGCCTATATATACTGTGGGAACGTTTACCGCACCTTATCCCTGAAGCCTTGCGCAACTATATTTCAGATGACACTTCCGCATTTGTGCTTAAGTCTTACCCCAAACGAGACGAGCTAAAGAGTAAGTATGAAACAATTTATCTGCGCACACATAATAAGCATATGGATTTATACAAGCCGATTGTCTCTATGGCGTTTGATATTTTATCCACTGATGAAAAGAATTTCCTCAATAGTTCTTTGGTCGAGATTAGTACGGTCAGGCTTGAAAATAAGCGCATTCAGCTCTTTCGCTATATGTTTATGCCAAAATCGTTCAGGTTTGATGCTAACACGGTATTAAAAGTTGCCTATAACCTAAGAAAACACAGTGAAAAAGGTAAAATATTTTGTGCAACCCATACTCAGACAAAAGAAAAGCGTTTTTTCGCCATCAATATTGAAGCCAGCCGCATAAACCGACAGCTCCCTATCATACGCCTGGCAATTAATAAAACCGAAGAAATCATCGGCTTATCTAATGAATTTCTTGAGGCACATTTTGTATTCCACGATGGAAAACCCTTTTGGGACCCTTGTGATGCAGAACCGGATTTTAAGGAGTCATGGCTTAGTCCTCCTGAAAAAGCACGGGAATTTATCGATGAACGCGCTCTTTATACCAAAGTGAAATGGTGTGAGTTCACCAGACCACCCAAAAAAATCGTTGCATTTTTTACCGAGGAAAAATTAGGGCGTTCTGCTCAGGCGATAACCTCTTTGCAAAAAGAGGTTATCGAGGCCCGAATAGAATTTCTTGACTATGAAAGGGAAAGGATAAATAACACCACGGCAACGGAAAGAGAACGTGATATGGAAAAAGGTAACTGGCAGCTTTTTGTTGAAAAACTTCCCGGTTATAACTGCCTTGAATTACTTGATGATTTGATCATAAAGAAAGAGGATGTTGTCCTGACGTCTGTGCTGGAATCGCTTTTCCAGGGAATGATCTGCGCATCAGATGTCTATCTGATGTCTTCAATGATAAAAACCCTGAAAGGGCTGGAAGTTTCAATCAAAAAAGTATTCATTCAAAAAATGAATAAGAAATTACACCTTGAATTGTTAAGAGATAGCCTACACCAGGCAAGCCGGGAGCAATCTTCAGCACTCGAAAAGACGATTAGAGAGATTGCTAATGAACTTACCAACATTGATGCGGAGCTGAAAGTAACTTACAACAAAATTGCCACCACTTTAACAGGACTGGCCGGAAAACCCTCAGAGATTTTATTCCCTATCTTTGGCTTTAAAAACAGCAAAACCTTCTTATTCCCCTGGGGGGCTGGGATGGCAAAAAAAGAAATCAGGACACTTGCGTCTAATCTAAAACATCATGTTTTCTATCCATGGATAAAACCACAGGCAAAGGAATTATTAGAAAATGAAAGCCATTTACTTGCCACCCCCGAGAAAATGAATATCACCTGTCACTCGGCGGACTATCTTGCTTTAAATTCAACAGCAAATATTTTTGATATCCATGCTAATGCCCCTGATTTGTATCAAAAAATCTTCTTCGCAACGCTCAAAAAACCTGAAGTCCAGGTTGTTATTGATTCCGCCGAAAGTGGCGGATGGAAGCTTTTCCATGACTATGACAAAATGGCGATGTTCTGCTTTATGAGTTTTATCATTCCCGTCTGGAGTTATGTCGGTAAAATCATAGAACTGGATGATTATTATAATCTTAGTCCCAATCGTACTGCCTTAAGTGCCGAAATGTTGTTTGATTACCTGAGTGAAAACATCAACCAGGCAAACGTTATCCCTGGACGCCTGACAACTTCCGATCAGAATCTGCTGCTTGGTCAGGCCAAAAAAGCAATAAACAATATTCTTGACAGCAATATTCAGGCGTTTGAGTTTAACTACCTTTTCACCCTCAAACACATTCTGATGAGTGAAAACGCTGAACTATTATTACAAAGCATAAAAAAAACAGGTAAGGTCAAAAGGGATACACATGATAAGATTCTGGAGAATATAAAATACCTTCTCGATAAAGCAACATTATACGCCACTCACTCATCGATACAGGATAAATTCCACCGCGCAATTATCAACCACCTCACCCATTATATTGAACAACAAATACATACCCAGCCTGCGGCTATTGCGCTGTTCAGCCCGGATATCGAAACTTTCCGTCGTCGCAGCAGTGAATATAGCCACCTTCATCCCGATGCCGTGTTGCCCTCTCTGGCAGAGTTTATCAGAACCGACTTCCGCTTAGAGAATGACATAGCACACATCTATCAATCTTTCGCACGTATCGAATACAGTGCCAAAGTGCTGTCTCATTATGCTGTTGATGAATGGTTAAGCGTCCAGGCACAGAATGACTGGCTTTCTGCTATTCAGGAATATTTGTCACCGCAGATGCGGAGTCAGAACCTTAAACCCTGGCTGTCTGAAGTAACGAACAAAGTAAAGGCGGGTTGGCAGCAGGAACTCCGTGCTACCACTTTAACGGGTGGGTTAAAAATTATCATTAATAGCGTCATCAATCCGGTATTTATTTCTTTGGTAAAAGAAGCGATGCGTGAATGTTGTCGTTCTTACCCGCATCTGCTGTTTAGTCAGTATTACCAGCTGGATGAGGGGCGTTGGTTTACTTTTCTCACTAATGATTTCATTTCCGAAGCGCATCATCGTTCCCGGCGGCAGGTTTACCGTGATCATCCTTTTTATGCTTTGCCGGATGCAGGAGAGCCCGCTCTGATAAACGCTATCACTGCACCATATATGCACCAACAGCCGCAACTCGCGCAGAATATGACCCAGTTATACCAACTGAATTTAGCCTCAGTTCTGCAAAACTTTGTCTATTTTTCATCTTTACCTTTTCATGATCGTATCTCTGGCTACATCTTTTTCACCCCTTCAACAAACGAAGTGGATCGCAATGATGCCCTGCTGATGATCAATACGCTGATTAATGACAATGGCACACTATTGACAGACCAGTTAACCGTCTTGCAACGTTATTTACCTGACGAGGTGACACTGGATGCGGACCGTACCCTTCGGCTATTAAGTGACATATTTGGCATATGCTGGCCTGCTGCTCCTGATTTATATGACTTTACGTTCCGCCAAATACAAACCGTTCTGAACGGTCCATTAATAACGCTGAAAAATCTCACTGATAAAGACTTTATCAACACGCTGACTGTTGATGCCACGCGGCGTTACCAGCAAATACTTAACATCGGCCAGGGTTTGTCGTCCCTGGCCCTCCGGCGTTATATGACGGCAGCTATTCGCCATCAACTCGCTTTTACCAACATGTTAACCCACGTCGATCGCTGTCTGGCTGAGGCAACATTAAAAGATGCTTTGCCACAACAACTCTGTCTTGGGGCGGTCATTGCCCACCAGCTGCAACTTAACGATAACAGTCAGCAAAAGCTGCTGAAACTTGCCAGTCTTGCTCTGCATGATGCCGGTCTGATTCCTTCGCCACGCCAGATAGGTTTACTGAATGTACCAGGTCGTCACGCTGCGGAAGACGCCCTGAGTTACCTGGCTGGTTGTCTCGAACATGCAGCTAAGATGCAGACACATCTGCGCGCCTGCATCAATGACAGCCAGCAGCTGGCAGTATTTGTCACCGACCTCAGCTTCGATGACCTATCCCCTGCACAGCACCAGCAATTACTCTCTCTGGCTGTAAGCGCAGTGCAAAGTCACCATCGATTACTAAACTTCACCCTGCCCAACCATCTCGATCAACGCTTTAAACAGGCCCGTAATCAGGGCAAGTTACAATTTACCTGGTATCTTTCCACAAGGAAAAACAACCGTCAGACTGTGTCAGTAGCTGGGGTGGGTTTTGATATTTTGCATCAGGATGAAGGTCTGATCTTCCCCTATGGTTTACCGCTTGCCACTACCGGAATAGTTCGGCAAAAACCGACGTCACTGACGGATGAAACATTAACCGCGATTTGTTTCGCCTCTGAGGGAACAGGCCATTTTACCCTTAAGCACAGCAAGGTCACCGCTCAGGCCGGTTATCGCGATGATGAAAGCACGGTGACCACCTTTTCCAACTGGATGACCGCAGCAGCACGTAATCAGTTACAACAAATCAGCCAGGCGAAAAATGAAACCGATTTTGTCAGGCAAAAAAATCTGATTGAACAATGGCTGCGCCAACACCTGCCATTCTATGATGTGGATATTGATCCGCTGGAACAGTTACAGTCGGAACGTATTAATGCACTGGCAGCACATCCAGAGGTCAGTCAGTGGAAAACGCGCAATTTGCTGAAGCCGAAGCGTCTCTCATCAGTCGATCATTTCAGGCAAGCCATTATCCGCGTGCTGGGTAATTATACTGACTGGCCCGCCGATGCGATGACATTAATAACCCGCAGAGCAATTAACCCAACTGTCCCTGCCAATGAACTCCCGCAACAGGGATTCCGTGGAGTCTGGTGGGATCCGATGAGTGACACTTATTATCTCGGGTTCAGTCATGCCAGGAACCCGATCCTTTATGCCAGCCTGGCAGCAAACCGGGACGTTTTTTATCCTCTGACCGTCCACTCTGCTCATACCAAAATCTGGGCATCACTCAGCTTGCGGGAAACGCTCCAGGATGATGTCGCTGCGCTGCGTTCCGGGCAACAACCGTCACACAGATTCTTTTCTCAATCCGTTCCTGCTGCCTGGCAGCAAAAGAGTCGAAATACAACTTCGCTCTGGCGTCGGACCAATAAGCAAGTCGCCGCTCAACTTATTCACAACGGGACTTTCTCTCCTGTGTCATATTTGCAGCATGACACCACGCAAACCACCCCCTCGTCACAATTAACCCCCTACATGCTGCAATTTCATAACGGGAATATGGTGTTTATTTTCAGCGAGGATAATTATCAAAAAGCCAGCTTCCACATTATCGATGCAAAGGGTGAGTTATTACGACTCCCTGACGGGTTCAATGATTGGCCATACCGGATTCACGCCCCTGACCAGCATTCTTCAGCATCGTTATTCAATTCCACCATCGAAAGTTTTCTGGCACATGAGCAGGATAAATTGCTGCCGACATTCACGCCGCTTTTAAACGAACAACAGCAGCAACAAAAAAGATCTGCATTACTCCGTGGACAGACATCCCGACGCGAACATATTCGCCTGTTAAGTAACATCACGATGGGAATTCCGTTCCGTTCTGTCGCGATCCCTGATGGATTGATTGACATCGAAGTTCATCTGAAGCGCCACGGCCGCTCGCTCAAAGACGAACTGCAAAAACGTACCGGTAATGAAGTGGAGCTGAATGACCAAAACTGGGCTATTTTTTCCTGGCGGGAGGACGATCTTTATGATGAAAGTATCTGTAACCGCACCTTGAAAAAACTGAGGGATAAACAGGCCCTTTTTAACGCCCTCAATCTTTTGCTGACTCAGGACCCCTTCCTGTCGCTCAACAGAACACCGGCTTTAACGACCTGGCTTGAAGTCAGCATGACTTACCTGAAGCGCACGATTGATGCCATCATGTGGTTAATGTCACCCGGACATCGGCTGCTACCGTCTGAAGTTGAGTCAACACAACTACATCAGGATCATCTGGCGATAAATCATTTCCTCAGCTATTACGACGCACAACCTTATGTCACGCCGGAATTCTTCAGCCAACCCTGGAAATACCGTTTTGACCTGCGCCCTTCTGCGATCAAATACCGCGACTGGCAACGTGCGATCAATCAGCTCAATGTGCTGACAAGACAGTTTCCTGATGACTATCGTGTGCCAGACCGGTTCTTATCATTGCCTGAACACTTATGGCAGGTGAAGCAAATGCAAACCTATGCCAGGGAGTTCAGAAAACATCTTAATGGCACCTTAAATTACTGGCAGCAGGCACGTCAGGCGAATCAGTTTGTGATAATCAGGCCGGGAATATCTTCCCTTCCTGATCGCCCCATTAGCCTTATTTTGACCGCCGGGACAGGCCCGCTGTCGAACAGTGAAAAAGCGTCACCGATGCTGCTCAGCCCGGAACAATTTATCGACCTCATGTTGGTTAATCCGTGTTCACCATGCAATAACAGCGCGGAGATTCGTCTGGCGGGTGTTAACAGTGAACCGCAAACCCCACAGGATTTTGCTGCCTGGGCTAAAAATCGCTTTGCCGGCCCGGTATTTATGAACGAACTTTCAGGACCGGCATTTTTAATTCGTTTACAGCAAAGAATAAATAGCGTGATGGCAACCGAAGCCCATCGCTGGACAGCCGAGGAGCGTAACTTTTATGCCCTCCCCAGTACCGGACAGTTTTTGCTGATGAATGACGTTGCTGGCCCGAATAAAAACCACTGTCTGGCATTCTTTAAATCACTGTTTGCCAGTGATTTGCTGGTCACCCGATTGATCATGCCAGACCCCGAAATGGTTTTTGGTCTGCTATGCGAACATTTTATTACCGTTCACCCGGAACGGGCTGAAGAGAACATCACGATGGCATGGTTTTTGTTCAAAGAGACATTTAAAGCCACCCTCGATGCAGATATCACGCAATCGCCCTGGCTTATTGGTGTTTAGCCATGCCGGGTTTGACTGAGGTAACTCCTTGATAAGCCGCGGGCTATTGCAGATTCTTTGCCATGTTAATTTTTTGTTGTCATTCTTGTTACCCGTATCACATAAAGTAAAAAACATAAAACTCTAAACAAATCCCGCAATTGTTTCGCCGCCCCTCGCTTCCTATAACTAACCGTCGGAACCAGGGAGGGTGTCATTGACCCTTAGCGATTCAAAGACAGGCGGGAATCTTTATGCAAGCAAGCTTAACGATTAAAGAGAAAATCAGTTATGGACTGGGTGACATGGCCAGCCATATCGCCATCGATAACGTCATTATTTTCCTCACTTTTTATTACACCGATGTGGTGGGTCTGCCTGCGGTATTTGTCGGCACCCTGTTCCTGCTGGCGCGTGTTGCCGACGCAGTGATCGATCCGGCAATGGGCATGGTGGCCGACCGCACCCGTTCACGCTGGGGTAAATTCCGCCCCTGGTTGCTGATGCTCGCCGTGCCTTTTGGCGTCAGTTGCATGTTGATCTATGCCGTGCCGGAAAGCCTGTCGCTCAGCGGCAAAATGGTTTACGCCGCCGTCACCTATAGCCTGATGATGCTGATGTATACCGCGATCAATATCCCCTATTGTTCCATGGGCGCGATTATCACTGCCGATGATACGCAGCGTATTTCATTGCAGTCGTGGCGCTTTTTTCTCGCGACCCTGGGTGGGGCGATGTCGACCTTTCTGATGATTCCGCTGGCCACCTGGCTGGGTGGCGGTAATAAGCTGGAGGGTTACTTTGCCGCGATGTCGATTATGGCGACGCTGGCGACACTGATGTTTTTTGTCTGTTTTCTCAATACCCGTGAGCGTGTCAATGCTCCCGCCAGCCATGGCCATTTTCTCGCCGACCTGCGTGACCTGCTGCGTAACGATCAATGGCGCGTCGTGGCGCTACTGGTGTTCTGCAACATCTCCTTCGGTGTGGTGCGTCTGGGCGCCATGATGTACTACGTGACCTATTTTCTCGGCAATGCCAGCCTGTTTATGTGGTTGCTGGCCGCACATATTGTCGGGAAAAGCGTCGGCAGCGTGCTGGCAAAATTGCTTACGCGGCGCTTGAGCAAAATCACCGCCTTTACCCTCAGCGCCATCGTGTGTGGCGTGCTGAGTATCAGCATCGTATTTCTCCCTGCCACCCTGGTATTACTGGTCGGTATGACGTTTATCGTCTCAAGTTTCTACCAGGTCACCACCACCCTGATGTGGGTGATGATGTCTGACGTGGTGGATTATGGCGAATATCGTCAGGGGAAACGTATGGATGGCACCGTGTTCTCCACCTTACTGGCGGTACTGAAAATGGGGATGGCCATCAGCGGTGCCATTGTCGGCTGGACCCTGGGCTTGAGCGGGTATGTCGCTCAGGCCGCACATCAGCAATCCTCCGCGATGATCGCCATTGTCGCATTATTTTCCGTTATCCCCGGCCTGCTGGCCTTACTTAGCGCGCTGGCGATGCGCGGCTACAAACTGAATGATGCCGTTATGCGCAGCATCAACCAGAACAAAGTGTCGACACAACCCGCCACAACCGTCGCTGGCGTTTTACAACCACAGGAGTAGTCATGAGCGAATTACGCGCCGAATCCCAGCGTATTGTCTGGACATTTGATCGTCAGACGTTGGTTATTGAACCCTGGGGCGCAAACAGCCTGCGAGTACGCGCCACCTGCCAGCCTGATCTGATCGACAGTGACTGGGCGCTGTTACCCGCCCAACCTTGCGAGGTGGAAATCCAGCGCCAACCAGAATCACTCAGCCTGCGCAATGGTAACATCACTGCCACCCTGAACATTCGCGGCCAGCTGGCTTTCTATAACCAGCATGGGGAACTGCTGCTGGAAGAATTCTGGCGGCAACGCAGCACCGTCGGCATCGGCGCGACCGAGAAAAGCCAGGATAAATACATCAGCGCCCTGAAACTGGATGGCCGCAGCTTTCGCCCGATTCCCGGCGGCAAATATCAGCTGAGCGTGCGTTTCGAAGCGCGCGCGGAAGAAAAAATCTACGGTATGGGGCAATACCAGCAGGATTGTCTCGACCTGAAAGGCTGCACACTGGAACTGGCACAACGTAACTCCCAGGCGAGCGTCCCTTTTATGGTTTCCAGCCTCGGTTATGGCCTGCTGTGGCACAACCCGGCGATTGGTGAAGTGACTTTTGGTAAGAACGGCACGCGCTGGCAGGCTGAGGTGACCGACCAGATGGATTACTGGATCACGGCAGGTGATACCCCGGCAGCCATTGTCCGTCAATATGGTCGAGCCACGGGCACTGCCCCGCTGATGCCAGGCTTTGCCACCGGTTTCTGGCAATGCAAATTACGCTACCGTACCCAACAGGAAGTGCTGGAGGTGGCCCGCGAATACCGTCGATTACAGCTGCCGCTCTCGGTCATCGTTATCGACTTTTTCCACTGGCCGAATCAGGGCACCTGGTGCTTTGATGCCCGCGACTGGCCGGACCCGCGCGCCATGGTGCAGGAACTGAAGGAGATGGGCATTGAAACCATGGTGTCGGTGTGGCCAACGGTAGACAGTCGCAGCGATAACTATCGGCTGATGAAGTCAAAAGGTCTGCTGGTTAACAGTGAGCGTGGCGTGTCGGTAAACCTTGATTTTATGGGCAATACCACCTTCTTCGATGCGACCCACCCCGCTGCGCGTGAGTTTGTCTGGCAGGAGGTGAAACGTAATTACTATGACCACGGCATCCGCACCTTCTGGCTGGATGAGGCGGAACCCGAGTATCGCGCCTACGATTTTGATAATTATCGCTACCATCTTGGCCCGGTGCAGGAAGTGGGCAATATCTACCCACAGCTGTTTGCCCGCGGATTTTATGAAGGGCTGCAACAACAGGGTGAAACGGAGATCGTCAATCTGGTGCGTTGCGCCTGGGCGGGCAGCCAGCGTTATGGGGTGCTGGCCTGGTCCGGTGATGTCCACTCCTCATTCCATGCGCTGCGTAACCAGTTCACCGCCGGATTGAATATGGCGATGGCCGGGATTCCGTGGTGGACCACCGATATCGGCGGTTTTCAGGGCGGCAATATTCACGACCCGGCGTTTCATGAGCTATTGATTCGCTGGTTCCAGTGGGCGGTGTTCTGCCCGGTCATGCGTTTGCATGGTTATCGTGAGCCGCAGATTGAACCGGCAGAAGCCTGGCGCGATGGCATCGCGCAATGTAACAGCGGCTCGCCGAATGAGGTGTGGAGCTATGGCGAAGAGAATTTCACCCTGATGAAAAGTTGCCTGCTGCAACGCGAGCGTCTGCGCCCCTATATCGATCAGTTGATGCGGGAAGCGCATGAGCTGGGCGATCCGGTGATGCGTCCGTTGTTCTATCACTATCCGCAGCAAGCGGAGAGCTGGCAGGTGGAAGATCAGTATCTGCTGGGAAAAGACTTGCTGGTCGCGCCGGTGTTGCACGCCGGACAGCGTGAACGGGACGTCTGGTTGCCTGCCGGTGAACAATGGATTGCACGCGATGGTCAGCGTTATCAGGGTGGACAGCGTATCAGCGTCGCCGCACCGCTTAGTGCTATACCGGTATTCCTGCGCGAGGGAGGGTGCGCTGATGTACTGATCTAAGCCACACTTGTAGCGGCGCAATTTATTGCGCGGGTTTTTCCCGCAACGCACGAAGAATTGCGCGATAAATCGCGCCGCTACGAAAACGTGCGGTTATTGGCCTGGTCGGCATGAATGCCGACCCTACGTCTGTAGGGTGCGAATTTATTCGCACCGGGGATTGACGCTCAAGACGGTAGCTACAGTGTTACGGCTTTTTCATTAGTCGCGCCAGTACGGCACGCCAGCTGAATGGCACCAGGTCCTGATATTGCAGCTGATGTGTTTTGAGCTGTGCCGGTAACGCCGCCTGAACCTGACAAATGGCCTGGCTGAGCGGCGCGTCCAGCCCCACATCCTGCAACGTCTTCACCACCTCCTGCATCTCTTCCGCCCGCCTGACGCCGTGCTCTGCGACCCGGCTGATAAGATAATCGGGTAGCGCATCATTCCAGCCCAGCGAGGGAAAGCTGGCATGCAGCGAATTCAGCACCGCCTCCTCAACCCCATAACGTTGAGCGGCAGCCAGACATTCGGTAGTCAGCGCCTCCAGACCTTTGATCATCACGCTGCGGCACATTTTGATCGCTGAAACCGTACCAATCTCCTCGCTGGCGGCGCGCGCCTGACAGCCAAGCCCGGCTAACAATGCCGCTGCACTGCTGGCCTGGCTGCCGCCGATTAATAACGGCGTGCCCAGTCGTTTGGGCGGCACCGGGGCCATGACAGCCACATCCAGATAGCCTCCCTCGCCCTGGGCCACCGCCTGCGCCGCCGCCCGTTTGGTGTCAGGCGCGACTGAATTGAAATCCAGTAACACTTGTCCCTGCCTGAGGAGCGGTGCGACCTGCTGCGCAACCTGCAAGGCATTCCCGGCTGTCACCAGAGAGAGCACCAGCGTGGCACCTTCCAGTGCCAGCGCCAGGCTGGGCGCGGCACGTACCCGCCACTGCCCCGCCAAATCTTTAAGTTGATCTGCCTCGCCACTGAGGAATTTTTTATCCCAGACCGTCACCTGCGCACCCTGCGCCGCCAGGTCCTGGGCGTAAATCCGTCCGGCCTCACCAAAACCAATGATGGCGATATTAGTCATTTGTCTCTCCCTGCCACAGTGAACCCGGTACCGCTACCGCTCCGATAAACAACAACCGTGCGGTGCGTATCAGGCCACTCCGGGTAATATTCCCTGCACTGTCACGCTGCAACATCACGCTGAACTCCCCGCTCGGATGTTCAACCGCCAGACGCTGATCCGCACCGGGATGCAGTTGCGCTATCCCTTCCGTCACCGAACCGGGAATCAGGCAGGCAGTCGCCACGCTGACCGCGCCCAGCACGCCGATGGAGGCATGGCAGCGATGCGGAATAAAAGTGCGGGTCGAAAGCGTCCCGCCCAGGGTCGGTTCCGCAATCAGAGTCATTTTGGGCACGGTACGTTGCGCGACATCGCCCAGATTCATACGCGGCCCGGCCTGTAAACGGATTGATTCCAGTCGCGCTTTCAACTCATCATCATTATCGAGCTGTTCACGGCTCTCCAGCCCGGTACGCCCGAGATCGGCAGCGCGCAGCAAGACCACCGGCATCCCGTTATCGATGCAGGTCACCGCCACGCCATCAAACTGGTCTCTTGCCTGCCCGGTGGGCAGCAATGCGCCGCAGCTGGAACCGGCGATATCGGCAAAGTTCAGGACCTGCTGGGCCGCGTAACCGGGCACTCCATCGATGCGCGTATCCCCTTCATACTCCACCACGCCATCGGGCGTTGGCAGTTGCGCCTCGGCGATTTGCCCGGTATTGACCATAAAGATACGTACCCGGGTCTGCGGGCCTTGTACCGCCACCATCCCTTTTTCGATAGCAAAAGGCGCGACCGCGGCCAGAATGTTGCCGCAGTTCTGGCCGTAATCGACCAGTGCTTTGTCCACATTCACCTGCGCAAACAGATAATCCACATCCGCATCAGGGCGGGTCGAGGGGGAGATGATCGCCACTTTGCTGGTCAGCGGGTCGGCCCCGCCGATGCCGTCGATTTGCCGTGCATCGGGCGATCCCATCACCGCCAGCAGCACCCGATCGCGCAACGCGGGATTGGCGGGCAGATCCTGCGCCAGAAAACAGGCAGCCTTTGAGGTGCCACCACGCATCAGTACACAGGGGATGAGCGTCTGTTTCATCGTCAAAGGCTCTTCAGTTCTGCCAGCGAATCGACGTAACGCAATCCTTTCGCGGCCAGTTTTTGTCGCATCTGGTAAATATCCAGCCCCAGTTCTCCCGCCGCCAGACGCTGGCGTTTACTCTCTTCGATCTCCACCCGCTGCGCTGCCGCCTGCGCCACCGTCCTGACGTCTGCACGCGGTACAATCACCACGCCATCATCATCCGCCACCACCAGATCACCTGGGTTGACTAACTGACCCGCGCAAATCACCGGCACATTCACCGAACCCAGCGTCTCTTTCACCGTACCCTGCGCGTACACCGCCCGTGACCACACCGGAAAATGCATCTCACGCAGCGTCTGGCTATCGCGAATGCCGATATCGCCCACCAGCGCCACCACACCGCGCGCCTGTAACGAGGTGGCCAGCAAATCTCCAAAGAAGCCGTCATGGCAATCTGAAGTCGGGGCCACCAGCAATACATCTCCTGGCTGGCATTGTTCCACCGCAACATGGAACATCCAGTTATCGCCGGGGGTAACCAGCACCGTCACGGCGCTGCCTGCGATGGCCGTGCCTTGCTGCACCGGGCGAATACGTGCATCGAGTAATCCCTGACGCTGCTGCGCCTCATGTACCGTCGCCACCCCAAAAGTGGCAAACTGCGCCACCAGCTCCGGTTCTGCTCGCTCGATATTACGCACCACCACGCCTTTCTGGTTCACATGGCTCATGACAGGTCCTCCGTCACGCGCGGGAACAGACTTTGATAGCCTTCGCCGTGGCTGATAACACGCGATGAGGTGATACCCACATTGCGTTTCGCCTGCACACCGCGCTGTAAAGCGACACGCGTGTAGTATTCCCACAGATGTTCCTGACCCGCCATGCACTGAATCGCCGCGTATTTCTTTTCCCATACCGAAGTGATATCCAGCAGGACATCAGGTTTCCAGTTGCATTGTTCCGGTTGGTGCGGCTCGAAGCAGTACACCGGCGGCGCACCGATGATCGGCTCGCCCGGACGATAGCCTTCGGCCTGGGCGATGATGCGCGCTTCCTGGGTAAGATTGGCAGCCAGCGGATGATCGTAGTTGTAGGGATCAGCAACAGAATGGGTCAGGACAAAATGCGGCTGTATCCTGCGGAACACGTCAGCCAGACGAAAAAGTGTTTCTTTATCGGCACGCAGCGGGTAATCACCGAGGTCGAAAAACTCAATCGACGCACCGAGAATCTCCGCCGCTGACTGTGCTTCGCTGCGGCGATTCGCTTTGACAATCTCTTCGGTCATATTGCCTTTGCGCCACAGTTTGGCGGACTCGCCCCGTTCACCGAATGACAGGCAAACCACATGGACGTCATAGCCGCGCTCGGCATGTAAGGCGATAGCGCCACCCGCGCGCCAGACAAAATCGGCAGAATGGGCACTGACAACGAGGGCACTTTTTTTAGCGGTGTTTTCCATCTTTCTTTCCTGCTGTTGCGGTTTTTTTCATCCTGACATGCCACTTACTGGCCGGATAATGCCTTTCATTGCGCGAGCTATGATTTTTATTTATGTTGTGATTTCGATCGCCAGAGCAACCAGGGAAATGTCCGCAATGAAAGCCGAAGATAATGATATTAAAATCATGCAACTACGCGCCTTCTGTATGATTGCGGAACGCGGTACGGTATCGGAAGCTGCGGAGAAATTATTTCGCACGCAATCGGCGATCACCCGATCCATTCGTGATCTTGAGCACACTTTAGCTACGCCGTTGTTTGAACGTCACGCCAGCGGCATGTTGTTGACCGAAATGGGGAAATGCGTGCTGCCGCGTGCACAGCGCGCCATCAACGAGTTGCAACAAATCCCGGCGACCCTGAGTCGACTCAAACAACGCGATCATCACCGTGAAGAGGCCGAGCCAATCTGGTTATTTAACGTTCGTCGCCTGCAAGTCTTCCTGCGGTTGTATCGCCTGCACCATACGCAAAGCGTGGCTAACTCACTCGGTATCAGTCAGCCTGCGGTCAGTGCCGCGTTAAAAGTGCTGGAGAAAGGTGCCGGAATTTCCCTGTTCCAGCGCACACCAAAAGGAATGATGCCCTCCGCAGCCGCGCGGGAAATGTCACCCTTTATTAGCCGCGCCCTGAATGAGATTCGTCATATTCCGGAGGATCTGGCAGCCGCGACCGGTATTTTCCGTGGCACGGTGCATGTGGGCGCGCTGCCGTTATGCCGCAGCACCCTGCTGCCGCTGGCGATTACCCAATTGGTGGCAATCCATCCCGGCATCAAAATCGTCACCAATGAAAGTGCTTTCGACGCGTTGGTCACCGAACTGCGTGCCGGAGATATTGATTTTATCCTCGGGGCATTGCGTCAGGATGAGAACGTACTGGATATTCAAAATCAGGTGCTGTTTGCCGAATCGCTGGTGTTGCTGGTGCGACCGCAACATCCGCTGGCCGGACGCCAGCTCAGCGCGTCGGATTTAACCCATGTGCAGTGGATTTTACCTCGCGTGAACTCGCCCGCTCGTCACCTGCTGGATGCCGCTTTCCAGGCGTTGGGGATGAACGCCCCCGCCCCCATCGTTGAAAGCGGTGATCTCGCCATTGTGCGTGGGTTGTTGCTGAATTCTGATATGGTTGCGGCGGTTTCATCCCATCAACTGGAGTACGAACTGACCGCAGGCATCCTGCGCCCGTTACAGTTTGCCTTACCTGATACACGACGCGAGATTGGCTTGACCCTGCGTCAGGGCGCGTTACATGCACCCGCTGCCGAAGCACTGATCCGCTGCATCAGTGACATCGCGACTCAGCAGATTGAGTAAATAAAACTTAACTAAACACCCATCTGAACCTCGTTCATTCCCCTCTTTTTGAACAAAAAATGCATTTTCTCCCCCGCTGACTGGCTCTCTCGGCGAAAGCCCCTACATTTAACATTTGTACAATGTTAATCACACATAAACACAACACGCAGAGTCTGTGGCGGTATTTTTGAATCCAGAAACACCTTTGTAGCAAATTTGTTCAACTTACAATTAGGAAGCAAAATGAAAAAAAGAGCCAAAACGCTGCCGGGCGTCACGCGACGGCAGGTGTTGACGTGGACGACGCTGGGCGTCGCCGCCACGGTTACCCAAGCGGCAGATGCCGTCTCTCTCAAAGGTTCTCCGGGCTGGACGCCCTTCTCCGACAATCCCCCCGAGTCGTTTGACCAGCAAGGCTGGCTGTTTTTTACCCCGGAAGAAGCCCAAACCGTTGAAGCCATCGTGGACCGCCTGATCCCTGCTGATGAACTCAGCATCGGCGGAAAAGAGGCTGGCTGCGCGGTGTTTATTGATCGCCAGTTGCATGGCTTTTACGGCACCTTTGAACGGCTGTATATGGAAGGCCCCTTCCAGCAGGGAACGCCGGAGCAAGGTGACCAATCCCCGCTGGTGCCGCAGCAACGTTACCGCCATGGCCTCGCCGCATTGAATCGTTATGTGCAGCAGACCACGAAAAAGAACTTTGCCGAACTGACCACGGAACAGCAGGACCAGCTGCTTGAGGCGATGGAAGCAGGCAAGGTGCAGTTCGAGGGCTACGACGCAAAATCATTCTTCCTCGACGTGTTGAATAACACCATGGAAGGCTTCTTTGCCGATCCGATTTATGGCGGCAACAAAGAGATGGTTTCCTGGAAGATGCTCGGCTTTCCTGGCGCACGTTACGACTATCGCGACTACATCGAACGCCATAACGAGAATCTGGGATTAGCACCCATCAGCATTGCGCAATGGAAAGCCAGGGGATAACGCATGAAAAAATTACCAAAAACCGATGTCGTGGTCATTGGCCTCGGCTGGGCCGGGTCGATCATTGCCAAAGAACTGGCCGATGAAGGGCTGGAGGTGATCGGGATTGAACGTGGCCCCTGGCGCGACACCGCGCGTGACTTTAATGTCGCCACGGTAACCGATGAACTGCGCTACGTGATGCGGGAAGAACTGATGCTGCGTACCCGCCAGAACACCTGCACCATGCGTAATAACCCATCACAAACCGCGCTGCCGATGCGCACCTGGGGTTCCTTTCATCCCGGTAACGGTACGGGCGGTGCAGGCAACCACTGGGCCGGTATCACCTTCCGTTTTCAACCAGAAGAGTTTCGCCTGAAAAGCCATCTCACCGAACGCTACGGTGCCATCCCTGATGAGCTGGTACTGCAGGACTGGGGCACCACCTGGGAAGAGATGGAACCTCACTATATGCAATTCGAGCGCGTCGCCGGAACGTCGGGTTATGCCGCTAACGTCAACGGTGAAAAACGTGAGGGCGGCAACCCGTTCGAAGGTATGCGTTCAGGCGATTACCCGACAGCACCCTTGCGCCAGCCTTACGGACCCACCCTGTTTGCCGAAGCGGCTAAGAATATGGGGTATAAAGCCTTCCCGGTTCCTTCATCGCTGGTTTCCGAAGCCTATACCAACCCCTATGGCGTCACCATGGGTCCGTGCACCTTCTGCGGCTTCTGTACCAACTACGGTTGCGCCAACTATTCCAAAGCCAGCGCCATTACCACGGTACTGCCGGCGTTAATGCGTAAAGAGAATTTCACCGCTTACACCAACTGCGAAGTGCTGGAAGTGCTGACCGATTCGACCGGGAAAAAAGCCACCGGCGTCACCTATGTCGACTCCTCGGGTGACACATGGGAACAGCCCGCCGATCTGGTGATCGTCGCCGCCTTCACCTTCGAGAACGTGCGCCTGATGCTGCTTTCCAATATTGGCGAAGCCTACGATCCGGTGAGCAATCGCGGCACCACGGGTCGCAACTATGCCTATCAAACCGCGAACGGCGTGACGTTGTTTTTCGATGGTAAAAACTTCAATCCTTTTATCGGTGCGGGTGCCGTCGGCATGGGCATTGATGAGTTTAATAACGACAACTTTGACCACAGTGGCCTCGGCTTCTTCGGCGGTGGCAGTATCCGCGTGACGCCGATCGGTTCCGCGCCGATTGGTTACCGCCCGGTACCGCCCAATACGCCGAAATGGGGTTCGAAATGGAAACGTGCGGTAAAAGATAATTACCTGAGCACCATGTCTATCGGCTGTGAAGCCAGCAGCTACACCACACGCACCAACTATCTGTCGCTCGATCCCAATTACAAGGATCCGCATGGTCGTCCGTTGCTGCGCATCACCTTCGACTTCGCAGAGAATGACCTGAAGATGGCGCAATACTGTACCGGCAAAGTGGCAGAAATCGCTAAATCGATGAATCCCCGTGAAATTGTTGCCAAACCGATGACCGGCCACTGGAACAGTGTCCCCTACCAATCCTCCCATGTGGTGGGCGGCTTTGTGATGGGTGCCGATCCCAGCACCAGCTCTGTGAATAAACATTTGCAGGTATGGAACGTGCCGAATCTGTTTGTGGTGGGTGCCTCGGCCTTTCCGCAGAACCCAGGTTACAACCCGACCGGCACCGTCGGCGCACTGGCATTTAAGGCAGCGCATGCCATCCGTACTTATTATCTGAAACGCCCTGGGGAGATGATCACAGCATGAAGACTCTCATTTCTCTTTCAGCCGCGGCGTTGCTGGTCGCGGCGAGTTTTAGCGCGCAGGCACAGCCCGAATATGACCAGTACAGCCGTGGCAGCTACATCGCCACCCTCGGTGACTGTACCGCATGCCACACCACCGATGCGCAAAGACCTTTTGCCGGTGGCGTAAAGCTGCAGACACCTTTCGGTACCCTGGTGGGAGCCAATATCACGCCGGATCGCGAAACGGGCATTGGTAACTGGAGCTATGACGACTTCAAACGCGCCATGACCGAAGGGATAGGGCACGGCGATAAACGGCTGTACGGTGCGATGCCGTTTACCGCCTACACCAAAATGTCCGATCAGGATTTGCAGGATTTGTGGGCATGGATGCAGACATTGCAGCCGGTACACAACGAAGTGGAAACTAACCAGTTACCCTTCCCCTTCAACATCCGTACCAGCCTGATGGTGTGGAACTGGATCAACTTTGACCAGGGCGAATTTCAACCCAATCCACAGAAATCAGCCGAATGGAATCGCGGTGCGTATCTGGTTGAAGGCCTCGGTCACTGCGGTACCTGCCACACGCCGAAAAACCTGATCGGGGGCGATAAAAACGGCCAGTTCCTCGGTGGTGAAGTGGTGGAAGGCTGGTATGCCCCCAACCTGGGTGGCAGCGACCACACCGGGCTGGGCAAATGGACGAAGGAAGATATCGTCAGCTATCTGCGCACCGGCGTGAATCGCTTTGATATCGCCTCCGGGCCAATGGCGGATGCCGTGCGCCATTCAACCCAGCACTGGCGCGATGAAGATTTAAAGGCCGTCGCCACTTACCTGAAAGAAGGTGACAAAACCAGTGAGAAAGTGCCGCAACCCCTGCCCGCCAGCGATGATCGTATGAAGCTTGGCGCGCAAATTTATGAGTCAAAATGTTCGGCCTGCCACAGCCCCGGCGGGCGTGGTGAACAGAACATCTTCCCGCAGCTGAAAGATAACCCGCTGCTCAACCAGCCAGATGCCACCTCTTTAATCCGCGTGGTGGCGGCCGGTAGTCGCGGCGTGGATACCGATACGCGTCCCACCGCCCCTGCCATGCCGTCATTTGCCGGGACGTTGGGTGACGATCAGATTGCGGCGGTAGTGACTTACATCCGCAATAGCTGGGGCAACGCCGCTGAACCGGTGGATGCCAGTACGGTGAAGAAAGTGAAAGAAAGCCTGCAATAAAGGAACATTTGGGGCACATGCCGTAGCGGCGTGCAGTTATTGGCCTGGTCGGCATAAATGCCGACCCTACAGGCGTAGGGGGCGAATTTATTCGCCCCAGGTATTAATGATCACCCCTGATAACCGCACTGTCTGGAAAGCGCCAGTGCGGCATTGCGCATCTTTTCTCCCAGAATGTCAATCAGACCCGCCCCGGCCTCGCTGCTAAGAAAGCTGGTCGCAATCCCTGCGACTGCCCTGCCGGAATGATCGTAAATCGCCGCCCCTACGCAGGTCATCGCCGCATGAATCTGCCCGTTATCAATGGAAAAATGCCGCTCGCGAATGGTCGCCAGTTCCTGTTTAAGTTCAGCAAGATTCTGCACGCTGGCCGCCGTCATCGGCGCGGGAAAATGCGCGTTAAAAAGCGCGTTCAGTTGATCATCGTTTAGCCGCGAAAGCAGCATCTTGCCGGTGGCGGTAAAGGGAGCAGGCAGGCGCATACCAATGCGGAACGTATGCCCCAGGGGTTTATCTGAATTTCGGCAGCTGATATAGACCACTTCATCACGGTCAAGCACAGTCAGCGTGATGGTATAGCCTTCCAGTGCCGAGTCGCTGGCAAAATATTCACGAAACAGCGCGACGATATCCATCTGTGACAGGAAACCGTCTGCCCAGCGCATCAGGTGCGGCCCGAGACGAAATGTCCCGTCTGCGGTTCTGACCAGCAACCCCAGCTCCGTCAGGACATTCAACTGCCCATGTGCGGTGCTTTTCGGCAATGCCAGATGACGCGTGATCTCTGCGGCAGTCAGCCCATCACCCGACGCCGCCACTAAATCCATTATCGTCACGGCACGACGCAGGGCGGGAACAGTGTCGATATTTTTGCGCGTTTGATCGCTTTTTGTTACGGAATCCCCTGACATACTGCCCCCTCACACTTAGTTCACTATAGTGATATGAGTTCAATATATTGAACTTATCTTATGGGGGAGTCCATGATCCAACTCAAAAATCCATCTCTGCTGCGTGACCGTTGTCTGTTAAATGGTGAATGGGTTAGCGCGGGCGACGGCGCGACCATTGACGTCAATAACCCGGCCAACGGCCAAATTATCGCCACCGTTCCCGCGCTGGCAGCTGCGGATGCCAGCAACGCCATTGTCGCGGCTCAGGCAGCCTTTCCCAGCTGGAGCAAGCTGGCCGCCAAAGATCGCACCGCGCTGCTGCGCCGCTGGTTTGATCTGATTGTCGAAAATGCCGATGACCTCGCCGCGTTGATGACCGCCGAACAAGGCAAACCGCTGGCGGAAGCCAAAGGTGAAGCCTTATATGCCGCCTCGTTTGTCGAATGGTTCGCCGAGGAAGCCAAACGCGTGTATGGCGAAACCATTCCGGCACCCGCTACCAATAAACGTATTGTGGTGATCAAGCAGCCGATTGGCGTCTGTGCGGCGATAACCCCGTGGAACTTCCCGGCGGCAATGATCACCCGTAAAGCCGCGCCTGCCCTGGCGGCCGGATGCACGATGATCGTTAAGCCTGCCGTGCAGACCCCTCTGACCGCGCTGGCGCTGGGAGTACTGGCGCAACAGGCGGGCATTCCGGACGGGGTTTTCCAGGTCATTACCGGCGACGCGCGTAAGCTGGGTGCTGTACTCACGGAAAGTGATACGGTGCGCAAACTCTCCTTCACCGGCTCCACCGAAGTTGGCCGCATTCTGATGGCGCAATGCGCGCCCACCATCAAAAAACTCTCGCTGGAACTCGGCGGCAATGCCCCCTTTATCGTGTTTGACGATGCCGATCTGGATGCGGCGGTAGAAGGCGCACTGGCCTCTAAATATCGCAATGCCGGACAAACCTGCGTCTGCTCTAACCGTATTTATGTACAGGCCGGGGTGTACGACGCCTTTGCTGAGAAGTTAGCCGCGCGGGTCGCCGCCCTTAAAGTTGGCGAAGGTCATCAGGCGAATGTGATGATCGGGCCGCTGATTGATGAAGCTGCCATCACTAAAGTCACTGACCATATTGCGGATGCGCTGGCGAAAGGTGCCACGGTTATCACAGGCGGCAAACCTCATGCCCTTGGCGGCACCTTTTTCGAACCCACGGTGCTGACCGGTGCCACGCAACAAATGAAGATTGCCCGCGAAGAAACCTTCGGGCCGGTTGCCCCACTGTTCCGCTTCGAAACCGAGGAAGAAGTGATTGCCATGGCTAACGACACCGAGTTTGGCCTTGCCGCGTACTTCTACACCGAAAATGTTCGCCGTACCTGGCGTGTCGCGGAAGCCCTGGAATACGGCATGGTCGGCCATAACAGCGGACTGATTTCTAACGAAGTGGCCCCATTTGGCGGCGTCAAGCAATCCGGCCTGGGCCGTGAAGGTTCCCACCACGGCATCGATGAATACCTGGAAATCAAATACCTGTGTTCAGAGATCGCCTGAATATAGCCACCTGGAGAGAGGAGATGAAATGACTATCAATCCATTCGAGTTTCGTACCGTACCTTCGATTGAAATGAAGTGGGGAGGTGCCCAGCAACTGGGCGCCAGCATAGCGGCACGATTTACCCAGCGAAACGTCGGGCTGATTACGGATGCCGGGCTGATGAAAGCCGGACTGATCGCGCCCATCGTCGAAAATCTGACAACGGCGGGTTTTAACGTCACGGTGTTTGATGACGTGGTGGCGGACCCACCGGAAGCCATCGTGCATGCCTGTGTTGACGTGATCAAACAAGCCGGGGCCGATATCATTATTGGCCTTGGCGGTGGATCCTCGCTGGATATCGCCAAAATTGCCGCCGTCATGGCCACCGGGGAACAACCGCTGGCGGAGGTGTACGGCATTGGCAAAGTGACCGGGTCGCGCCTGCCGCTGGTCCTGATCCCCACCACCGCCGGAACCGGTTCAGAAGTCACCAATATCGCCATTATTACCACCGGTGAAACCACAAAAATGGGGGTGGTGGCACCACAACTGTACGCTGACTTCGTGCTGCTGGATGCTGAGCTGACGGTGGGTCTGCCAAAGATTCACACCGCCGCCACCGGCATCGATGCCATGGTGCACGCCATCGAAGCCTATACCAGCAAGCATAAGAAAAACCCGCTGTCGGATGCGCTGGCGCGTGAAGCTCTGAGACTATTGGGGGCCAATCTAATCAACGCCTGTCACGACGGCAACAATCGCGCCGCGCGTGAAGGAATGTTGCTGGGTGCCACGCTGGCAGGCCAGGCGTTTGCCAATTCGCCGGTGGCCGCCGTGCATGCCCTCGCTTACCCGCTGGGTGGTCACTACCATGTCGCGCACGGCCTTTCCAACGCGCTGATGCTGGGACCGGTACTGCGTTACAACGCCAGTGCTGCGGCTCAACTGTATGCCGAACTGGCGGATGTGCTTGGCGTCGCAGGAAGCGGCGATGCGGATACGCGTTCCAACGCTTTCGTTGAACATATGCTGCAACTGATGGAACAAAGCGGCGCGCCGCGCCGACTGCGCGATGTTGGCGTCACCGAGGAGAGCCTGCCCCGACTGGCCGCCGATGCCATGTTACAAACGCGCTTGCTCACCAATAACCCGGTAGAGGTTCTGGAGCAGGACGCCCTGAATTTGTATCGCGAAGCATTCTAAAAGCCTTACCCAAAAAACAATAAAGTACCCACGACGAACCAGAGGAATGCCCAGTATGAAAGATATACGACTCTACATGCTCCAGTCCGGCACCCTGAAATGTAAGGTGCACAACATTAAGATGAACCAGGGAGCCGGGGCAGATTATGAAATCCCCGTGCCCTTCTTTCTCATCACCCACCCTGACGGCCATACCATCATCGACGGTGGCAATGCCATCGAAGTGGCAACCGACCCCAAAGGTTACTGGGGCGGAATTTGTGATGTTTACTGGCCGGTGTTGGGCGAAGATCAGGGATGTGTCGATCAGGTGAAAGCGCTGGGCATTGATCCGGCCGATGTAAAATATGTGGTGCAGTCGCACCTGCACCTTGACCATACCGGTGCCATTGGTCGCTTCCCGAACGCCCGGCATATCGTGCAACGCGCGGAGTATGAATATGCCTTTACGCCGGACTGGTTTGCGGCGGGGGGTTATATCCGTAATGACTTTGACCGTCCGGGGCTGGACTGGCAATTCCTTAACGGCACCGACGATGATTTTTATGACGTTTACGGTGACGGCACCCTGACCACCATCTTCTCGCCCGGCCATGCCCCTGGTCATCAATCGTTTCTGGTGCGTCTGCCCAACAGCAAACCCCTGCTGTTGACCATCGATGCGGCTTATACCGTGGATCACTGGGAGCAAAAAGCGCTGCCTGGCTTCCTCGCTTCAGCGGTCGATTCAGTACGTTCCGTGCAGAAGCTCAGAGCGGTGGCTGAGCGTGCAGATGCCATTGTGGTGACAGGGCATGATCCCGATGCCTGGGCCAATTTTAAAAAGGCCCCGGAATACTATTCCTGAGTAAGCTGATGAAACCCAGAGGGGTGCCGCGCCCCTCTGCCTTGCCTATCGCAGCATCCCGCTAAACGAAATTCATACTCAACCTTTACTTTCCCTGCAGGCAAAGCCATCTGCGGGCCGCTTCTGCACGCAATGAGTTTGTCAGCCAGCTCACAATATAAACCTAACTCATACCCTTAAAAGCCTTTTTTGACAGACACTGCCGGTCGCCATGCTTAAGGTGTGATCGGATTGTTAAATTTCTCTCACCATGACAATAGCCGCCTGACGCGGCATAACAGAGAGCGTACCCATGAACACAAACAACCTGGTCGATATCAAAGCATGGATCGACGCCCGGCCCATTTCGCCTTTCCAGTGGCGCGTATTATTCCTCTGTCTGGTCATCATTATGTTTGACGGCTACGATGCCGCCGCAATGGGTTTTATCGCGCCTGCGCTGATTGAACACTGGGGCATCTCGCGCGCGGCGATGGGACCGATCCTTGGCGCAGCGATGTTTGGTGTCGCCATTGGTGCATTAATCGCTGGCCCGCTCTCTGACCGTTTCGGTCGCAAACGCATTATTTTATTGTCGTTTCTGATGTTCTCCGCCTTTAGCCTGGTGTGCGCGTTTGCCACCACACCGCTGCAAATGGCGTTGCTGCGCTTTATCACCGGACTGGGGCTGGGTGCCGTCATGCCCAACTGCGTCACGTTGTTGTCGGAATATATGCCGGAACGCCGCAAAGGGGTAATGATCACCCTGATGTTCAGCGGCTTTAATATCGGATCGGGTCTGGGGGGATTTATTGCTGCGGGCCTGTTGAGCCTGTACCACTGGCAGGCGGTGCTGATTTTTGGCGGTGCCGTTCCCTTGCTGATGCTGCCCTTTTTCGCCTGGCTGCTGCCGGAGTCAGCGCTTAACCTGCTGGTACGCAAAGCGCCTCGTCAGCAGATTGCTGCATTGCTCAACCGCATGGGTGGCCAGTTTAACCACGAAAACAGTTTTGTGCTGCACTCGCCACGCGTCAATGGTCATAGCCCGATCTCACAGTTGTTCCGCCACGGTTTTGCCCGCGGCACCATCATCCTGTGGCTGACTTACTTTATGGGGCTGTTCGTGATTTACCTGCTGAACGGCTGGCTGCCGACCATTATGCGTTCCGGTGGTATTTCCCTGGAGCAGGCCGCGATCCTCGCCGGGTTGTTCCAGCTCGGTGGCCCGTTAGGCGGCATTATTGTTGGCGCGCTGATGGACAAACTGAACGCCAAATATGTCATTGGCGTGGTGTATCTGCTGGGCTGTCTCTGCCTGGCGGCGCAGGGCGTGTTTGGACTCAGCGGCGTGGCGCTCGGAGCCTTCATTTTTATCATCGGTATGTGCATCAACGGTGCGCAGAACGGCCTGCAGGTCTACTCTCCGGCTTACTATCCCACAGAAATCCGCGCCACCGGGGTGAGCTGGATGCACGGCATTGGCCGCACTGGCGCGATCCTCAGCTCCTCGGTGGGCGGGCTGCTGATGGGGGCCTTTCCTGGCCAGTCATCGATTTTCTTTATCCTCGCCCTGCCGGCCTTGCTGGCAGCGCTGAGCATCGTTTTACATCGTACCGTTCCTCTGACCATGAAAATAAAAGGCGCCGGACTTGCCGACATCCCTGCGCTGTCACAAACCTTAAATAACCGATAAGTGGAGACATCCCATGGCGAACATCATTGGCGGCCTGGCCGTTTCTCATACCCCGACCATAGGTTTTGCTGTTGACCATGATAAACAGCATGAAGGTGCCTGGGAGCCGATTTTTGCCAGCTTCGCGCCGATGCAGCAGTGGCTGGAAGAGAAGAAACCCGATGCGCTGGTTTATATCTTTAACGACCACGTCACCTCGTTTTTCTTTGATCATTACTCCGCCTTTTCGCTGGGTATCGATAACGAGTACCGGGTGGCTGACGAAGGTGGCGGCCCACGCGATTTGCCGCCGGTCAAAGGGGATGCTGCGCTATCGCGTCATATTGGCACCAGCCTGATGAGCGACGAATTTGATATGTCGTTTTTTATGGATAAACCGCTGGATCATGGCCTGTTCTCCCCGCTCTCCGCGCTGCTGCCGTTTAAAGACGGCTGGCCGACCAAAGTGATCCCCTTACAGGTGGGCGTATTGCAGTTCCCGATCCCTTCAGCGCGCCGCTGCTACAAACTCGGCCAGGCATTGCGGCGTGCGATTGAAAGCTATCCCGAAGACATCAACGTGGCGATTGTCGCCACCGGCGGGCTTTCCCATCAGGTACACGGGGAGCGCTGTGGGTTTAATAACGTGGAATGGGATCAACAGTTTATGGATTTGCTGGTTAACGACCCTGAGCGTCTGACCGAGCTGACCATTGCGCAATACGCCGAACTGAGCGGCGTGGAGGGGACGGAAGAAATTATGTGGCTGGTGATGCGCGGTGCGCTGTCTGCCAATGTGGTGAAAAAACATCAGGGTTACTACCTGCCCTCCATGACCGGTATCGCCACCCTGGTGCTGGAAAACCAGGCCGGAGCGGTTCCACTGGATAATATGCAACAACACCGCGAAAAGATGGCGCGCGAGCTGGCGGGCATTGAAAAGCTGCCGGGCAGCTATCCCTTCACCCAGCAGCGCAGTCTGGATAGCCTGCGGCTGAACCGTTTTCTGCATCAGTTAATTCAGCCGGGTCCACGCGAACGTTTTCGTCACGATGCGGAAGCCATGTTCAATGCGGCGCAATTAAGCGCGCGCGAATGTGAAATGATTCGCCAGCGCGACTGGCGCAGCCTGATTCAATACGGTGCCAGCTTTTTCCTGCTGGAAAAAATGGGCGCGGTAATCGGGGCTTCCAATCTGGATATTTACGCCGCAATGCGGGGTATCTCGCTGGAAGAATTTATGAAAACCCGTAACCAACAGGTGACCTATTCGGTGGCGGGAAAAGAATAACGTTTAACGCTGCGCGCAGAATTCACTTCGCTGCGCGCTTCTTATTTTTTGCCAGCATTCGGGGAATGCTATTCAATCATTCACAGGTGAAGCATGAAATTCGCGTGGTATTCCGACCTGACCAATAAAGAAAAAAGAACCTACTGGGCTTGTCTCGGGGGATATACGCTGGACTCTCTCGATTCCACTATTTATTCCCTGGTGTTACCGGTTCTGCTGGGTATCCATTTTCTGACTCGTGCCGATGCAGGCTGGCTGGGTTCAGTATCGTTGATCGGCAGCGCACTGGGTGGCTGGGGCGCGGGGATTCTGGCTGACCGGATTGGCCGGGTGAAGGTCATGCAGCTTACGGTGCTATGGGTAGCGCTTTTTACTGCGGCAACCGCATTTTGCCATACCTTCTGGCAATTTTTCCTGCTGCGTTTTTGTCAGGGGCTGGGTTATGGCGGTGAGGTCATCGTTGGCGCGGTGTTAATTACTGAAGTCATCCGGTCAGATTATCGTGGCCGCGTGGCCTCCTCAATTCAAAGTGGTTATGCGATAGGTTATGCCATCTCGCTGGGTCTATTTCCGCTGGTGATGAATGCCTTCCCACCAGAACAAGCATGGCGCGTTTTCTTTTTGATCGGATTAATTCCGGCGGTGTTGATTTGGTTTATTCGTCGTCTGGTGCCAGAATCCGCCACCTTTTCCCACGCGCGGCAACCGCGTGAAAGAAAAAATATCGGAATTATATTCTCACCCCCTTATCTTCGCACCACCATCACATCAACGATGCTGGCCAGTGGCATTTTTGGTGGCGCTTATATTGTGATCACCTGGTTACCCGCTTATTTGAAACTGAGTCTGGGATTACCGGTGACGCAGATGTCGGGTTACCTGTTTATTAATATTCTTGGTTCATTGATTGGCCCGTTTATTTATGGCCGATTGAGTGACCGTATTGGTCGCTGGCGCGCGGTGATTCTGTTCCTGCTGCTGCAATCGGTCGTGATCAGCCTTTATATGTTTGCCCATCTCGATCTGGATATCACGCTGGTGCTGGGGCTGTTTTTAGGGGCTTTTCAGGGCGGTCTGGCCTCTGGTCTGACGCCAGCCTTCTCGGAACTCTACCCCACCGCCATCCGCGCCAGCGGTGCCGGTTTTTGCGCCAGCTTTGGACGCGGTTTTGGCTCGATGATGCCTGCGGCAGTCGGCCTGTTTTCGATGCATTATCCTCTGGGTTTAACCATGGGAGTGCTGGCGATCGTGTCTTATTGTATTGCGCTGCTGGCGGCCTTTATGTTGCCGGATGCCACCGGGGTTGACCTCGAAAGTATTTCTCCCACTGAGGTGATGCCGCAGCAAACCGTACCGGGCCGTGATATTCGTTAAACGTTATCGCTGCGCTTTGTCCACATTCCGGGTGCATATCCGTGGCAAAACCCTGTGGATAACCTTCGGCAGGCCATGCCCGGCGCAGCCGGATAAGTGCACGGTCAATAATTGACCGTGCACTGCCGATTTTTTCCTTAGCGCAGAAAGGCTTCGGTTAAGCGCGCCCAATACGCGTGAAATGGTGGTATAAAGCGACAAACTGGCAGGATATTTTCTCTGCCAGTTTGCGAACTTCTTTCCTCAACACCAGGGAAGGCAAATTCTTCTGCCGCCAACGCTTCCCACCTGGACATTAACTTGTGATGGGTTATTGAAAATCGAGTTATTCCCTCCCCACATTTGCCCTGGGTTACGTACGAATGATCCACTCCCACCCCATATCTGCCCGGGGTTGCGCAGAAATGAGTTACTTCCGCCCCAGACATTGTCGAGATTTTTCGCGATTAACCCGCCAAAGGAGCTGAGGGTGCGAGCCGTCCATCCATTCTTGCCCACAATATCGTTGCTATCACCAAAACAACCATCACCACCCACGCCCTGCGAAGCACATTTCACTAATTCTCGCGCCGTCAGTCGTGTTGCCATACAACCCGCTGCGGCTTGTGGAGCACCGCCAGAAGAAGCAAGGCATTGCACAGCAATCTGTTGCTCGGGATTGAGGTTCATCCCCATATTTATCAGGTTAGCTCCGGCGCAGGCTGCCATACTGGTTGGATCGCCCTGACTTTCCGCCGCGCATTGCAGGGCTATCGTTTGTTCTTTACTGGCATTATTACCCAATAAAGCTGCACCCGCGCATCCGGCAAAGCTGAGGCTATCAGAGGTGCCAGAAGCACATTTGACAAGGGAAACCTGCTGTGGCGTAAGCTGTGAAAGTAATAATTTTCCGCTGGCACACTGCATAAAACTCTCCGTATCTCCCTTCGAGTTTACAGCGCAGTTAAGTGCGGTACGCTGTTCCGCAGAGAGTGAGGCAGTTAATTTATCTGCACCACATACGGCTGCGTTATTCATGGATGACGATTTGCTGAGACATTCGATGGCATCACGCTGATCCTGGCTTAATTTATCGCCAAACAGCGTATTTCCAGCACAATTTATAAAGTCACCCGCAGCATCGTTTTTAGCACAATTCATCATCGCTAATTGCTGTGGACTCAGCTGAAGCTTAAGCAAATCATTTCCGGCACAGGCGATAAAATTATCCTGATTCCCCTGTGATGAAATGGCGCAATTGACGACCTGCCGTTGTTGGGGAGTGAACGTCACCTGGTCGGCAATACAATGGCTGGTCTCGGGTGCAGAGATGCATTTTAACGCCGCCATCTTTTCCGGGCTGGCATTATCACCCAGAATCATACGTCCGGCACAACCTGCAAAAAATGAGGCATCCCCACGTGCATCCTTAGTACAAGCAATAATTGCATCTTTATTTTTAAATTCGATATTATTGACTGAAACTCCCATGCACTTGCCAAATGACTCGGGATTACCCCCAGAATTAATCGCACATTTTACTTCTGCATCCTGACCATCGGGTATTTTAATGCCCATAACCGGCGCCGCACAATTAGCGAAGTCGGGAGCGGAATTTTTATTGGCCGCACACTCGATCACTTTCTGCATATCCTGATTTAATACCACCTTTAAACCGGTACAGGCAGCAAAAACCGCGACATTAAGATTTGATTGTCTGGCGCAGTTAATGGCAAGCTGCCGGTCATTTAACCCTGAGGGAACAGGTACCGGGGACGGCAATACACCAGGAGAATCAATCATTGCCTGCTGCACAAAGTTACAAGGGATCGGGCCATTTGGTGTGCTGCAAATAGGATTTTTAGGATCACCACTATTAATTACCTGAATTTGCTGTGTATTAGGTAAAGCAGTAATTGTGGGTTGATAACCAATCTGTTGTAAAGTGAGATACTGAGCAATCGCTGAACAGGGGCCGGGGCCAAGTGGTCCATTGCACACCCGTCCTACACCAGGCTGGAAGCCAATAACCTGAAGACCAAATGCAGGCACCTTGCTATCAAAATAGAGAAACATCTGCACCGCACTACAAGACCCGGGTCCCAGAGGACCATTACAAATAGGACCCGCCGTAGGATCCGTATATAAAAATTGTACGGGAATCTGTGCAGCCTGCTGCTGGATCAGCAGAAATTGTTGGATAGCCGGACAACTACCGGGCCCCAATGGTCCATTACATATTGGTGATTGATTATTGCCAATGGTAACTGGAGCCGGAATAACATTTAATACACCACCGGGTGATCCTGAAAATGGCTGCAATACATTATCTGCAAAGCACTGCATGGTTAGTAACAGTAACCCAGTGACCATCACCAATATATTTTTCATAACCCTCTCCGATCTGGCAGATTATAAAATTGATATTTCGCTATTAGATAAGAGACGTCAATTTAAACATTGGCTAGCAAAAAAGAGGACTTAGAGATCATCATCACAATCGTTCATACAGGATTCCATACACTGTTTTTTGGCAATCGCGCATGCCGAGTCAGTATTTCCATTCCTGACACAGACATCTTCATTATCTTCGCAGTTTTTGAGACAAACACTTTGTTTGCAGGATGCCACGCGTAAATATTTTAAGTCCCCCATGATCATCTTCCCTGTTTTAGGGGTAAATACAGGGGATGATGGTTGAGAGTCAGTTACAGCGGAATGCACAAAGGGTGATAACGAACAGTAAAAAATCAGAAGCAGGAATTTCATTTTGTTGTTCATAATATAAAACCCCAGCAAGATGATTTAAATAGAGTAGTTTAGTTATGAAACTATTTTGGGGTTTTATTCAAATAACACGTTTAACCTAACATTCATTAATGTTTTGAAATATTTTGCTATATTTATCTTTATTGGCAGTTGTAAACCTTGCAAAGGTTAATCACTTGTTTCCGGGAGCCACTCCTCTCCATGGCAGCTCCCCACAACCTTTCGCAATTTAGGATATAGTTACAAACGAAACGTTATAGATCATTAACTTCAGAGAAAAGACGAACATGAGCTGGTTTACGCCGTGGCCGCAGTTAACGCGTGTAGTGATTTTACTTGCCTGTCTGACATTGATTCTGTTCGGGTTACACCTGTCTGCACACCTTATTAATCAGGTGCTGTTGGCGATGCTGCTGTCAATTATGCTGGACCCGCTGGTGAGCTGGTTCGAGCATAAACGCGTCCCACGCATTCTCTCTTCCCTGATGATCATCACGGTATTGCTGGTGATCATCGTGGTGACCATTATCAAACTTACCGTGCTGACGCCAGATTTGATTCTGCTGAGCCGCCAGGCACCGTTGCTGTTGACGGCAAGATTGCAGGAAGTGACTCAGGCCCTCGATCATATCGGCATTGCGCTGGCACCCGATGAAATGCTGGCGTTTGTCGATGCCGGATCCATCGTTCGCTGGGTTACCGCCTTTCTTACGCAAATCCCCGGCGTGCTGTCATGGTGGGTGATGGTTTTCCTGATGCTACTGTTTATGCTGTACGAGTTGCCGCTGCTGAAAAATGCGTTGCACAAACGCGCGCACGGCGATTCCCCGGCATTGTATCGGGCGCTCCAGGAAGGAATCCAAAGCGTCATTGTCTATGCCAGGGTCAAGACATTGACGGGGATTTTTGGTGGCCTGATTGTCTGGGGCGGCGCGCAGTTGCTGGGATTAAAGTTTGCCTTTTTCTGGGGCGTATTGATGTTTGTCTTCAATTACGTACCGGTGCTGGGTTCCTTTATGGCAGCGATTCCGCCGGTGGTACAAAGCTATATCGCATTCGATCTGGAAATTGCCTTCGTCATCGCGGGATTTTTTGTGCTCTTAAACCTGACGCTGAGTTCCGTGCTGGAACCGCTGATGGTGGGAAAACGGCTGGATATGTCATTAACCAGCCAGCTGCTGGCCTTTTTGTTCTGGCAGGCGGTGCTGGGCATTACCGGTGCTATCCTGGCCATACCCCTCACCTACCTGATTAAAAAAGTCCTGCTGGCCAGTTTCCGGCAACAGCAGGACTCCGTATCAGCTGTCTCAGGTCAGTGACTGGGTTTTCACCCTACGCCATGATCGCGTCAGACGTTTTTCGATCTCCACCACGATAAAGATGGCGATACTGACAATCAGCGAGATAAACCAGTAATTAATCGGTAACGGACGGGTGCCGAACAACGTATTCATCAGCGGGATATAAATGATGATCGCCTGAAGCACGATCAGCACGACTGTCACCAGCCAGATGCCTTTGTTCTTCATCAGACCGCTGTCGAGGGAGAAGCCTTCCGAATTACGGCAGTTGATCATGTAAGCCCACTGCGCCGTCACCAGCATTTGCAGCAGCACCGTGCGGATAAATTCCGGACTATAGCCGCGCGGCTGTAGCCAGGCTTCGAGTACAAAGGCGCTGATGGAAATTAACAAGCCGACGAAAACCACGCGCCAGATGGCATAGCCATCCATCACATGCGCCTTCACATTACGCGGCGGGCGGCGCATCGCGTTGGCTTCTGCCGGTTCGAATGCCAGCCCAAATGACAGCGTGGCGGAAGTGGCCATGTTCATCCACAGAATCTGTACCGGCGTAAGCGGCAACAGATTCCCCATCAGGATGGCGATAATGATCAGCAAACCCTGCGCCAGGTTGGTCGGCATGATAAACAGGATAGTTTTCTTCAGGTTGTCATAAACCCGCCGCCCTTCTTTCACCGCTGCGGCAATGGTGGCGAAGTTGTCATCGGCCAGGATCATATCCGCCGACTCTTTCGTCACCTCGGTGCCCTTGATCCCCATGGCGATACCGACGTTGGCTTGCTTCAGCGCCGGAGCATCGTTCACACCGTCACCGGTCATACCGACAATTTCGCCGCTGGATTCCAGCGCTTTGACCAGCCGTAATTTATGTTCCGGGCTGGTACGGGCAAAGATGTCATAGGTTTTCGCCGCCTGCGCCAGTTCAGCGTCGTTCATATGCTCCAGTTCATAGCCAGTGACGGCTGATTTGCTGTTGCCAATGCCGAGCATCTGGCCGATAGCCATCGCGGTTTCCTGATGGTCGCCGGTGATCATTTTGACGCGAATGCCTGCCTGCTGGCAGTCGTGAATAGCCGAGATGGCCTCTGGCCGTGGTGGGTCCATCATGCAACCCAGCCCCAGCAGTACCATGCCGTTGCTCAGTTCATCATGATCAAGCGAGGTGACTGGCTCTAACATCGGTTTCCACGCGGCGGCGACAGTACGTAACCCCTCACTGGCGTAAGTAGTGATCGCCGCTTCCCAGTAGGCGAGGTCCAGCGGCTCCACCCCATTGGGTGTCTGTTGCTGGTGACACAGCTTCAGGAGTACGTCCGGTGCGCCGGTCAACACAATGTAGGCTTGCCCGTCTGCGACACAACTTACCGACATATATTTATACAGTGAATCAAACGGCAGCTTGCTAATGACCTCAACCGATTTTTTCTCGGCAATGCCTTTTGCCGCCAGCACTTTCATCGCACCTTCGGTGGGGCCACCGACGATCACCCAGTGCCCACTGGCATCCTGTCGCAGCTGGCTTTCGTTACAGATATCAACCGCATGCAGAAATTGCTGGAACAACGGATCAGTTGCGGCATTCAGCCCACTGGCCCCTTCCTCTGCGACAATTTCGCCTTTCGGTTCATAGCTGTTGCCGTTGACGCGCCATTTGCTTTTTGCCAGCACCACCGCTTTGACCGTCATTTCATTCATGGTCAGGGTGCCGGTTTTGTCGGAGCAAATCACCGACATCGCCCCCAGCGTCTCAACGGTAGGTAATTTTCGGATAATCGCCTGGACCCGCGCCATCGACTGCACGCCAAGTGACAGGATGATCGAGATAATGGCCGGTAAACCTTCCGGCACCGCCGCCACCGCCAGGCTGATGACCGACAGCGCCAGCTCCGGGAACGGAATGTCACGCAGGATGTAGCCGAAAATAAACAGCGCGACCATCATCAGCAGAATGATGAAAAATATCGCTTTGCCGAGTTTATCAATCTGGACCAGCAGCGGGGTTTTCACCTCTTTCACTGAACTGATCATCTCGTTGATATGCCCCAGCTCGGTGTCGCCTCCGCTGGCAACCACCACGCCCGCAGCGGTGCCGGAACTCACCGTTGTGCCTGAAAACGCGAGGTTAAGGCGATCGCCCAATGATTTTTCACCGGACAACACATCAACATTTTTAGACACAACGGTAGATTCGCCGGTAAGAATCGCCTCCTCCACCCGCAGGTTATGCACGTCAAACAAACGCAAATCTGCCGGGATTTTATCGCCAGGGCGCAGCATCACCACATCACCCGGCACAATATCCTGAGTAGGTACCGTGATTTGTTTGCCGTCGCGCACCAGGATGGCTTCGCTGGCTAACATATTCTGGATACTTTTCAGCGATTTTTCGGCATTACTTTCCTGAATAAAGCCAATTAACGCATTGATCACTGCCACGCCGATAATGACAAAGGTATCCACCCAATGCCCCATCACCGCCGTGATAAGCGCGGCGGCAAACAGGATGTAAATCAATACATCTTTGAAATGTGCAATAAATTTCAGCAGCGCTGACTTCTCTGGTTTTTGTGGTAGCGCATTGGGGCCATATTTCCCCAGGCGCTCAGTGGCGGCGCTGGAAGATAAACCAGACGGCGAACTTGCTAAGTTTTGGAAAGTTTCCTCTGTAGTACACTGATACCAGGGCTGCTTGGATAAAACAGCACCCTTATCCTGACCTTGAACATTTTCCATATGGACCCCTAGCTATTAAGCTATTGTTAAAATGAGTTTTTCAACAAAACACACACAAACTGAGGTAATTAGATTTTTAAGACACTGAACGACATCTTCGCCTGAAAAAAAATAATCCGGCTAATGATTTGAATGAGATAAATTAAATCTAATCTATATTATGAGAATGGCAATGTTAGCTTGCCTGTGCGTCCGGACTCTGGCTGTACGCGTCTCTTGTCAGCCTCCACGGCAGAGAGGAAAGGAAAATAATAATGGAAATACAGATGGTTAAGTTAGTTTTTGGCTTCGTTATCATGGCTGTTGTCGCCACTACGCTGGTGGGGCTGCTAACCTGGTTCGTGGTATCGCATATCTCCTGATAGCATTTCTGAACTGCAACACAATTGTCGTAATGCTTAAAATTGTTCCTTGTTAACTGATTAATCCATGGCGCGGTATTTTCGGGATGAGGGAAAAATAATGATAAAATACAAGCCAATGCTTTTTCTGCTTTGCTGTATTTTGATAACCGGTTGTGATGAAAAAAAAGAATCCCCGCCACCACAGCCTCGTGTGATTAAGGCGTTTACCATTGCCGCCGGCAATGCTTCCAATATTCGCATATTTCCAGCACGTATTCAGGCAGGTGATAACACCGACCTCGCTTTTAAACGCGCCGGGCAAATTACCCAACTGGATTTACGTGATGGGATGGCGGTAAAAGCCAATCAAACCCTCGCGACGCTTAATGATACTGACGCGCGTCTGCGTGTGAAGGATCGGCAAAATACCTTACAACTGGCAGAACGCCAGTATCAGCGCTTCCGTGCGCTTTCAAACCGCAGCGCTGTGTCGCAGGCCGATATGGATGTGCAGAAATCCAATCGTGATGCTGCCGCCACTGCGCTAAGAATCGCCCAGGAAGAGCTGCAATTTCTCACCCTGCGCGCGCCCTTTGATGGGGTGATCGCCAGAGTGCAGGTACGTAACCATCAGGTGGTGGCTGCGGGGCAACCCATTGCCTTGCTGACCCGCGCCGATGTGCTGGATGTGATATTCACTGTGCCGGAAAGTTTGTTTACCAGCCTCGATATCCAGAACGTCAGTTACCAGCCGGAGGTGCAATTTAATGCCTTGCCCGGCAGAACCTTCTCCGCCAGCTACAAAGAACACACCACGCAAACCGATGCCGCGACTATGACCTGGCAAGTGGTGTTAACCATGCCACGTCCTGCTGATTTACCTAATGTGGCGGGGCTAAGTGGGTCGGTGCGGGTCCAGTTACATAACCTGCCGAATGCGCCAGCGCAGTCACGCGTCGTGGTGCCCGGTGCTGCGGTGTTCAACCCGGATCGCAGCCCCACCAATCAGCCCCATGTATGGCTGATTGTCGGCGAGGGCAATGATTTACACGTTAAAGATCAGCAAGTAGAAGTTGGCGATGTCAGTGCCGCAGGCGTCGAGATTATTTCCGGACTCAAACCTGGCGATCGTATCGTGTCAGCAGGCACCGGCGAGCTACGCGACGGCGAAGCCATCCGCATCTGGACCCGTGAGCGGGGGTTATAATGCGGATTTTAGACAACTTTATTAATAAACCCGTCCGCATCTGGATGGTCATTTTGCTGCTTGGCGTGGGCGGTATTTATGCGTTGCTCAACATCGGCCGACTCGAAGATCCCCTGTTCACCATTAAAGCTGCGGTGATTGTGACGCAGTATCCTGGCGCGTCGGCGCAGCAGGTGGAAGAGGAAGTGACGTTGCCGCTGGAGAACGCGCTACAGCGGCTGCCCTCACTCGACAACGTCACATCCATCTCCAGCAACGGCCTGTCGCAGATCACCGTTTCCATTCATACCAGCTACCTGGCCAATCAGCTGCCACAGATCTGGGATGAACTCCGGCGGCGCGTGGGCGATGCCGCACTTCAGTTTCCACCGGGGGCACATACCCCGTTTGTGAATGACGATTTTGGCGACGTTTATGGCTATTTCTTTGTGATTTATGGCAAAGACTTCAGCAACGACGAGCTGCGCAATTACGCCGATCAACTGCGACGCGATCTGGTGCTGGTGCCAGGTGTGGCAAAAGTGGCAGTGGCCGGTGTGCAGCAGGAGCAAATCCGCATCGCCCTCTCCAGCGCGAAGATGAGCAGCTACGGCATTACCCCGGCGCGGGTGGCTGATTTGCTCAGCCGCAGCAACGTTGTCTCTAACGCCGGGAGTATCCGCCTTGACGGCGAATCCATCCGTTTCAACCCCACGGGCGAATTTCAATCGCTGGAAGATTTAGCCAACCTGCCGATTTCGCGCCCCGGCACCACGCAAACCCTGCACCTGCACGACATCGCCACCTTGTCACATGGCGTCACCGACACCCCGGATAATCTCTACCATGCCGATGGGCATGAGGCGCTGGCGATTGGCGTCTCCTTTGCCCCTGGCGTCAACGTGATTAACGTCGGTGATGCGTTGACGCAAAAGCTCGACGCTTATCAGCAGGACAAACCGGCAGGCATTTCGCTGAAGGTGTTTTATAACCAGGCGCAGGAAGTGAAGCAGTCGGTAGATGGATTTATCCTTAACTTCCTGATGGCGCTGGCAATTGTCGTCGGTACGCTATTGATCTTTATGGGCGTGCGCAGCGGCATCGTCATCGCCGCCTCGCTGGCGTTTAACGTACTGGGTACGTTGCTGGTGATGTATTTGTTCGGGCTGGAACTGCAACGCATCTCACTGGGTGCGTTAATCATCTCGCTCAGCATGCTGGTGGACAACGCCATTGTGGTGGTGGAAGGCATTAAGATCGATCAACAGCGCGGGAGACCGTTGCAGCAGGCCACCACGCAAATGATTCAACGCACGGCGCTGCCGTTACTGGGCGCGACGGTGATTGCCATCATCGCGTTCGCCCCGATTGGCCTGTCCCAGGATTCAACCGGTGAATATTGTAAATCCCTGTTCCAGGTGCTGCTGATCTCCCTGCTGCTCAGCTGGATCACCGCGCTGACGCTCACGCCGGTGTTTATCAAATGGAGCGAAGCGCGGCGTAAAGAATTGCAGCTGCCACCGCAGGACGATCAATCCCCTTACCAGGGCATCGTGTTCCAGGTGTACCGCCGCACGCTGGCCGCATTGATCCGCGTGCGCTGGCTGACGATTACGGTGATGGTGGCCTGTCTGGCCGCGTCCCTGTATGGCTTTACCTTTGTTAAACAGAACTTTTTCCCCTCCTCCAATACGCCGATTTTTTTCACCGACCTTTGGCTACCCTACGGCACCGATATTAACCATACCGCCGCTACCGCAGCGCAAATTGAGCGTTTTATTAATCAGGAAGAGGGCGTCGCGGCAACCGTCACCACCATTGGGCAGGGCGCGATGCGCTTTACCCTGACGTATGATTCCACACGTCAGTACACCAACTATGCGCAAATCATGGTGCGGGTGAAGGATGGCCGCCAGCTGGAACGTATTGCCTTAGCCACGGAACATTATATTCAGCAGCAATATCCGCAGGTGAACGAGCGCATCAAACGTATTCAGTTCGGCAGTGCCAGCGACAGCGCTATCGCCCTGCGCGTCATCGGTCCTGACCCCGATACGCTGCGCCAGATTGGCAGCCAGATTGATGGCATTTTCCAGGCCGATGGCACCACGTTCCCGGTGCGTAATGACTGGCAGGAACGTAGCAAAGTTATCCGGCCACAATATTCGGCATTACGCGGGCAGGAGCTGGGTATCGATAAACGCGATATTGACCAGGCGTTACGCATGAATTTCAGCGGTGACGCGGTCGGTATCTTCCGCGATGGCTCGCGCCTGATCCCGGTCATGCTATTTCCGGAAGATGATGAACGTCAGAATATTGACCATATTGCCAATATCCAGCTGTGGAGCAATTCACTACAGCATTTTGTACCGCTCAGCAACGTGGTGTCTGATTTCCGTCTGGAGTGGGAAGACCCGTTGATTATGCGCCGTGACCGGATGCGCGTGTTAACGGTGCAGACTGATCCGGATCCGGCCCTCGGATTCACTGCGGCGCAGGTGGTGGCGCGGGTACAACCACAAATCGAACAGCTGAAGTTGCCTGCCGGTTATCGCCTGGAATGGGGAGGCGAGCTGGAAAGCTCACGCGAAGCGCAGAGTGGCTTGCTAAGTTCGCTGCCGATTGGCTTCCTGGTGATGTTTGTCATCACCATCCTGATGTTCAATTCGCTGCGCGATGCGGTGGCAATCTGGATCACCGTCCCGCTGGCCTTAATCGGCGTCACCTGCGGCTTCCTGCTGACCGGTATTCCGTTTGGTTTTATGGCGCTGATTGGGTTGTTGAGTCTCTCGGGGATGCTGATCCGCAATGGCATTGTCTTGCTTGAGGAAACCCGCCAGTTCCGGCAACAGAAATCGCTCCAGGACGCGATTCTGGATGCGGCGACCTCACGTTTGCGACCGATCCTGCTGACGGCATTTACCACCGTACTGGGTCTGTTGCCGTTGTTGCGCGATGTCTTTTTCCAGAGCATGGCGGTGGTGATCATTTTCGGCCTGGGCTTCGCCACGGTGCTGACGTTGCTGGTGCTGCCGGTGCTGTATCGCTGTTTCCATGCAAAGGAAGCGGTTGATGAATAATACCGGGCTTAATCTGTTGAAAACGCTGGCCTGCATGACGGCGGTGTCTTTTTTCACCCTGTATCAGAGCTATGATCGCTACAACTACAATTACAGCCTGGCCCTCAACATTCTGAGTTTTATTTCCACTATCGCCACGCCGCTCTACTTTTTACTGAGCGGCTATATCGATACCGGGCAGAAACATACCCCAAGCTGGCAGCTGGATAAGATTCGCCGCATTTTGTTGATTTTTCTCTTCTGGTTTACCTTTTTCTGGTTTGCCGGGGTGCAGAACAAAGGCTATCTGATTCAGCCGTGGTTTATGATTTCGCTGATTTTAATTTACGTGTCACACCCTTTGATTGACCGATTAATGCTGTTTCCTGGCAGAACGGCAGCGATCATTTTTATCCTGTTACTGGCGGCATTTTTGTATGACATTCTGGCGGTGTTGTGGCCGGACAACCGGGCGTTTTCCCTGCCGCCGCAATACCGTATCTGGACCTGGGTGCTGTATTACCTCTCCGGCCGTCTGATGGCGCTACCGATCGTGAATCAGACGCTGCAATCGCTGCGGGTGGTGCGGCTCAGTCTGCTGTTGCTGCCTGTGGTTTATCTTTTTACCTGGCTGTATGAACGTTACTACTTCATCGCCCGTTTTATTTCTACCGGCAATGATTTCGTCCTGACAGGCTCGCAGGTCTATTTTCTGGTGATCCTGATAGCGATCAGCGTTAACGCCATCACGCTACCTGCGCACTGGCAAAAGCTACCGACGCTGTTCGCCACTCTGGGTAAAACCATGACCGGTGTTTATATCCTGCATTATCTGGTGTTCAATATTCTGGCGTGGGCCATTAGCATCCGATCGGTGGTGGATAAGCTACTGGTGATTGCGCTGACGGTGGCGCTGGCGATGCTGATTTCGCTGGCAATGCTGCAAATTCCAGGCGTCAAAAAACTGATTAGTTTGTAGCAGAGATGGCTGGCGGCACGCCGCACAGCCAGAAGGGCCGCCTCATTCATCAAGCAACGGTGCGAAACCACCATAAATCATGCGCTTGCCATCAAAAGGCATATTTTCACCCATCTCTTTCATCCGTGGATCGGCCATCAGTTTTTTATTAGCCTCATCACGCACTTCTTTCGAAGGGTATTCAATCCAGCTAAATACCACCGTTTCGTCCTCTTCCGCTTTAACTGCCATGCGGAAATCGGTGGTTTTTCCGTCCGGGACATCATCTGCCCAGCATTCTACGATGCGCGTCGCGCCAAATTCTTTGAATAAAGGCGCAGCTTTGGCCGCCATCGCCAGATAGGCCTCCTTGTTGTCTACCGGCACCGCCACAACAAATCCGTCAACATAGGACATACACAAATCCTCCGTCGTAACTGCGCGATCGGTGATGACCGCGAGGATCAGTTTACGTGAGCCAGGTAAACCGGATTTGCGTGATGGGCCGCAAAACGACCAGGGAATATACCGATGATTAAGGGTAAAATCACAGCAGAATTTTATGAGGATTATCACTAATGAGTATGCATAACCCCCCACATGCTGGTGAGATTATCTCGGGCATTATGGAAGATCTTGATATTGGAGTCAGGGAGCTGGCACGAGCATTGGCTATCGCACCATCAACCGCTTCGCGTATGATTTCTGGTACTACGGCCATCACGCCTGAAATGGCAATCAAACTAGCAGCGGTGCTGGGTAGTACCCCCGAGATGTGGTTGAAAATTCAGGCTGTTTATGACCTGGAACGGGCGAAAAAGACTGTCGATTTGTCTGTACTTAACACCAGCTATAAACCAAGTCCATTACACAAAGTCGGCTAATGAACTCAATCCTGCCCGTTCACGCGGGCATTCGCATTTCACTTTCTACTCTCCAGTCCCTTTAACCTGCTCAATGCGTTAAACTTTCAGCCACCTTCGTTAAGACACACGGAATTTTATGCGTATTACCATCGAACAGGCCGATCAGCCCTTTATTCATAGCTTCTTTGGCGAGAAAATTGACAGCATTGAAGCGGAATCTGCCCAGGCAAACCAGCTGCGTCAGGCGCTGCAGGTGGCGCGTCAGCAGGTCAACCAGGAAGCAGAGCTGAACGGGAAACGCGGTGCAATATTTCTGGTGCTGTTTGTGTTTCTCTACTCGGCGTTGGGTGCATCACTCACGCTGGATCTCAGCACCAAAGACACCAGCCATAAAAGTATTACCTACGCGCTGGAAGCGGTGCCGGTGTTAATCGCCTTCTCTGGCTTTTTCCTCTCGCTGCTGTTTTTATTTTTTACCCGCAGCAGCGCTCGTCGCGCGCGGAATTGGGAACGCAGCATTTTGTTGCTGGAAAAATATACCGGCAACAATCTGAGCCAGCAGATTAGTGCGATGGGCGCGCGCACCACGCATTATTCGTTTTCAGCAATCATGACTTCCCTTGCGCTGTTTATCAGCCTGACCTGGGTGGTGATGTATAACTTCTTCACCTTTACCACCAGTGGCGTGATCGGTAGCGTTATTTCGCTATTTATTACCACCATGACCTATGTGATCCTGGATATTCAGCTGCTGAAGTCCGGTAAACAGAGCGAGATTGACGAACCGCTGGTTCCCGCTGAGGACGATAAAGAGCAGAAGTAAGCCTGCCTGGTCGCGGTGCTGAATCGCATGATTACGATTCAGCACGCTTCCGCGATCACCTCGACCAGGATCAAGGGACAGCGCTTCACCCGGCATGCCTGGGAATAGGCCAGTGAACAGACCGAACACAGGTCCCGCACCTCAGACTGGTATTCATATTCAGTAAAATAACGGAAGCGGCCACTATCAGGCTCAGTACGCCAGAAACGTTGTGGTTCGAGAATTTCGTCAAGCTGCCTGAACGTCAGGGCTGAGGGGTTATGAAACCCCACTCTTACGCGATATATAGTCATAACCCGATTATTCGCACCCTGCCCGCCACCAGCCAGACGTTATTGGTTTTCAATGCGATAGACTTTGCTTATCAGCTTGTCTGTGGCACAGGTGACATCCCGCACCACGGGCGTTAAAGTGGTTCTTTTGTTTAATTTTCGAGGGAAAATGAAACCTTTATTTGTCTACGGCACGCTATGCCCGGGCCGTACCAATGCACATATTCTGGAAAACATCGGCGGCGATTGGCTGGCAGGCCACGTAACCGGCACCTTCTACGAACGCGGCTGGGGCGCAGCGGCAGATTTCCCTGGTATCGTGCTGGATAAAAACGGCCCGCGGGTCGAAGGCTATCTTTTTTTGTCCGATGCGTTGCCATCCCACTGGCCGATGTTGGATGAGTTTGAAGAAGGCTATGATCGGGTGGAGGTGAATGTCACCACGGTCGAGGGGCAACAGGTGAGAGCGTGGATCTATCAGTTGCAGCCTCGAGCTGAGTGATAAGCCGCACGCCCTGGTCCGTAAGGATAATTAACGGTCCTCCATGCCACACATCCCCACCATGCGTTCACCAATATAGCTACAGGTTTCATGTAACCGACCGGTGACGCAGGTATAATTCGTTTCGCCATCCGATCCGGGGGAGGTGCTGACTTTGCCGCCACCGGATTTGCAGCAGCTTTTAAACTTAGACGCGGTGGCAAAGGTACACTGTCGCCCCGAGCTTTGATTGCCGGACGCGGTGGCGAGCATGGTCTGCATCGATTGCATCGACTCAGGATCATCAGAGGTGGCGATCGCCACGTTAGTTAACTGGGTGCCGGTCGCCTGCATCATATCCTGACCGGTGGAGGCCGCCACCGCGATACCCGATGCCGCGCCAACTAATGAAGAAACCAATTGCTGATTTTTCGCCTGGTTTTCTGCCTCAATCCGCTGGTTATCAATGGCCGCCTGGGCATTACTTTTGTCCAGCGCATCCATATATTGTGCCTGCGCCACATAGCGACTGGCGATATCCGCCGACGTCCCCCCCACGCCAGTAAAACCTTTCTCATTCATCACGCTGGCAATCAATTTATAACGATTCGCCTGTGCGACGTTGTAATCATTATCACCGCCCAGCGGGTAAGTTGTTTCCGCTTTAGCCTGAGAGGCTTTCAGTAACAGATATTGTTGTTGCAATTGGTCATGCATTTTTTGGTTGTCTTTATTATTTGCCAGATAATCAAGCAATGATTGATAATCGCTCTCTTTCGCATCCGGCATAGTATTTAATGACACCGCATAGTCATGAAGGATTTTATCACTGGCATCGCCATTTTTTAACATTGCCTGATAAGCGGGAATGTCCAGGGTCGCCATATCATTCACAAAAAGATAGTTACCGGCGGAATCAATAACATTGACATATTCTTTGTAGACATCGACCGGACGCTGACTTTTTTTCGCTTTACCCTCGTACAACTTAAACAGATTACCGTAGGTTGATAACGCTAACATACTGCCGTTAACTGATTTGTTGAACGGCGGGATAGCCGTCAGGTAGGCATTGTACTGGCTGATGCCTTTATCATAATCACCGCTTCTGGCCGCATTCTCGATAAGGATAGTCTCCAGCCCTGACGTGACAACGCCCTGCACACCGTTGAATTGTTGAGTATTGCAGCTTGCTAAAAAGTTATTAAATTCGGCATCAAATTCCGGGGCATTCGCCCTTAACGTCGGTGAGTGGAGGGCTTTTTCCTTATCGCTGCATTGAGTATATTGTCCGGCTGAACAACCAGCCAGCATAAATGCGGTAAGTATAATTAATTTTTTCATTTTGACACCTGATTCATTTTTATGGGCGTCCCGTATTCAGCGTCATCAAACCAGGTTATCTTATAAAGATAATCCGAACGCTATTTTCCTCAGAGGATGTTTCGTCCAGAAACGATTTTTTAATTTACTGTAAGCCATGAAAAGTGGGAAGTCATATTTTATTACCATGATGTTAGCGAACTAATGATTCGTTGATTATCATTATATTGATCACAGTTCCATTTAAAACATGAGTCAAAAAAATAATCGCGCCGGTTATTAACTTATTGAGGTAGGGATAATGGTCGATCAAAACAACCACTTGCACACCCTGCTGCGTCAGCGGGATGGACATCATGCCCGCGTCACCTGGGAAGAACTGTTTTTTGACCTGGTATATGTTTTTGCCGTGACCCAGCTCAGCCATACCCTGTTGCACGACCTCAGCGCCAGCGGCATGCTGCATACGCTAATCCTGTGGTTTGCCGTCTGGCTCGGCTGGCAATACACCTGCTGGGTGACAAACTGGTTTAGCCCTGAGACTCCGCCCATCCGCGCGCTGTTATTTATGGTGATGGCTGCGGCGCTGATCATGGCCGCCGCCCTGCCGGAAGCATTCGGTGATAAGGCGGGATATTTCGTGGTGGCTTATGTGATTATTCAGGTGGGACGTACCGCCTGGATTGTCTTTCTGCTTGGTCAGCAGCATGCGCTCACCGCCAACTATCGACGGATGTTAGTCTGGTTGCTTATTTCGGCGGCGTTGTGGTGTGCCGGGGCGCGCAGTAGCGACGGTCTTCGCACGGCACTATGGGCGCTCGCCGTGTTGTGTGAGTATCTCTCCCCCATGAGCGGATTTGCCTTTCCCGGTATGGGACGATCCTCCACGCAGGACTGGACCATTGAGGGGGGACATCTCACCGAACGTTGTCAGCTGTTTGTCATCGTGGCGCTGGGAGAAACGCTGCTGGCAACGGGCGGTAGCCTTGCCTCAAGCCATGAGTGGACGTTCCCGGTCCTGTCGGCGATGACGGCGACCTTTCTGTCGGCAATGGCGGTGTGGTGGCTCTACTTTGGCACCTCCGGTGAACAGGCGACCCAGGCCATCACCCATTCCGCCGATCCCGGCAGGATGGGAGCCATGTTTCATTACGTCCATGTGATCCTGGTGGGCGGCATTATCGTCATGGCGGTCGGCAACGATCTGACCCAGGAAGACCCGGAACATAGCGTGACTCTCCTGCACGGCGCGGTGATTTGCGCCGGCTCAATCATTTTCCTGATTGGCAGCGCCATCTACAAACGGGTGGTCTACGGCACCTTGCCGCTCACACATATCCTCGGGGCGCTGGTGCTGTGCCTGTCGGTGGGTATTATCGGACAACTCACGCTGGAACAGGCGGGCTGGCTGACCACCATCATTATGCTGATCACCGCCTTCGCTGAATCCCGGGTGCATCGCCACCGCATGATGAAGATGAAAGGTGTATCATAAGCAGCGCATTCATTTTTAAGCCTTAATCCATGAAACTCAATTTCGATAACGACCTGACGGTGCGTAAGCTTTTTATCTTCTGCACCTATATGGAAAGCGAGAATCTGGCCCGCACGGCAGAAACCCTCGGTATCAGCACGGTCAGCGTGCACCGCGCGTTACATACGCTGGAGGAGAGCCTGCGCTGTCCGTTGTTTGCCCACAAGGGGCGCAATCTGGTGGCACTGCCCGCCGCCTGGACATTGCTGGAGTACAGCAATGAAGCGCTGCAAACCCTGAGTCAGGGGCTGGAAGAAACGCGACGCACGGCAGGCATCGGGCTGGGTCATCTGCGCATCGGCACGCTTTATTCATTGTCGCTGGATACCGTGCCGCGCCTGATTATGAATATGAAGCTGCGCCGCCCCGAGCTGGAGCTGAACCTGACCATGGGTTCGAATCAGGTGCTGACCGGTATGCTGCAAAACAATCAGCTGGACGCGATGATCATTTCGGTGACGGAAACCGAAATCGACCAGAAGGTATTTGAGCAGGTAGGTTTGTTTCAGGATGATATCTATCTGGCGGTACCCACTGCCGAGCAGCGTGATTCAGCAGAGGATATTGATCTGAGCGACTACAGTGATAAACCTTTTGTCTCGCTGGATGAAGGATTCGCCACCTTTACCGGCTTCCAGGAAGCCTGCCATGTCGCGGGCTTCGAACCCAATATTGTCACGCGGGTTAATGACATTTTTTCCATGCTGAGTCTGGTACAGGCAGGGATGGGTTATTCGCTGGTGCCAGGCCGGATGCGCAAACAATACGAACACGATTTACAGTTTCTCAAACTGGCCGAGCCGTATCAGATGCGCCAGCAAATCGCCATCGTCTTTGCCCGCAACCGCGAGCACGATCCCAACCTGCTGGCGCTGGTGGCAGAAGGCCGTATGTATGCCTTAAGCCTGCAAAACAAGGCTCAGCGCACGTCGTCCTGATGCAGACGGCTGTAGAGATGGCGCACCAGTTCAATACTGCTGCGCTCCAGCGCCAGGCACTCACCCTGCGGCTGCGTACTGCGGGTAAGCCCGGTCAGGATACCGCCGGGCGGCATTTCAATCACCAGCCGCACTTCACGTTCCTCAGCCGCGACCATCGCCTCATGCCAGCGTACCTGGCGTGCCATATTCATCGCCAGATCGTCAGCAATGCGTTCCGGCTGCCACAGCACCCGCGCGCTGTTACCACTCAGGTAAGCACAACGCGGACGTTGCAGGCTCACCTGTTGCATCGATTCCACCAGTTTGCTCGCCGGTTGATCGAGCAATGCGCAATGGGAAGGCACGCTGATCGCCAGCCGACGGACACAACGCGCGCCGCGCGCCCGTGCCTGATCTCCGGCAACTTGCATCGCCTGCTCACTACCGGCGATAACAATTTGTGATTCCGAGTTAATGTTGGCGATAAAGCTGTGCTGGTTATCCACCAGCGGCTCAACCTGCTCCAGCGGCAAACCGTTGATTGCCGTCAGCCCATAACCCTGCGGATACGCGCTTTCCATTAAGTCACCACGCAGGGCAACCAGCCGCAGCGCATCGGCAAACTCCAGCGCTCCCGCAATCACTGCCGCCGGATAAGCACCAATCGACAGACCACAAACCATATCTGGTTCAACACCCTGGGCTATCAACTGTCGTGCGGCAGACACCCCGGCAATCAACAACGCCAGCTGGACTGCGCGGGTATGCTGCAATGCTGCTGCGCTATCCAGCAGCATCAGTTCATCCCCCAGCACCTCCTGCGCCAGTTGCCAGGTTTCATCGTGCGGCAACCCCGCTAACATGCCCGGTCTTTGCGCCCCCTGGCCGGGAAAAGTAAATAAGGTTTTCATGGCGTCTCCTCCGCCCAGGGATTATTCGTCAGACGCGGTCCGCGCGCAGTTTTCAGTAATACCCGTCCGCTCCGCAGCCACTCATTCAGGGCAAAACCACCCAGCGGCGTTTCAATCTGGGTATCGGCGCGACAAGGCAACGCTGCCAGCGCCTGTTGCCAGCGCGTAAAGTCAGTGGGCTGCCGGGGTTGTGGCGTGCGAATCAACAAATCCAAATCGCTGTCCCGATGTAACACCGGCAACGCGGTTGCCAGCGCGAAACCGGTGCTGCCGGTGACGCCCCATTCCCACGGCCAGGGCTGCTGGCGCAACATCACCAGCGCCTGCACCGTTGGATGGTCATTCAACTTCGCCGGGACCACCAGCATTTCGGGTGAGATAATCTGCATCACATCATGCGGTGCGACCCAGGCCGCAGCCCGCTGATGGCGTGCCTGACCGCGCACCCCAACCGGAATCAGCCCCTCCTTCCTCACATCACGCCGCACCACCACCGGTTGCTGGTGGTTCCACAGTTCCGCTACCCAGGGTTCTGTTACCCCAAGTAACGCTGCATCATGGCGCAGCCAAAGGAGATCGTGTGGACGTTCGGCGAAGTTCATTTTCAGATTCCTGCAGTTAAGGAGATAAACAGCGGCAGCGACAGAATCGACAGCAGCGAGCTAAGCAACAGCACCGCTTCCGCATCCGGTGACTGCACGCCAAAGCGGTTGCCGAACACCACACCAAAGAAACCCGCGGAAAGCGCAATCATCAGAATGGCGGTGACAGCGACAGTGCCGTGTAAACCGAATACCAGCACAATACCCCAGGCTATCGCCGGCTGAATCAGCAACTTAGTGATGGTGGAGCTAATCACCATGGTGTTGATTTTCAGTTTGCGCGCCGAGAGGATCACACCGGTCAGGAACAAAGCAGCGGCAGTGGCTGACAGGCCCAGCGGCTTAATCGACGCCAGCAGCAGATCCGGCATTTTCACACCAAACGCCGACAGCACCACCCCCAGCAACGGTCCCCAGACAATCGGTTTTTTCACTGAACGCCACATCAGTACCGGCAACATTGCCAGCGTTGAACGTTGGTTTTCACCGGCAGCACGCGCTTTTTCACGTTCGAGGATCAGCAGACAGAACGGTGTCATCAGCACTGAACCACAGGCGATGGAAACCGCCACCGACAGCGATGTGGCAGAACCTTCGCCCACTACGCTGCCGAGAATCGGCAATCCAAGCGCAGCATAGTTCGGCAACGCGACGGTCAACGTCAGCACGGCCGCATCCTGCGGTGACTTTTTAAACACGCCGACAGCAATGAAATACAGTGCCGCATAGGCAATCCACATTGCCAGGGTTAGCACCACAATCAGTGGCATCTGTGCAACGATACCACTCCAGGGAGTTTGCACCGTGGCACTGAACAACGCCGCCGGTAAGGCAAAGTCCATAACAAAAATATTGAGTAGCGAGACGTTCTTGTTATCGACCATCCCAGCCTTGCCAGCCCAGAAACCCAACAGCATGATGACAAAAATGGGTGCAAGGGCATGAAGAATCACGTAAGTCATAAATCACCTGTTATTAGAAGAGTGAATACTGACGCGATGGTGTTCATTTAACAGATGCTTCAGGTCACCGGGCGTGGGTGACACGCCCGGTCCTGTCGCTATCCGGCAGGTAAGTCTTTTTTTATTTTTTATTACCAGGCGGCACGCATACGTTCGCGTACCTGCGCTGAAGCCTGACGATTGGCGGCTATCTCACCGGAACCACGGCGTGGATCACGGCGCGCATCCTCAATCGCGGCGGCCAGGGTGTCGCGCACCCGCTGGAGGTCACTCGCGCCCGGTGCATCAGGGTCGGCAATGTTCAGCAGCGAGGAGAGCAGACCGAGCGTGGCGTAATTGCTGATGTCGTAGGCCATCGGTGGCACCGTCGCCGCCAGTTTTTCCAGCGCTTCAACGGTACGCAGCGTGATACGTGCGGCAGATTCTTTGCCCATCGCATGCACCAGTACGCCCGCATCATTGAAGGCAATCAGACGATTGGCCTGATAACCGTGCGCCAGAAACGCCCCGGACATGGCCTTACCGACGATCAACCCAATAACCGGGTGTCCGGCCAGCCGGGCCTGCGCATAGGCACCCGCCGCACCGGCCAACGCCTGGTGGATACCAAAGGCTTCTTCACGACGCCCATACGCCTGGCTGGGCACATCAATCACCGCGACAATCGGGCGTTTGGTTGGTTGGTCGGCATCGGCGGCGATGGTCTGATGCACCACTTTCGCCAGCGTCCAGCCTTCCAGTAGCCCTACCTCACCTTTGGCGGCACGCGGGTAACGATTGTGCGCATCCGGGATCACGGCAATGTAGCGGATACCGTCAGCATCCGCTGCCAGCACCGATGGGCACAGGCCCGCAAGTCTCTCTGCTCCGGCGGTCAGCTGGTTAAACCACAGTTCACCACGGCTGTTGATTGCGCTCATTTGTTCACCTCCGGTGCAAAAACCTGTTGAATCACGGCCGTACTGGCCTGCTGCTGAGTATCAAAGCGGGATAAACGATCCAGATAGAAGGCATAGTTGTCGCTGCGATGCTGCGCCGGTACGCCCTGCGCAATCGCCGTATCCACAGCTGCCTGAACTGCATTGACGCCATCTCCCACCAGCGCCTCCACCAATCCGCTTTGATAGCGGATTTCACCGCCGGTCATGCTCCAGATAAACGGACGATCACGCGAGTCGTACTCTTCAATCCCCGCTTCCTGTTCAATAACCTGCGGGCCGTTCAGACCCAGACGCGCTTCGCGGGTGACGATCAGATAGCTGCACAACGCTGCGGCAATCGACATCCCGCCAAAACAACCCACCGTACCGGCAACGATGCCGATCACCGGGGTATAACGACGCAGATCCACGACGGCGGCATGGATATCAGCAATCGCGGCCAGGCCAAGGTTGGCCTCCTGCAAGCGCACGCCACCGGTTTCCAGACACAGGATCGCCTGAGTCGGAATACCTTTACGGTTGTCTTCGGCAGCCAGTTCCAGTGCGGCGGCCATTTTGGCCCCGGACACTTCGCCCATACTGCCGCCCTGGAAAGTCCCCTCGATAGCCACCACCACGGTGGGTTTACCGTTGCGGCTGCCTTTCATCACCACCATGCCGTCATCGGCCTGCGGGACGATGCCCTGTTTTTCCAGCCACGGCGACATCACACCTTCGAACGGATCGAGCAACTCGCGTGCGCTGCCGGCGTCGAGTAACGCCAGCGCCCGTTGCCGCGCCCGTAACTCAATAAAACTGCTGTCGTTACGCATGAGCGACCTCCTCAAACACCTGTTCAATGCGGATTCGTGCAACACCCGGTGTAGCGCCAAAGTCATGAATCACCAACTGGCCCGCAGGCAAATCAGTGAGCTGCGCCAGGCGATTAAACAGCGCTTCCCAGCGCGTCTGACTGTTGTTGACCGACGTGGTGATCGCGATGTTCAGGACGTTTTTATCGTCAGCCGTAAACAGCACTTCCATATCCCCCGATCCCACAACCCCCGCCAGCGCCTTACCGCTGAGCGTGCGGCTGGATGGGTATGACAACGTTATGTGTTCCATAGCTACCTCTTATTCATTGAGTGGCAATGCGTGAGCGCCAGTGATCCGGTCAAGAAACAGCGTGGCAGCCAGTAAATCGGCGGCACCGCCCGGCGAGGCGTTGAACCCCAGCATCGCGTTATCCAGTTTTTCCAGCGCTTTGCGCCCTGCCGGTTGTGCATAACCCCCGGCGGCCAGTACCTGATGTGCGCCGTCCTGCATGGCGCGCAGTGCCGGTAATCCCGCCCGATGCAATACGCAGGTATCGGTCAGCGAGGTCAGAATGGCCATCAGCGCATCAATGCGCGCCGCCGTTTCATCGGCCCCATTACGTCGGCTGGTTAGCAACTGCGGCAGCGCCAGTCTGGTGATATGGGGAAAGCCCTGCTGCGCCTCTTCGCGAGCACCCGGCACACGGAAACGGTGCACCACCCGTGCCCCTTTGCTGAAGGTTTTCGGGGCGGCGTGATCCGGCAAGGCGGCCAGCTGAGCAGCCAGCTGGCACACGCGCTGCGGGCTGCCTGCTCCCGCCTGCATCGCGCTGGCACTGACCAGCAATCCCAGCGCCCAGATGGCCCCCCGGTGGGTATTGACCCCGGCGGTCGCCATCATCATGTTTCTCTCACCTTCACGCCCCAGTTGCCCGATGGTTTCCCTGAGTGCGATATCCGCCGGACGCCGCCAGCTTTGCTGCGCCAGCGCGTAGAAAGTGGGTGTCAGGCTGCGGGCGGATTGCTCCATCAATGCCAGCGTGAGATCGTGATGTGCACCGCTACCGCGACGATCAACCAGCCCAGGCTTGGGCGTGAGGTTCACTTCTTCAATCAGGCAATCGGTCGCCATCTGCGCCAGCCATTGCAGCCGATGTTCAACCGGTGTGGGTGAGAGTCGTTTCATTACCAGCTCCGGAATTTAGCGGGCGGGTTGTACAGGCCGTCTGACCATTCAACCAGGTCAGCCACACTACCCGCCGCCAACAGGGAACGGGTGGCATCCGAACGGCGAATACCGATGTCTTCCGGGAACACCACTTTGCCGCTGCGACGCAGTTCGGTAACGCGTTTCGCGTCCACGCCCAGACCGATATCGGTGATACCCGCTACGGCCGCCACCATCGCCCGACGTTCTTCAAGGCTGGTGGCGCGATACAGGTAAGCGATACCCTCTTCCGTCAGCACATGGGTGACGTCATCGCCATAAATCATCACCGGAGCCAGTGGCATACCGGCACTCTTCGCTACGTCAACGGCATCCAGTTTTTCTACGAAGGTTGGTTTCACCCCGGCCTGGAAGGTTTCAACCATCTGCACCACCAGCTTACGACCACGCTGGAGCGGATTAGGCTCGTTGATCATCGCCAGCCATGCCGGTGTGGCGTGACGTCGACCGTGCGGGTCGTGGCCCATGTTCGGTGCGCCACCAAAGCCCGCGAGACGACCACGAGTGACGGTGGAGGAGTTACCTGAGCCATCAACCTGCAAGGTAGAACCGATAAACATATCGACTGCGTACTGCCCGGCAAGCTGGCACATGGCGCGGTTGGATCGCATGGAACCGTCAGCACCGGTGAAGAAAATATCGGGACGCGCACGGATGTACTCTTCCATCCCCAGTTCACCGCCGAAGCAGTGCACACTCTCCACCCAGCCGCTTTCGATGGCAGGTATCAGCGTGGGATGCGGGTTGAGGGTCCAGTGTTTGCAGATTTTTCCTTTCAGGCCGAGTTGCTCGCCATAAGTGGGCAGCAGCAGCTCGATGGCGGCGGTGTTGAAACCGATACCGTGGTTCAGTGACTGCACCTGATGCTCGGCGTAGATGCCTTTGATGGCCATCATCGCCATCAGGATATGTTCCTGTTTGATCAGGCGTGGATCGCGGGTAAATAAGGGTTCAATAAAGAAAGGCTTATCTGCCACCACCACGTAGTCGATCCACGAGCCGGGTATATCAACGCGTGGCAGATCGCATTCGTCATCCACCAGTTCATTCACCTGAGCTATGACGATGCCATCGTGGAATGCGGCGGCCTCCACCAGCGCCGGGGTATCTTCGGTGCTGGGGCCGGTGTACAGGTTGCCTTTGCGGTCAGCTTTGTAACCGGCGATCAGCGCGACGTTGGGCGCTAAATCGACATACAGACGCGAGTACAACTCTATATAAGTATGGATGGCACCGATTTCGAGGATGTTATCTTCCAGCAGTTGGGAGATACGTAAACTTTGCGTACCGGCAAAGGAGAAATCGAGCTTACGGGCGATACCTTTTTCGAAGATATCAAGGTGTTCACTGCGTCCAACACTCGGCATGATCATATGCAGATTGTTGACCTTCGCGGGATTGACCTGTGCCAGCATGCGGGAAAGAAAATCGGCCTGTTTCTGGTTATTCCCCTCCAGCACCACCCGGTCGCCTGGTGCGATAAGCCTTTCAAGCATTTCTACCAGTTGATCGCCCGGTAGCACTTTACCCGCTACCTTCACCGCTGCCAGTCTCCGCTGTTTTTCGATGCGCCGTGTATTCCAGACACGCGGCGTACTCTGTCCTGATGACATGACTAACCTCCTGAATTAGCGAATCTCAATGATTGCTGCAACTGGATTGAGTCTGGTCTTCAGGGGCAATTTCATCAATCAAGCCCGGAAGCAAATCGTTAGCCTGAGAGTAATGATTGAATGTGAAGAAGTTTGATAGGGATCAAAGACGCGGGCATTTTTTCTCACTCCGTAGCGGCGCAATTTATTGCGCGTCTTTTTACAATGCCGAAAATAAAACAGTGCGGTAAATCGCGCCGCGACGAATTTGAGCCCGTTATTAAGCGAAGCGCTATATTTACCTTTTTACAATCATTCACAGATCCAATTATTGATTGTGTCTAAAGATGTTCAACAGGAAAATATTATACCTCTTAATAGGTAAGATGATCGCGATCAATTCACCGATAAATCAGCAAAGCATTATAGGAGGCATGTTGAAGTTCTGTTTATAGTTCCCACGGAGAGTGCGCAATATGCGATATACAACAGATGAAGTGTACCAATTAACCCACCTTAGCCCTGAGGTTTTACGCAACTGGCATAGAAATCGCCTGATAAAAATAGATTTAACACAACAGATTAGCGATGCCTGCCTTAATGATATTCGTGTAATTAAAGCACTGACATCCTCTGGTGATACGCTGGAGGAAATCAAACAACTTCTCGATGATTCATGGAATTACCGACCCAGCGGCTGGCCTGTGCGATGGGGGGAACTGCGGGCAGTAATAGACAATCTTAGCCGCTTCGCTATTTATGCTCACCTGAGAAAACTGGCCAGAACTTATTGCTTTTATGACTTAACTAAATATTTATTTATCCCGTTGATTCATCAGACCGATGCAGAAATAAATCATCAGGATAACCACCATTTTGCCATCGCAACAATCAGAGAGCTGGCCTGTATTACCGCATACCCCGGTACAGTACAGAAAAGATTGAAATCATTACAGCAACCGGTATTTTCATTTCACGGTAGCCTGGGAATAAAAACAAATGAGTTTAATTCTCGCCGGGTTAAAAATCCTGGCACAGTTAATCGTGTGACGACTGTGTTACCGGGCTAAGGGTATGATATTTAGCCTAAGAAGGAGGTTCCACCGAACCTCCTTGTCATTTATCTTTTCTGCCAGAATGATTGTTGCAGGCCAAAAATTTCAGGCTCCAGCGCCGGAATCGGCCCAATCAGGCTCACGTCTTTTTGCCCGCGGGCAAAAACCTCGATCGCTGCCAGGCTCATGGTCGGGTTCTCCTCATGGCTGCCGGTGCACTCCAGTAAGCGCGCTTCACTCATGCCATACACCACTCGCCCGATATTGGCCCAATAGATGGTCCCGGCGCACATACAACAGGGTTCAACCGCAGTATACAGCGTGCATTGCCACAAATACTCCGGCGGAAAATTCGTCGCGGCATTGCGTGCCAGCGTCGATTCCGCATGATTAACGCTATCGATGTTGCATTGCGTCAGTAGCACGGTTTTATTGTCCGGTGCCACCAGCACCGCCCCAAACGGATGTTTACCCAGCGCAATCGCACGTCTACCCACCTCATTGGATAAGCGGATAAATTCAATATCATAGTCATTCAGCATGGGTGCGCTCCGTTTGCGAGGAATGGCGATTCAGCACGGCATTCAATAGCACGGCAGTGAAGCCGCCAAGGAAAATACCGCTGTCAAAGATCAGTTTTAAGGAAGGCGGCAGCGCATGGAAAATCGCCGGGAATGCCATCGGAACGATCCCCACCGCAATCGGGACCGCAATGATTAATATGTTCTTTTCACTATTAAAATCGGTGTTCTTCAACTCCTGAATTCCGGCACTGATGGTCATACCAAACATCAGGATCCCTACCCCACCCAGCACCGGACTGGGGATGGCAGCAACGATTGCCCCCAGCTTAGGGAACACGCCAAGGCCCACCAAAATGGCGCCCGCAGCAATCAGCACCAGACGACTGGTCACTTTTGTCAGCATGATCAGCCCGGCATTTTGCGAAAACGCATTGTAGGGAAAGCTGTTCAGGCAGCCACCGAGCATCGTGGACAACCCATCAGCGCGAATCGCATCCGCCAGACGGCGTGAAGTCGTCGGCTGGCCAATCAATTTGTCGATTAACAGCACATTGCCCGTGGTTTCCGTCATCACAATCAGCATTGAGAGGCACATCACCAGTATCGGCGCAAAATGGAACTCGGGCAGGCCAAAGGCGAATGGCATACTCAAGCCCACCCATCCCGCGCTGGTTACCGCAGAAAAGTGGGCCATGCCGGCCAGATAAGCCAGGGCTGAACCGCAAAACAAGCCAAAAAGAATACTGAAATTACGTATCACTCCACGCGTCATGCAGTAGAAAATCAGGGTGATAATCAGGGTTCCGGCACCGAGCAGCAGCTTATCGATGCTGGCAAAATCAGGCGCATCGGGATTACCGCCCCCCAGCCAAATCGCGGCGGCGGGCATCAGCGAAATGCCAATCAGGGTAATCACGCAACCAATCACCACCGGCGGGAAAAACCTCACCAGCTGGCTGAAAATCGGTGCCATCAGCAAGGTAAAGAAGCCACAGGCAATCGCGGCACCAAATACCGAGGTGATGCCATATTGCTGTCCGACCATCAGCATCGGCCCCAGTACCACAAAAGAGCACCCCTGAATCAAAGGCAGGCGCGCACCGAAACGCCCTATGCCCATCGACTGCAAAATAGTGGCTAACCCCGATGTCAGCAAACAGGCGTTAATCAACACGATGGTTTCGCTGCCCGACAGTTTCAACACCGATGCCAGGATCAGTGGAACCGTCACGGTGCCTGCATACATGACCAATACATGCTGGAATCCCAGCGTCAAAATACGTTTTAAGGTCAACGGGTTATCCGCCCGCCCGGTATTTAACACGCTTTCCATACTGCCCCCTGAAAAATGAAAACGTTGACTGAACGACCGATCGACTATATGTAATTAAAAATGGCAACCGATAATCAGCTGTTTTCAATAAAACTGAAAGATGAGGGATTACGTGAAGTATTCATTGGATCAACTTATGACCTTCGAGCAAGTCGCCAGGTCAGGTTCATTTTCAGCGGCAGCCCGCGTGATGAAGCGTTCACAGTCTTCGGTCAATATGGCGATGAGCAATCTTGAGGACGAGTTCAACCTCAGCCTGTTTGTTCGCACGCCGCGCCAGATAAGCCTGACCCCGGAAGGCAACACCTTGCGTGAATATGTCAAAACCGTGCTGGAGCAATGCAATGCTCTGGAGCAGCGTGTCAGTGCCTTCAACATTGAAACCGAAGCGCATGTCAGCCTGGCGATCGAAGTTCCTTATAAGACGGTCGCCGCCGTTCTATACGAATTTGCTATGCAATTCCCGCAAGTAGATATCCATGTCCGCGAACCCTTTCAGGGTGATGTGGAAGCGATGGTGCGGAAAAATGAAGTGGATGTCGGTATCTCCATGTCGCGTCCGGTGGACAGCGATGCCATCGAATTCGTCCAGTTAGGCAAGCTGATCATGGTGCATGTGGTCAGTTCAGAACATCCGTTAGCGAAATGTCTACCGGTGTCATTTGCCGATTTGCACCGCTGGCGACATATCACCTTTGGCGCACAACAGAAAACCATCCCCAGCACCGAATATCTCGGCAGCCCGCTGATCTGGCGTGTAGAGAGTTACAACGCGATGATCGATGCGACCCTTGCCGGGCTCGGCTGGGCCTCAGTTCCCCGGATATTTGTTCAGCGTGAACTGGAGGAAGGCATACTGACCGAGCTACGGCAAAAAGAGTATCCCCATACTGACTGGATTGTCGGAGTAGATCTGTTGTGGTCGCGAAAAAAACGCGCCGGACGGGCCATGAATTGGTTAATTGATCGTTTACTTAAAAATAAAATTTTTGAAAGGGATCATGCCGGAAATAGTACTACGCTTTGAGGGGAACCCACGCTATTTACCCTCCACCGCCACCTTCATTACACTTTTAGATAAAAAGGCTAAGGCAAATTCACACAATCACTCAACATTAACGGGCTGACATGGCTATTTTTTTGTTTTTAATCAACGATTTCAAAAAAATAATTACGATAGACTTCATAAAACAAAAGCCCTATTTCCTTCAAAAACCTCTGAATAAGTCATATGGGAGAGGTTAATTATTTTATTTATCATTGAGATACGCCTCCCCACAATTAAGTAACTCGCCAAAATGTTTCATCAGGTAGAACGAAACCTCGGAAAAAACTTTAGCAAATAATGCGATTTTTTTATTGACCAAAACTTCAATTTCCCCGGAAATATCCTATACAACTCAGAATTATCCTACCCAATTAGAGTTATGTACTCTTTTAGATAAAGCTTAAATTACGAAAACTCAATAACATCTCGCATTAAATGCTGACGGCGATTTTTAAGAATTTTCCCAGGCCACAAAAAACACAACTTATTTTAACTCATTGAATAAGAAGGATTAAAACCTTAGGATTGTCTCAACTCTCTTACGAAGCGGTCGAGATCAGCTTATGAAGAACATAACCAGAGAGGACATTTGCTGCGTCAGTTGTAAGTTTGGTTGTCAGCTTACAGGCGAAGCAACAGACCTGCTTAACCGGTGTCCCCTGCAAAAGATAGCCGTATGGCCGGGTAGAAATTACTTCATGACCAAAGGGGTGCTTTCAATTGTTAGTGGCCGATACGAAAGCGTATTTTGCAGAGGGTGTGTATTTGTTGATTTTTCAGCAAGGAACCTGCGTTATTTCACCAATAGAAATTGGATAGATTATCTCAGGTTGACAAAGCTGAATATTATTCTGATCTCCGACTCCCCTATGGAGGCACTTGCCCTTTATTGGAAAAGAGAAGATCAGGCAATCAGCACCGTAATCACTGGTCAGGAAAGTCTTGAAGAAATCAAGAAGTCAATCAATTACTCCTATTACGGTATCAAGGGAGGGGGAAAGTATAAAGGAAATCCGTTAAGCAAAGATGAGGTCAGATTTCTCGATCTGGTCGTTAATGATCGATCACTCATTTCGATTTCCAGAGAATTGATGGTCGAGGTCAAGAAAATTTATAACATGAAAGACTCTATCCGGAGAAAGACCGGACTCAGTCTTAACAAGCTTCTTTCAAGATAATAGAGATAAAGGAACTATTCGATGACTAACAAAGTAACGAAAACATGTTTGTCACTGATCATTAGCGCAAGCCTGGTTTCGGGTTTTGCGTACTCAGCCTCTGACAACACCATCAGTTTCCAGGGCGAAGTCACCGCTGAGACATGCTCCGTCACAGTCAATGGCAACACAACATCACCGGTTGTATTGATGCCGACGGTAAGTACCACGGATTTATCGGCCAGCGGTGATACTGCTGGTGCAACCACTTTCACCATGGGCCTGACGGGTTGTACCGGGGACTCAACAGCCTCAACCACCGTATCAACCGTCTTTGTTGGCAATAACGTCAGTTCAACAGGCAACCTGACCAACACCGGAACCGCGGGAAATGTTGAGGTTCAGCTTCTGGACCCGCAAGACGCGGTGATTGACCTGACTGATGGATACACCGCCAGCGGCGACCTCACCCTGGCGTCGGGCGAAACCGAATCCAGCGCCAACTATAACGTCCAATATTACGCTACAGGCGTGCCAACAGCAGGTACGGTTGTCGCTTCACTCCAGTATGCAGTGAGCTATCAGTAATATTTTCTGGTGCGTATCGGTTACAGGATACGCACTTTTTCTATTTGAGAATCCAGGTATGTTTGTAAGTCGTCATCTCTCGCTATTAAAAACAGTTCTGACCATTTTATTGTTGTCATACTTTATTTCAGCAACGGCTGAAGCCAGCGTCACCATTCAGGGAAGTCGTATTATTTATCCGGCTAATGCTAAGTCAGTTGATGTTCAGTTAAAAAATAACGACAACCTGCCTTATGTCATGCAGACATGGTTTGATGACGGTGATATCGACTCCCGACCGGAACAGACAGCTAAGACGCCGTTTATTGTCACGCCACCGGTATTTCGTATTCAACCTAAATCAGGTCAAATCGTTCGGGTGATATTCAGTGGCAATCAATCTCTGCCTCAGGATAGAGAATCCGTTTTCTGGTTTAACGTCTTGCAAATCCCACCGACAAATCTGGCAGGTGCGACACAACAAAATGCGATGATGGTGATGTTACGCAATCGTATCAAGATCTTCTACCGCCCTGCTGCTATCGGTAAGCCGGGCAATATTTTAGACGGACTTAAAATTCGCCATATCAGGGACAGCAAAAAAGGCCATGGTCTTGAGATTGATAATCCACAACCGTGGCATGCCTCGCTTGTTACTGTATCGCTGAAAATTTCAGGTCAGACATTTCAAGCCCGACCGGACATGGTCGCACCATTTTCTAAACAAACATTTTGGTTTCCGGCTTCAGGAAAGCACTTGCAGGGCGCAGGTGTGGCATCACTAGCCGCTATTAATGATCAGGGAGCAAGGATAAGTGAAAATTATACGGTTGAAGTGCAGTAACGTTAAATTCACTTTTTTCGCTTTGACTATTTCCACGTATTTGCCAGCCAAAGGTTTTTGTGATGAATATTATTTTGATTCATCACTCTTCAAAGGCTCGGCTTTTGGCCAGAATCTCGAAAAATTTAATGAGAGCAGCACGCCTGCGGGAAACTATTTGGTCGATATTTATCTGAACAATCAATTGATCAAATCCGGCGTTAAGATTAATTTCCCGGTAGTGAATAGCGGAGAAAAATCTGAGCCTTGCATTCCTGATTCCATCGCTAAGTTAATGCAAATCAAATCAATGCCTGATGACAAAAACGGCGAACAGTGCCATCCCCTTGCGTGGTGGGTGAAGACCGGAAAGTGGGAATTTGACCAGTCCTCCCTGCGCCTGCAGTTTATGATTCCAATGGCCGATCTCCAGCGGACACCCAGAGGATATATTCCCGCTGCTGAGTGGGATGATGGGATGACGGCATTATTTATTCGCCATAACACCAACTATACCTGGACGGAAAATCCGGGTACCGGTTACAGCTATCAATATCTCTGGAGCGGCATTACCGCGGGCACCAATATTGCCAACTGGCAATTTCGTCACCAGGGAAACTTACGCTATCTCCAGACCAGCAGCAGCGGCAGTAGCTATCGCTACAATGCGGTGAAAACCTGGGTCCAGCATCCACTGGAAAGTATCAATAGCCTGATGTCAATTGGCGACAACTACACCGAAAGTTCACTTTTCGGCAGCCTGTCCTTTAATGGTATCAAACTGGCGACTGATGAACGCATGTGGCCTCAGGGTCGACGAGGCTATGCACCTGAAGTGCGGGGGGTCGCGTCATCAAATGCCCGTGTGGTGGTTAAACAGTTAAACAAAGTGATCTATGAGACCACAGTTCCGCCCGGTCCCTTTGTCATCAACGATCTGTATAACACCCGCAGCCAGGGCGATCTTGAAGTTGAAGTGATTGAAGCTAACGGTAAAACCTCGACTTTTACCGTGCCCTACTCCTCCGTTCCGGATTCAGTTCGTCCCGGAAACTGGCGTTACTCCCTCGCTCTGGGTCGGGTAAGACAATATTACTCGGTGCAGAATGAGTTCTTTGAAGGGATTCTGCAGAAAGGTATCAGCAACCGACTGACCGCAACCGCGGGTTCACGGCTGGCCAAAGACTACCAGGCATGGTTGTTGGGTGGCGTGCTGGCAACCGAAGCGGGTGCGCTGGGTATTAACACCACTTTCTCCGATGCTAAAGCCGAGCAAAATAAAAATGTCACCGGCTGGCGTGCCGAAGTCAGCTACAGCAAAACATTCCAGACCGGGACCAACCTGGTGCTGGCCGCTTACCGTTACTCCACCAGTGGCTTCAGGGACCTCGAAGATGTGTTGGGCGTCAGACGCCAGAACCAATCAGGCGTCAGCTACTATTCAGATACCTTGCACCAGCGAAATCGCCTGTCGGCCACCCTCAGCCAGTCTTTTGATGATCTCGGGATGATTAGCCTGAGCGCCAGTACAGCAGATTACTATAATAATCAGTCACGTATTACGCAGTTGCAGATGGGATACAGCAATACCTGGAAAAAAATTAGCTATAGCGTCAATGTCGCACGGCAACGCACATCCTATAACTACGATCGCTACAATGTTAGCGTCAATGATTCCGATGATGACTCCAGCAAACAGAAATATACGGAAAATACCGTCTCTCTGAATATCTCTATTCCACTTAACTGGGGTAACAACCTGTCGTCAGTGGCGTACAACTATAACCAATCGAAGGAAACTCGCTCCTCAACCGTTTCATTAAGCGGTTCTGCCGGACAAAACCGCGACTTGAGCTATTCAGTCTATGCAGGTACCGATCAGGATCGGTCAGACGGCAACAGCAGTTCCACCACCTTTGGTGGCAGTATTCAGCAGAATACGCGCGTGGGTAACTTCCGTGCCAATTATGGTCAGGGAAGTAACTATAGGCAGGCAGGCCTGGGGGCATCAGGAACCATCCTGATTCATAGCGGTGGGGTCACCCTCGGTCCTTACACCAGCGATACCTTTGCCTTAATCCATGCTGATGGTGCTCAGGGTGCAGCAGTGCACAATGGTCAGGGCGCGGTAGTCGATAGCTTTGGCTACGCCATTCTGCCCTCGCTGACACCTTATCGTGCCAATACGGTCAGTCTCGATACGCTGAATATGAGTTCCGATGCCGAACTGAGTGGCGGTAGCCAACGTGTTGTGCCCTATGCCGGAGCAGTGGCGAAAATTAACTTCGCCACCATCAAAGGTAAAGCCGTGTTAATTAATCTGACTATGCGTAATGGTGAAGTTCCGCCGATGGGCGCTGAAGTTCGTGATGCTGATAATACCTTAATTGGTGTTGTTGGTCAGGGCGGACAGTTATATGCCCGCGTGCCCCATGATTCCGGCACATTAAAAGTGAACTGGGACAGCTCAGCCAATAGCATCTGTTACGTCAATTATCAGATTACAGGACGTGATGACGAAGGAATTATTCACCTCAATAGCTCATGCAGCAAGGAATAACCCTGTGCGTTTAAAAATTTATTTCCCCATATTATTTATTTTGTACTTTATTAGCTTCTCCATACAGGCGAGTTGCACCAAAATCACCAGTTCATCTTCCTTATCTTCTGCCGCAATTGCGGCAGGCTATACGGCTACTTCGTGGACGGGTGCCTGTGATACCTGCAACGGCAACATGGGGTTGCCCGCAGTAGTCAGTATCAACAGCGGCAGCTCATTCCAGGCTTCGGGGACATTACTGGCGAGTGCTGTAGGTAACTTCCTGACGGCTGCCAGTAATACCGCGTACACAGCCAATCAGATTTTATATCGCTGTGATGTGGCAGACGCCGATAGTTTGTATGAAATGTATGCGACAAATGGCGATGATGCCTACACCGGAAAATATACCACGTCTGAAGTCGATGGTGCTTATTACGACCAGGCCAAAAATGTTGCTGTGCGCATGACTAACCTCAGCACCGGTGAATATTACAGCCGTTACTGGAAACAAAGGCAATTAACGTCCGATGATTGGTACTCCGATGGGACTTATATATACATACCCGCCAGCGCCTTCAGTAATGTGCTGTATGAAATGTTTAAGATTGACTCTACGACGTATTATGCTAACTCCGATAACTATTGGCTTGATTCCAGGAGCCAGCCGAGGGGATATATTGCGTTTAAAGGCCCGGGACTGGATACCAATAGCCTGACGGTAGGAATGGATAGCGCCAGCTATTATTATGGCTGGTATGGCAACTGGCCAGGCACCTGGAGCACCTACAGTGACGTGACTTATGTGCGTGGCGCGTTGTGCGAGGTCAAAGATTATCCTTCCGTGGTCCTTTTGCCTACGGTCAGTATCAGTACACTTTCGGCCGGTGGCAGCAGCCAGGCCCCCTTCTCCGTCAGTATTGAGTGTGAATCAGGCGCGATTTCAAGCACCAGTACATCCTCCTCAAGTTCTGCAAATGTCGCGATGGGTTTTTTAGTTAACCAATCAAACGCTGTCACCCAGGCAACGAATCTGGGCCTGGTCACGTCTGGCGGCGGGCTAACCTGGTTGCTTGATACCAATTATGGCAGCAGCGGCGTGGCATCTGGCGTAGGAATCAAAATTTATAACAGTAGCGGCACCGCAATAAACCTGCTGCCTGACCTCGCCAGCACCGGAACAGGAAATACCCGTGGCTGGTATGCCTATAAAGATCTCACTACGTTGGTTTCATCAGACTCCACCAGCATCTATAGCGGGGATTTCACCGCTTCTCTTGAAGCCATCGATGGGCAAACTATTACAGCAGGAACAGTCAATGCGCAATTGCAAGTTGTCATCAGCTTTCAGTAAGACAATGTTTTTAATAATGACGATGGCTAGTTTCAATGCCTCTGCGGTGGTCAATGTCGACAAAACGAGGGTTATTTTTAACGCTACGGCGAATATGCAGTCGATTAATTTAGTTAACAGCAGTGAAAGCCCAACCATTGTTCAGGTATGGACCGATGATGGCGACATCAATGCCTCGCCAGATCAAAGCAGAACACCGGTGATAGCCTTACCGCCTGTTATGAAGATGTTTCCTGGTGAACTCCGTTCATTGCGTCTGATGTTAACATCAAGGGGGTCTATTCCTGCTGACAGAGAAAGCCTCTATTGGCTGAATATTTATCAGATACCCTCGTTAAAAAACGATATGAGTAAAGTTGAGAAGAAGGTGGTGTTGCCCTTACGGATTCGGCTTAAGGTGTTTGTACGACCTGCGGGGCTTAATGCACCGCAGATTGCCGACCCGGCAAAAATCCAGTTTATGGCAAAAGACAGGCAGTTGATTGTAAAGAACCCGACTCCCTGGTACATGAGTATTAATGTCACCATTGGTCGTCACGATAATTTGAAAAATCTCCTTATTGAGCCCCAATCCCAGTTAGTCGTACCACTCAGCGAGGCGCTCCAAACGGGTGAGAAAGTTAAATATGACGTGATTGATGATAATGGTAACCCGGTAAATTACTCCGCAAACATTTTGCCTTTGGTGTAACTGCCAGCAGGGCTGTGCTGTGGCTGGCGCAGCTCTGTTTCACCAGGAGCCGGGGTCCAGACCAGGTGCCTTTTGTGATTGTTCTTTACCCGCGGGAGTTGTCAATGTGGCAGATTATTTAACATGGTTTCCTCCTTTATTTCAGGCGCAGCGACAACTCTAGTACACTCTGCTGAAAGTGCCAATTGAGTAACATCGACCTGCTTCCGATATATTCCCCTTCTTGTTAAGACAATTCTCAGAAATAATCCTCGCACACTCAGTGATGGAAAATGGAACCCACCTGTGTTTATGTAATTAATTAACTGCTAATGCCATGGGTTATTCACTAAAGGAAAATAATTTACAAACCAAATAATCCTTTACGACACATAACATTAAGCAACTCCGCTCAGTAAAACCTGCGAAAAAAATCATTTCATTTTACCCATCACTTGCATCAACGCAATATTGCATTACGATTAATCACGTAACACCCACGTGACGTGATTTTACCGTCATGTTATTTTTACTCATGAAAAGGAAATATTATGACTGAGCATAGAGGCGGTTCTGGAAATTTCTCTGACGATAAACAAAAATCATCTGAAAGTGGCAAAAAAGGCGGTCAGCATAGCGGCGGTAATTTTAAAAACGATCGTGATAAATCCTCAGACGCAGGTAAAAAAGGTGGTCAGCATAACCAGCGTGGCACCTGATTTTTGCCAGGCTGTCCAGGAATGACAGTTGCAGGGGCAAGGAAGCCCTGATGCGTAATGACCATAAAGCGTTAACATTAACTCCACTAGCGATGACTTTAATTTCAAATCAATCGACACAGCTGTGCCACACTATATAAAGAAAATAAATAGACGATTTGAATCAGTTTGTTAGGTCGCTCACCCCCCTCTCCATAAATTACACTTATCGTAACGAATAAATTTCAACGATTGGAATAATCCCCTGAAGTAATAATATGCCCTCAGGAACTCTGCTGGTTCCGTATTAAAGGTGCAGATTATACCACCCGGCTATGCGCCGGGTTTTTTATTAGTCGCACCCCCTCTTCTCTTAGTCAGCTGTTAAATTTTCTCACAGCGATCCTCTGTGCACAGATAACGTCTTCATAAAATGATGTTTTCCGTCGTCATGTAAGAATTATCTGATTAAAAAATTAATCATAACGGTCGATTTTCTTCGCTTAACATTATCTTTACATCTGATTACTCGTTGCTATTATAGCGACGCAAAGCAGACACACAGCAACGTGCTGCGAACGAGAGTTTTCCTGGTAGTAAATCTGCTGCATTTTAACCCGCTATTTGCGGGTTTTTTCTTTTTCACGATGTGAATGCCAGCCCGGAAGAGCGATTAATCGTTGTGTGTTGCATCGTTCAGACGACTAAAAATGTCCTTCGCCGCAAAGATGCCATTAAGGGCTGCCGGGAACCCCGCATAAACGGCCATCTGTTGTATGACTTCAGTAATCTCAACGGGCGTAGCACCCACATTAAGAGCAGCGCTGATATGCACTTTTAATTGCGGCTGAGCCGTGCCCAGCGCAGTCAGCATGGCAACAATGGCCAGCTCTTTCGTGCGATGATTGATCACCGTCCGGGACAAGATATCCCCGTATGAAAACTCAATCACAAACCGGGCCAGGTCCGGCGCTATCCCCATCAGACTTTGCGTAACATTTTTACCCGCTCCGGCACTGATGGCTTCCAGTGCCGCCATTCCCGTTGCGTAGCGGTTGTCAGAGGGAGCTTGCATGACTGGCTGAAAAGAGCAGCCACGATCGGCTAAAACGTCTTTAGCCACCAGTATGGCGTTCCCGGCGGCAGGAAAACCTGCAAAGACCGCACAGAGCATGATCACTTCAATGACAGCCTCAGGCTCACAGCCGACGTTCAGCGCTCCCGCAATATGATATCTGAGCTGTGGCTGCGCATTCCCCATTGCCGCCAGAGCCGCGACGGTACTCAACTGGCGGGTCTGCAAGTCAAGCTCGCTGCGTGACATGATTTCGCCATAGCAAAATTCAACGGTGAAACGGGCCAGATCCGGTGCGACATCTTTTAACTGATTCAGTGGGCCATCGTAGTCGGCTCCGCCTACCTGCTTTAACGTTGCCAGACCTGAATCATAACGAGTTGATGTTGACATAGTTCTCTCCTGAGATGATTGAGTGGACGAACTCTACAACCCGCGAAAGGATGTGGCGAATACCCTTTCTGTGATACCTTTTCGGTATGAATACTTCTATCGATCTTCGCCAGTTCCGCTACTTCCTTGCCGTCAGTGAGGAGCGTAACTTCGGGCGTGCTGCCCGGCGTCTGCATATTTCTCAGCCACCGCTCAGCAGACAAATCCGGCAATTAGAAGAACAGCTGGGTGTTGAATTATTTATCCGTACCGGGAGTGGCGTCACCCTGACCGCGGCAGGAGAAAAATTTCTTCCGGAAGTGAAACGCACGCTGGCACAGGCAGAAAAAGCGATTGCGGCGGCCCGATCGGCACAAGACGCGACTCAGGGAAAAATCGTTATTGGCTACACCACTGTTTTTGACAGAAGCGTATTTCCCGATGTTTTTTCCCGTTTTCAGCAGCGCTTTCCTCACTGGCAGCTGATCACCAAAAGCAATCACTCAATCAACCTGGTACGGGATATCCGCAACGGCATCATGGATGCGGCGTTTATTGGTTTGCATACTGAGATTGCGGGTCTGGCTGCAGAAGTCGTCCACCGGGAGTCAATGGTTGTAGCCCTGCCAGCCGGGCATTCCCTCGCGCGTAAACGCAAAGTTAGCTTCAGCGATCTCAGCCACGAGTCAATGTTTTGGTTTGAGCGACCGCTGAATCCCGGCTTTTACGATTATTGCCAGTCGTTCTTCGATAAAATCGCTTTCCGGCCAACGATGCTGCCAGAGCCGCCGGATCATCACATTCTGCTTGGATTGATTGCCGAGGGGAAAGGGTTCGCGCTGATTGCCTCCTCACTGAAGAATATTAAACGACAGGGGGTGGTGTTTCGCGAACTGAAACCGACACCCAGCACGCTGTCAATCGGTGTCAGCGTGGCGTTTCTCAAATCCAATACCTCGCCCGCCTTACAGGCATTGCTTGAGATGCTCAGAAGCGAGTGATAACGCCCGCCAGCGCGGGCGAATGTTCCCGCATCAGGGATAAATCAGGCACCAAATGCGCCGTCGATGGTATGCATTGCCCCGGTGACAAAGCCCGCTTCCGGGCCAGCCAGCCATGCGACCATCCCTGCAACTTCTTCAGGCCGCCCGTGGCGCTTAATCGCCATAAATCCGTGCATCAGATCTTTCAATGGTCCCTCCGCCGGGTTTGCATCCGTATCAACGGGGCCAGGCTGCACCACATTTATCGTAATACCCCGCGGGCCGAAATCACGCGCCAGTCCTCGTGCCATCCCCTGCAGGGCGGACTTGCTCAGGGCGTACGACGCCATTCCGGGAACAGGCATGCGATCGCCATTCACCGAACCCATGATGATGATGCGTCCACCCTCTGGCATCTGACGTGCCGCTTCGACAGAGGCAAAATAAGGTGCATTGATATTGATACGAAACAGCCTTTCAACCTCGTCAGGATCCTGTTCTAACGCATCGCCGAAGGCGATGATGCCAGCATTAACCACCAGCACATCCAGCGGGCCACTGTCACGCACACGGGCAATCACGGCGTCGCGGTCGGCACTGTCAGTCTGGAAAGCCACGCTGCCCGTCGTTTCAGCAAGCTGTCTGGCCGCGTCTGGCGATCCGGCATAGGTGAAGCTGACGTTCGCGCCATCGGCACAAAAGCGCCGTACAATTGCCGCACCAATTCCCCGGCTGCCACCGAGCACCAGGACAGACTTACCTTTGAAATAAGACATGGGCACTCCTTAGTGATTTCAGGTAGCCACTATTGGCTACGATGCAGACAGTTTAGCTGACGTTCCTTGTAACAACGCGGCACGTTGTCCGACGAAAGCGAAATGTTGTGTTCTCCGCTTAACCTACGAACCAGCCAAAACTTTACCTTCCAAAATTAAGGCACCCGGCGTAACCTATATATAAACCATATACGTTTCATATAGGCCATGTGATGGGTATCGTAAAAATCTCCGATCTGATGCACGAGAATCTGCGCGTAGCGAGTACGGCGTTAAGCCGCTCGATCAACGCCCAGGCGGAGCATTGGATGAAAATCGGCATGCTGGCTGAACTCTATCCGCAGCTCAGTCATCAGGAACTGACCCGCCTGCTGATGCGGGTGGAAATCGACGGCGGCTCCGATCTGGCTAAGCTACTTAACACCTCTTTATTGACCCCGCAGGGAACCGCGTAATGAGCAACATCAAACTGCATTCACCACAGGAAATTGAACTGGCACGTGCCGCCGGTCATGACGCCGCCAAAGTGCTGGCAATGATCACCCCGTATGTAAAACCGGGCGTGACCACCGACGAACTGGATCGCATCTGCCACGATTTTATCGTTAACGAGTTAAAAGTGATTCCGGCCAACATCGGCTATCACGGGTATACCCGCACCACCTGTACTTCCGTCAATCATGTGGTGTGCCACGGCATTCCCGGCGAGAAGAAGTTGAAAGACGGCGATATCGTGAATATCGACGTGGCTATCATCAAAGATGGCTGGTATGGCGACACCAGCCGTATGTATTTCGTTGGTACGCCGTCAGTGCGCGCCAAACGTTTGGTAGAGATTACCTACGAATCGATGGTGGCGGGCATACGCGTAGTGAAACCGGGCGCTACGCTGGGTGATATTGGCGCGGCGATCCAGCAGATTGCGGAAAAAGCCGGGTTCTCCGTAGTACGTGAATATTGCGGTCATGGTGTCGGCGAAATTTATCATGGCGAACCGCAGGTGCTGCATTACGGCACCCCGGGCACCGGTCTGGCGCTGGAAGCAGGCATGATTTTCACCATCGAACCGATGATCAACGCCGGTAAAGCGGGCACCAGCGTGCTTTCCGATGGCTGGACCGTGGTGACAAAAGATCGCTCGCTGTCAGCGCAGTGGGAGCACACCGTGGCGGTGACGGAAACCGGGTTTGACCTGCTGACGCCATGGCCGGACGGTACCGGTGAATATCAGGCCATCTGACCTGGCTGACGATGGCGCTTTCTCTGCCAGTGATGTAGGGTAGCGCCATCATTTATTTCAGAGTCAGGATGTTAGCGTGAAAAGTGAAAGCGCGATTTTTGCCGGTGGCTGCTTCTGGTGCACCGAGGCGATTTTTCAGTCCATCGATGGTGTCATCTCAGTTGAAAGCGGTTATATCGGCGGCCATGTGGCCTCTCCGACCTATGACCAGGTGTATAGCGACACCACCGGCCATGCTGAAGCAGTCAGAATCGTGTTTGACGCCGATATCGTCAGCTACGATGACCTGCTGGATATCCATTTCGCGACTCATGATCCGAGCCAGCCGAATATCAAAGATGGCGTTGAGCGTTCTCGCTATCGCTCAGCGCTGTTCCCAACCTCAGAAGCACAGCGTACTGCTGCTGAACAGGGTATCGCGCGCACTGAGGCAGAAATCGGTAAGCCTCTGGTGACCACGCTTGAACCGCTGAGCGAATGGTATCCAGCCGAAGATTACCATCAGAACTTCTGGGAAAAAGAGGGCCAGGAAAATGCCTTCTGCATGATGAATATCCCCGCCAAACTGCAAAAACTGCGTAATAAATTCCCGAAGCAGGCAAAAGAAAACCCGATCTGACTTATCGCACGGAGTTTACCGGCTCCGTGCTCAACATTGCGCGATAAATCGCGCCGCTTGTATGTTTGGAGGGTCAGATTATGATTTCTCTGAAATCTGAACTGATAACCGGGAAGCCGCGCGCCGCTGGAAGCAGCTATCACAGTGACTTCGTCTGTAGAGTGGCTCCCGCCTCCTTGTCCAGGCCGAAGAGTACCAGGAAGCTTTCTCTCGCGAGACTGACTTCGCATCACAAGGCAGGCTGAACAATCTCTGATGACGAGGTCGGGAACCGGTTAACACTATACGCCATTTTGTTTTCCGGAGGCCATATGACCTGTTTTGTGGGAATTGATAT